>NZ_JBFAJC010000003.1:0-411049 GCF_040655075.1 Actinoallomurus sp. NPDC050550 | reverse complement strand
CGCTCCGCCTGCACCGTGGCCCGCGCCTGCGCGATCTGGCCGTCCAGGCCGGCGCGGTTGGCCTGTGCGGTCGCCAGTGTCGCCTGTGCGGTGGCACGCTCCGCCTGCACCGTGGCCCGCGCCTGCGCGATCTGGCCGTCCAGGCCGGCGCGGTTGGCCTGTGCGGTCGCCAGTGTCGCCTGTGCGGTGGCCAGTCTCTGCTGGTCCTGGTCGCGTTCGGCCTGGACGGTGTGACACATGTCGGCCAATTGCCGGTCGAGGTCGGTCAGATGGGTCTGAGCCGCCGTGACGGCCGCCTGCGCGTTGGCGATGGAACGCTGGGCACTGTCGGCGGCGTCTTTGAGGATGTCCAGCGCGTGCTGCCGGACATACGTGGCCGCCAGTCCGAGCCAGGCGTCGAGCTCCGCGGTTCCCGCGATCCGCCACGTTCCCTTGAGGCGGCGCGGTGCTGATCGAGGTCGCCGACTCCTCCCAGGACGAACCCAGGATCAGGGACGCCTTCGGGGACTCCGACTCCGTACGAGCGCCACCACCCCACATGTCAAGCCCCGAGCATGACCCGCACGTCCGCCACCTGCGCAGGTCCGCGCCGTGTATGAGTCCCGCTTCAACAGCCACCGCCCGCACCGGGCGCTGAACCACGCCAGTCCGCTCCGCCCCGTCAGGCATCGAGCGGTGGCTCGGGAGCTCTATGATCTCACCTGCGCATATCTGATCATCTGTCCGGCGGTACGGACAACACGCGTAGAGAAGGTGCGATATGAGCTTCATTACCAAGGCATTCGAGATCACCGAAAAGGGCTTCGATTCCAGCGTCGACGCCGTCGAGGAGTGGAACGAGCACCGGCGCGCGCAGAAGCTGCTGCTCAAGCTGGGCGTCGCCGTCTACGCAGAGCAGCGCTTGGGCCACGACCACGGCACGGTAGAGCGCATAATGAAGGCCATCGATGGCCATGTCGCCGAGTGCGGAGAGATCGAGCTGGATCATCTGCGGGTGGCCAAGGACGTTCTGGGCGAGGACTTCGTCGTCGCGCACAGCGACGACGCCAAGCCGACCGGCAGCGAACTCGACGCCGACACCACCGTGACCACCCCCACCGCCTGAGCTCGAGCAGCCGGGCACCCGGTTTCAATCCATCGGCTCTGCGTTCGAGTCCCAGGCGCCACCAGTCCTGACCTGCGGCTTCGCCTGCCCGGGCGGAGCTGTGGTGTTCGTGGTGGGGCCAGGGTGAGGCCGTGGTGGGGCCAGAGTGGGGCCGATCCGTCCAATAGGACGTGGGCGGGGCGGTCGGCGCCGGCCTCAGCTCGTGGCCTCGGCGCCGGTGAGGGCGTCGTTCATGCGCTCGTCGTAGCCGGTGGTGGGGTTGACGACGCGGCCGGCGGCCCACCAGTTCTCGCTGGCTGTTTCGGTGATCGTCATCAGGATGTCCTCTTCGGGGACGTCGGCGAACAGCCGAAGGTTGTTGACGATCGCCTGGAACAGTTCGGCCTTCTGCTCGGCGGTGCGGTGGTTGACGGACAATTGGATGAACATGGCGCGCTCGCCGCGACGCAGGCCGAACACGACCGGCTGCATCTGGAAGTTGTCGGGCGAGACCTCGTGGAAGACGTGGAACTGGTCGTCCTGAGGGATCTTCAGCACGTCGACCATGGCCTTGTGGATGCCCAGGGACACATTCCGGCGGTACTCGGGGGTGGTCCCCTGGCGCAGGTAGATGTTGATCAGAGGCATGATCTCTTGCCTTCCTTTTCTTTCTTTTCTGTTGAACGGGCCGATGAACCGCCCGTCGGGCAGAGCCGCCGTGTAGCCCGCCCGGCGCATGCCCTCCACGCTAGGAACGCGGAGGGCATTCCACCAGCGAATGTTCGGCATAATGGACATGCCGATTACTCATGGGGAGCTCATGGAGATGACGCTGGTCGGGCTGCGGGTGCTGCGCGAAGTGGCGGAGCGGGGCACCTTCACGGCCGCCGCAGACGCGCTCGGGTACACGCAGTCGGCCGTCTCCCGGCAGATGGCCTCGCTGGAACAGGCGACTGGCGCCCGGCTCTTCGACCGCTACCCCGGCGGTGTCCGGCTGACCGGCTCAGGCCGTGCCCTGCTGCGGCACGCCGTCGTCGCCCTGGACGCCCTGGAGGCTGCCGACTGGGAGTTGCGCGGCGCGGAGGAGGTCGAGAGGGGCCGTGTCCGGCTCGGCTTCTTCCCCACTGCCGGAGCGGTGGTCGTGCCCCGTGCCCTGGCGATGCTGCGCCAGGACCACCCGCACCTGCAGGTGACGACGCGTGAGGGGACCACTCCCTCACTGGTGCGTGCGCTGCGCGCCGGCACCCTGGATCTCGCGCTCCTCTCCTCCCGGCCACCGCACCGCTCGCCCGACACGGACGATCCGCCCCTGAGTGTCGAGCCGCTATTGGAAACGCACCTGGCCGTGGCGGTGCCGGCCGGCGGCCCGTTCGCCGAACGGGGCAGCGTCAGCGTCGAGGAGATCGCGGGCGCACCATGGATCGCCAGCCCCGGCACCGCAGACGAGCCGCTGCTCGGTGTCTGGCCCGGTCTGCCCGGGCGGCCCACGGTCCACCACACTGCCCGCGACTGGCTGACCAAGCTCCACCTGGTCGCGGCCGGCGCCGGCATCACCACGGCCACGCCGACGCTGCTGCCCGCCGTCCCGCCCGGCGTACGCATCGTGCCCGTCGAAGGCGTCGCGGAGGAGGTACGACGCGTCAGCCTGGTGCGCATGCCGGGTCCCCTCGGGACACCCCGGCAGGCGCTGGCACGCGCCCTGCGCCGGCAAGCCGCCGACCTCGCCGACTGACCGTCCCCGTCCCGGACATTGCGCCTTTTCCGACCTCAACGGTCTTTCCCTCTCCGGAGGGCACCGGGCCGCCGAGGGGCTCTTCGGCAGCGACCCGCCGATGAACCGCGAATGAATTGTGGACGGTCCTGCCTCGGATGCCGCGAGCTGACCGCTTGCGGACACTCGGCAGGTATAGGTAAATCACCGGATATCGGCTCTCATTGCTGGCTGTCGGCCCGCGTCAAGAAATCTGTTGAGGCCGGGCGACGCGATGAGTAATGGGAGACCGAATGTCGTACGTACGCCGATGGGTGCTGTCGGCGGGGGCCGCGCTGGCCCTCATGATCGGATTCGCGGGAGCGGGCGCGACCGCGCACGCCGCCCCGAACCCCGCCGGGACGACGAGCTCGACCGCGCGCCTCAGCGACGGCCAGGCCGTCGACTCGGCGGCCGCCCTCAAGAAAGTGGCCGACTACTGGACCCCGGAGCGGATGCGTCACGCCACCCCGGTTCCGGAACAGACTCCGGGCCTGCAGACCAAGGCAACGCCCGCTCGACCGAGCGGCCCGCGGGGCTCCACTCCGCCGGCCAAGCCCGTCGCCTCCGGCTCCGTCTCGCCGATGATCACCGAGTCGGCAGTGGCCGGCAAGGTCTTCTTCCACAAGCCGAGCGGCGGCGACTGGGTCTGCTCCGCGAGCGCGCTGAACAGCGATTCCAAGCAACTCGTCATCACCGCCGGCCACTGCGTCCATGAGGGCGCGGGCGGGAACTGGATGCAGAACTGGACGTTCGTGCCGCGCTACCGCAGCGGAGCGCGGCCGTTCGGAACCTTCGCGGCCAAGCAGTTCCGCACCTTCAACTCCTGGATCAGCAGCAGCGACCTGAGCCGCGACGTCGGCATGGTGACGACCTGGCCGCTCAACGGCAACAAGCTCGTCAATGTCGTCGGTGGCCACGGCCTCAACTGGAACTGGGGGAATTCCGTCGCCATCACGATCCTCGGCTACCCCGCCAACGCGAACAACGGCGAGATCCAGCAGTGGTGCCAGGGCACGACCAGTGACGGCGGCGGAGGCACCATCAAGCTCCAGTGCAACTTCAACGGCGGCTCCAGCGGCAGCGGCTGGCTGATGAACTTCAACGACAGCACAGGGCTCGGACAGGTCGACGGCGTGATGAGCACACTCGACAGCACGGGCTGGAACCGGGCGTCCTACTTCGATGACGCGGTGAAGGCCATGTTCGACGCCCAGGGCGGCGTGACCTGACAGGTGACCTGACAGATCGACGCCCGGTGGCCCCGCTGACGCCTAGACTGGTACGCGGGGCCATCGGCCTGGATCAGGAGTGCACAGGGTGAGACGTTCCAGAGTGCGCAGACTGGCGATGATCGCCATCGCGTCGGCGGTGGTCGCCGGGATCGCGGTGATCCGTTACGCGGCCGCGTCGACCACGTCGTCACCTCCGCCGGACACCGGCTCCACGGGCAGCCAGGTCCAGCCGTCTCCGACGACCCAGTACTGGACGCCGGAACGCATGCGCAACGCCAAGCCGGCGGAGATGCCACCGCCCTGAGTCGCCTGATCCGACCGGCGCGGGTGAGCACTCCCTCGTCCAGCTTGGCTTCGATGTTGCCTGCGATTTCCAGAGGTGTGCAGCGGTTTGTCGGGCTGCTGCCCTACGGTGTGCCGGCATGAACGTCCGATCCACCGCCACCTTCCGACGGCCTGACGAAGACGCCCTGTCCCTTCCTGCCGCGTGGAGAGAGCGCCGGCATCCGCGGCGGCGCGATGCGCCGGTCGCCGCGGTGGACGAGCGCGCGCCACGCACGCTCCTCTCGCCGGAGGCCCGTACCGAGATCGAGCAGGTGCTCCGCGCCCCGGGGTCCGATCCCGAGCTCGCTGATCGAGGGCTCGCCCACCTTCACGGCGCCCCGAACCCGCTGGGCGCGGCGGCGGTCGCGTCGATCAATGTGCACCGGTCCGTTGGGGGGGTCGCCTGGCCCTTCGCCGACGCCTGGGTCGCCGACCATGGCCTGCCGTTCGCCGCCTGCGCGTACGCCGAGTTCGGTTCCGCCGCCGTCGACTGGGCCCCCGGCACCGGGGAGGCCCGGGTGGTCGCCGCCTCACGTTACGGCCGGCACACGCGCGCCTGGTGGAGGGACGAGTACGCGTCGCGCCGGCTCCGCACCCGGCTGGCCGCCGCCGACGACGAGGTTTACGCCGAGGCCGTCGAGCGGCTCGCGGGCTGCCGGCGCGACCCCGCGCAGCGGGCCGTCGTCTCCTACCTTGTGCCGGACCGGCGCGACTGGGTGGACGAGTGCTGCGCCGCCCCTCCGGACGATCCGATTCGATGGATGCTGCTGCTCGCCCTGAGCTCGGCAGACCAGCTCGCCGCGCTCGGCGACCGGGTGCCGCCACGGTGGTGGGACTTTCCCACGGGCGTCGTCGCCACCATGGCCGACGGGCTCGGTCCGGCGATGGCGCCGCTGCTGATCGATGCCCTGGACCAGGAGCTCTCCGTGCCCGAAACCCGCACGATGCTCGGCGCGCTCGCCCTGCTGCCGTCGGACGAGGCGTTCCAGGCCCTGGTGGACCGCGTCGGCCGCAAGTATGTCCAGCCCGCGCTGCTCGGCGCGATGAAACGCTTCCCGATCCGCGCGATGCGGCTGCTCGCCCCCGCGACCCGCGGATCATCACGGACGGCCGGGCTCGCCCGCGAGCTGCTGGCCGGGCATCTGCTGGCCGCTCCGGCGCGTACGGCGGCGGTGCTGCCGGATCTACCGCCCGACGTCCGTACCGTCATCGAGTCGCTCACAGCGGCGAACACGCGGGCGCCGGACGCGCCGGCCGACGCCCTCCCGCCGGTGCTGGTCACACCACCATGGACCCGGAGGCGCACGCCGCCGGAGCCCACCGTCCTGGCCGGGCTGACCCCGCCCGCCCGACAGGCGGTGACCTGGGCCGACGGCGAGCGGGAGCGGTGGGCGGGGGCCACGTTGGGCACCTACGGGTACCAGCGTCGCGAAATCGCGATCAAGGCCATCGAGGAGTACCGGGCCGGAAGGACGACCGACTGCAACCCCGCGCTCTTCGTATGGGGCCCCGAGGAGTTGCTGCGACCGCTGGTCGGGAGCTGGCGACCCGGGCAGCTCGCGGGGGCGGCGACGTGGATGTCGGCCATCGTGGCGCGGTTCGAGCTCGTCGCCCTCCCCCTCGCGCTGTACGCCGCCCGGTCGAACCCGTCCGGCGCCGCGGCCGTTCTCCTGCCGTTCCTGGACACCGAGGCCGCGCTGCTGGCGGCCGGCTGGCTGGCCCGGCTGACGTCGGTGCGCGAGGCCGCCGTCAACTGGTTCGGGCGGCACGGCACGGACGCCGTGCCCTACCTCGTGCCGGCCGCGCTCGGCGAGCCCGGAGCGCGGCGGAAGGACGCCGAGGGCGCCCTTCGTCACCTCGCGTCCGAGCACGGCGCCGATGCGATCGTGGGGGCCGCGCGTGTGTCCGGGGAGGAGGCCGCGCGCGCGATCGAGCGGTTCCTGGCGGTCGATCCGATGGAGCTCCTCCCGGACCGGATGCCGACGATCGGGCGGTGGGCCGGGTCCGAGTTGCTCCCGCAGGTCCGGCTGCGCGACCGCACGCGGGCGCTGCCGCGCGAGGCGACCGCCCACCTCCTGACCATGCTCGCGATATCGAGGCCCGGCGCGATGTACCCGGGGATCGGGCCGGTCCGCGAGGCCTGCGACCCGGCCTCCCTGGCGGAGTTCTCCTGGGCGCTGTTCCGTAGCTGGCAGGCGGCCGGCGCGCCGGCCCGGGACGGCTGGACGCTGACCCAGCTCGGCTGGCTCGGCGACGACGAGACGGTGCGGCGGCTCGCACCGGTGATCCGCGCCTGGCCGGGCGAGGGCGGGAATGCCAAGGCGGTCAAGGGCCTGGACGTGCTCGGCGAGATCGGCACCGACGTCGCGCTGATGCACCTGAACGGAATCGCGCAGAAGGTGCGGTTCCCGGCGCTCAAGGCGCGGGCCCGGGAACGGATCGATGAGGTCGCCGCACGGCTGGGGTTGACGCCCGAGCGGCTCGCCGACCGGCTGGTGCCGGACTTCGGGCTCGACCCCGACGGGACCCTCATCCTCGACTACGGGCCCCGGCGGTTCGTCGCCGGTTTCGACGAACAGCTCCGCCCGTACGTCACCGACGAGCACGGCAAACGGCGCAAGACACTGCCAAAACCCGGAGCCAAGGACGACCCCGAGCGCGCTGAGGCGGCGTACCGAAGGTTCGCCGGGCTCAGGAAGGACGTCCGCACGGTCGCCGGCGACCAGGTCCGCCGGCTCGAGACCGCCATGGTGACCCGGCGCCGCTGGACGCTCACCGAATTCCGGGACCTGTTCGTCGCACACCCACTGACCTGGCACATCACGCGCAGGCTGGTATGGATCGCCGAGGACGGCGACCGGACGACGGCGTTCCGGATCGCCGAGGATCGCACCCTCACCGACATCGCCGACGGCGCGCTGGACCTGCCCGGACCGGCCACGATCCACATCGCGCACCCGGTCGACCTCGACCGCGACCTGCCGACCTGGTCCGAGCTCTTCGCCGACTACGAGATCCTGCAGCCCTTCCGACAGCTCGACCGGACCGTGCACACCCTGACCGAGGACGAGCGGTCGAGCGGCCGGCTGGAACGCTTCGAGGGACGCACGATGCCGATCCGCGGCGTGCTCCGGCTGATCCGGCGCGGCTGGGAACGGGGAGAGCCGCAGGACCGCGACGTCACGCGCTGGATCTCTCGGGAGATGGCCGCCGGCCGTCACCTGGTGGTCGGTCTCGATCCGGGCATCGTGGCCGGGGCCGGCATCGACGACCCCGAGCAGAAGATCCCGCGCGTCCGGCTCGACGACCGGCCCGGCGACCCCCTGGACCCAGCGATCATCTCCGAGATCCTCGCGGACCTGACCGAAGCGTTCGAGGAGACGGCGCCAACGATCGTGTGACCTGTACCGCTCGGAAACCCGAGGCGAATATAGTGGACCGCCATGTCGGAGCCGCTGGTGCCTGGGCTGTTGCTGGCCGAGCGTTACAGACTCGAAAGGGTGCTCGGGCAAGGGGCGATGGGCCAGGTCTGGCGGTGCACCGACCTGCGGCTGGAGCGAGAGGTCGCGGTCAAGCTGGTCGCGTCCGAGCTGCGGGCCGGCCGGGAGCAGGAGGTACGGCTGCAGCGCGAGGCGAAGGCGGCGGCCATCCTCGACCATCCAGGGATCACCGCGGTGTTCGACGCGGGCGAGCACGGCGGCTGGCTCTACATCGTCATGCAGTTGCTGCAGGGAGAGGATCTGCAAGGGGTCCTGGAACGGAGCCCGTCCGGGCTGCCGGTGCAGTCGGCGCTCGACCTCGCCGCTCAGATCGCCGATGCGCTCGCGGCTGCCCACGAGGGCGGCGTCGTCCACCGGGATCTGAAGCCCGCGAACGTGATGCTCGTCCAGCGGAACCGGATCAAGATCTGCGACTTCGGCATCGCCTGGCAGGCCGGTTCCGAAGGGGTGACGCGCACGGGTGTGCTGATGGGCACTCCGCTCTACATGTCGCCCGAGCAGTGGCGGGGCCAACGCGTCGACCACCGGACCGATCTGTACTCGCTGGGCTGCGTGCTCTACTCACTGCTCACCGGTGAGCCGCCCTACCCCGCCACCAGCCTCTACGCGCTCATGACGCAGCACCTGACCGCCGAGCCACCGCTGCTGAGCTCCAGACGCCCGGAGATCTCCGGGAACATCGACGCTCTGGGCGTGGCGCTGCTCGCCAAGGACCCTGCGGCCCGGCCGGCCGACGCACGGGCGATCCAGGCGGCCCTTGACAGGCAGTCCAGGACGCCTGTGCGTGTGGACGGTCCGCCGCGTGACGAGGCCGGGATGGCGGTACTCAGGGGTCCGGCGGTCGGCGGTCCCGCAGTGACGGCGGCACAGGTGCCGCGATCTTCGGTACCGACCTCGTCACCCGCATCCCGCACGGCCACGAAAGCCGAGGCCGAGCGTGCCGCACAAGACATAGCCGACCCGGCGTTGCGGGCGCGGGCGTTGCGTCGAGTGGCCGAGGCGGCCATCGTCGGGCGGCCGGCGGCAACCGTCGAGGATCCCGGCCCCACCCGGGTGGCGCCGCCGATCGATCCGGACGTCGCGCTGAGGCACGCGGTCGGCCCGGATGCCCGGTGTCGGGTGATGCTGCAGGCCGCGCGGGCCGCCGCCGGCACCGAAGATGCGATGACGTGGCTGCTCACGGCGGCCGAGGAGGCCGGGTCCGTCGACACGGGTACTCGGGCTGACCTGCTGCGGGAGATCACGGTCGCGCTGGCGCCGTACGACATCGACCGTGCGATCTATCTAGCCAACCAGATCCCGGGAGCGACCGTCGCGCTCCGGCGGGACAAGGAGCACGCGGAGATCGCCGTGGCCGCCGCCGTGGCCGATCCGGCAGGCGCCGAGCGTGCCGCCCGGGGCCTGGCCGGCTCAACGTTGCGGGCCGACACGCTGGCCAGGATCGCCATCGCGCTCGTCGAGCGGCTTCCGGACACGGCCGAGCAGATCGTGCGGCGGATCGACGCCCGGCCTCAGGACCGGGTCGTCGCGCTCACCAGGCTCAGCGCGGCCTTCAGCGCCCGGGACCCGGCACGCGCCGCCGCCCTCCGCAGACAGGCCGACCAAGAACTGCAGAGCCTGGGACCACAGGCCGATCGTACGCGTGGGGCGATCGTCGCCGCCCTCGCCAAGTCAGACTCCACCATCGCGTATTACATCGCCATGGAGATCAGAGACACGCCGCTACGCGACGCCGCCCTGGGCACACTGGTCGAGCTTCTGACGGAGCCCTAGAAGAATCCGCGTCCAGCCTCGTTGCCGACAGGCCGCCGAAGTGAAGCTGGCGACCCCGCCCACCGGGCGGGGTTCCGTGATCTCCATGGGACCAAGTTACTTCACGGAAAGGCCGCTTCCTGAAAGGATCCGGTTACGCGTACACGAATGTTCTTCTGACGAAAGGGACGCGGACGGTGGATGCTGGTCATCTTCTGGGCGGCCGGTACCGGCTGGTCCGGGAGATAGGCGCTGGAGGGTTCGGCCGGGTATGGCAGGCGCGCGACGAGGAACTGCGCGTCGATGTCGCCGTCAAGGAGGTGTGGCTGCCGCCGGCCACGTCCACCACCGAGCACGGGGAGCGGCTGGCCCGCGCCAAACGTGAGGCCCGCAACGCCGCGAAGCTGCGCGGCCACCCCAACATCGTCGCCGTGCACGACGCCCTTACCGTCGACGACGCCCCCTGGATCGTCATGGACCTGGTGCGCGGCCACTCACTGGAACAGCGCATCGCCGAGCAGGGACGGCTGCCCGCCGACGACACCGCGGGGATCACCGCCGCGTTGCTGGACGCCTTGGCCGCCGCCCACGACGCCGGGATCACCCACCGCGACGTCAAGCCCGCCAACGTCCTGCTCGCCGACGACGGCCGTGTGCTGCTCGCCGACTTCGGCATCGCCGAGCACCACGCCGACACCGGGCTGACCGCCTCCGGCACCATCGTGGGCTCCGTGGAGTACATCGCGCCCGAACGCCTCGACGGCAAGGCCGCGGGCCCCGCCGGCGACCTGTTCTCCCTCGGCGCCACGCTCTACCACGCCGTGGAGGGCGCCTCCGCGTTCCGCCGTGACACCCCCACCGCCACCATCACCGCCGTCCTCCTGCGTGACCCCCCGCCCCCCGCCCACGCCGGGCCGCTCACCACACTCATCACACGACTGCTGGACAAGGATCCCCACGCGCGCCCCGACATCGCCGAGGCCCGTCGGCTCCTCGACACCCCCCACGCCGGCGAGTCCACCACCAAGCTCTCGACGAAGCGACTCACCGCATCCACCGCGACCAAGGCACCGCCCAGCGCCTCCGAGACCAGTCCCGTCGACGGCAAGTCCCCAGCCTGGCCGAGCCCGGCGCCGAAAAAGGCGTCCCCGAGGAAAAATCCCGACCCCCTCCGCAGCACCTTGGGTGTCATCGCGCTCATTATTCTCGGGATCATCTTCGTGCCTAAATTCGTCCACCACATCGAGGCGTCGGGGATGCCGGCCGGATGCGCAGAAGTCAGGACCGCTTGGGACCGTCACAATCAGTCGGTCAACAGCAGGACTGATTCTAATGTCGCTCCGGGCTACCGACAGTTGGGCGATGACATGGGTGCGGCGGCGCAGAAGGCTACCGACCCTAACGTCAGATCGGTGATCCAGGATCTCGCTGACGCCAGTCACGCAGTAGCCGATGATGTGGACCGAGAACATGCCAGCGAAAATGCGGATTCCAGTGATTACAACCGCGACATGCCAAAATGGGCCAATGCCAATAACAAACTCATAGGAATCTGTCAATGACTGCCGAACTCACTGTCCGCTGCGTATCCCGTGCGGCCGATGGGTATCGTCGTCGCGACCGGGCCGCGGCTGTCAAGCGGTCCTGACGGAGACCTCGGTGCCGGTGCGGAACGGCACCCTGAGTGACACGAAGCCGTTGTCGGAATTGCGGATCCAGGCCGTGTAATCGGCGTAGTCACCGCGCGACGTTGTCGGTGACGACCACGGCACCGGGGCGCAGTGCCGACGGCGGCCGATCGACCACCTATTCCGCGCCCCCTGCCAATTCCTCGTACAACCCTTCCATAGCGGTGTGGTCGTCGTCGGTACCGGTGTGCGGAGCGGCGAACCAGCGCGCGTACTCGACGATCTCGGAAAGCCGCCAGTCCAGCGCGAACAGCTCGACCATCGCGGGGTCGGGGAGCAAGAGGTTTGCCTCAGCGAGCAGGCGGCCGGTTCGTCCAGCAGCAGCACCCGGCATCCGCGCAGCAGCCAACGGCCGAGGATCGCCTTCTGCTGGTTTCCGCCCGACAGAGTCCGGATGGGCCGGTGCGGATCGGGCGGCCGTAGATCCAGGGCGCCGATCTGCCGGGCGGCCTCGGCATGCTCGCGGCGGCGGTCGTGCCAGCCGTACCGCGAATAGCGCCCCAGGCAGGCCAGCGAGATGTTGCGGGCGACGCTCTCCAGCATCAGCAGGCCCTGGCTCTTGCGTTCCTCGGGCGCCAGGCCCATCCCGGCGGCGACCGCCGTGGTCGTCCCGCCCCGGGCCAGCCTGACGTCGTCGACCAGGACCCGGCCGGCCGTACGCCGCCGGGCGCCATAGATCGTCTCCAGGATCTCCGAGCGGCCGGAGCCGACCAGCCCGGCCAGTCCGACGATCTCCCCCGCCCGCACCTCGAACGAGATCGGCTCGAAGTGCCCGGCCAGGGCGAGGCCGTCCACCCGCAGGACCACCTTCCCCGGCGTACCTCGCCGCGGCGGGAAGACCTGGTCGACCGAACGGCCGGTCATCAGCGGGACGATCTTCGCAGTGGCGGTGTCGGCGGGCAGTCCCCTGGCCACGGTAAGGCCGTCCTTGAAAACGGTGATGCGATCGCCGATCTGCCGGATCTCGTCAAGACGGTGGGTAATGAAGACCACGCTCACGCCGGACGCGGTCAGCTCACCGATGATCCGGAACAGGTTCGCCACCTCGTCGTGGGCCAGGGCGGCCGACGGCTCGTCCATGACGATCAGCCGCGCGTCGTACGACAGGGCCCGCGCGATGCTCACGACCTGCTTGGCCGCCGGGGAAAGGCGTCCCACCAGCGTGGCCGGCGAGATCTCTGGGTGGCCCAGCCTCGCCAGCATCTCTTCCGTACGGCGCCTGGCCTCCCGCCGTCCAGGCTCGTGGCCGAGGAAGATGTTCTCGGCGACGCTCAGCCCGTCCACCAGGTCGAGCTCCTGGTAGATGGTGGCGATCCCACGGCGTGTGGCCGCGGTCGGGTTGGGGAACCGCACCGGCTCCCCGGCAAGGACGATCTCTCCCTCGTCGGGCCGGTGCGCACCGGACAGCACCTTGATGAGAGTGGACTTGCCGGCGCCGTTCTGACCGAGCAGGCAGTGCACCTCGCCGGGGAGCACCTCGAGGTCGACGCCGTCGAGCGCCCGGACCCCGGGGAACGTCTTGACGATGCCGCGCATGGTGAGCAGCGGGGACGATGTCGACATCGGAGCCTCCGGGTCAGTGGGAGAAGACATGTGAGCTGATCAACTTGGCCGCCCCCACGACCCCGCAGGTGTCCCCGAGCTCGGCGAGCGTGATCGGCAGATTCCCGGTGGCCAGCGGCAGCGACCGGCGATAGACCACACTGCGGATCTCGGCGAGCAGCAGGTGGCCCAGGCCGGCCAGGCCACCCGCGATCACCACCAGACCGGGGTTGAAGAAGCTGACCAGGCCCGCGAGGACCTGGCCGACCCGGCGCCCGCCGTCGCGGATGATCGCGATCGCCACGGCGTCACCCGCCGCGGCGGCCACGCCGACGTCCTCGGCGGTCAGCCGCCCGGCCTGCGCCAGACGCTCGGCCTGCGCCAGACGCTCGGCGAGGTGGCCGGAGGCTCCCGAGCGGGCCGCCTCCTTGGCCTGGCGGGCGAGCGCCGCGCCACCGAAGTAGGCCTCGAGGCAGCCGGCGTTGCCGCACGAGCAGGTCGGGCCGTCGTCGTTCACCCGGATGTGGCCGATGTCGCCCGCGCAGCCGGAGACTCCGCGGTAGATCTCGCCATCGACGACGATGCCGCACCCGATGCCCGTTCCGATCTTGACGAGCAGGAAGTCGTCGACCGTCTTGGCCACCCCGGCGTGCATCTCGCCGAGCGCCATGATGTTGACGTCGTTGTCGATGAGCGCCGGGCAGCCGAGTTGCTGGGCGAGCACGTCCCGGACCGGATACCGGTCCCAGCCCGGCATTATCGGCGGGGCGACCGGGAAGCCGTCGCGGAAGCTGACCGGGCCCGGCACTCCCACCCCGACCCCGTGCAGTTCGGTCGCGATCCCCCGCGAGCGCAGTTTGCCCAGCGCCTCCAGTGCCACCGACAGCACCGCATCGGGCCCATCCCGCACGTCGCACGGCTCCGCCGCGTGCGCCAGGATCTCCAGATCGCCTCCGGTGATGGCGACGTCCACGGACGTGGCGCCGATGTCGATGGCCGCGAACCGCAGACGCTGCGACAGGCGCAGCACCCCGGCCCGGCGTCCCCCGCGCGAGGCCGCCAGACCCGCTTCCTCGATCAGCCCGAGCTCGGTCAGCCGGCCCATCTCCACCGCGAGCTTGGATCGCGACAGTTCCACGACGTCACCCAGCTCGGCCCGGCTCCGCAGGCCGTCCTGTAGCAGATGCAGGAGACGCGCCTGATGAGCGTTCTCCGGTCTCAGCGCCACGCGCTTCACTCCGCCCTCCCTGAGGAAACTGGCTTCTGCCCGGAAATTACATACTTCTCTGTCCGAGCGGAAGACTTCTGCTGCGAATTATCTATCTTTTTCCAGAAAGAGGACAAACTGTTTTTGGGCATGCAGAAATGCAATTCGACGATCGGCTGAAGCGCCGTTATATCCACCGCCACACTGCCGGTGCACTAAAGCTGATCAGCTATCCGACCAGCCCAAACGAGTGAAAGATCTTCAGTGGCGTATTCGATGACCCGCCTTTCGTGCGGTGGGTCGATCTGCTTCCTCCACCGGAACTGGACGGCCGCGCCGTACGGCGGCCTGGCCGACTACCGCGTCGTGATGGGCGCGCACGGGCCGGCCGGCAACCCTGACCGCATTGGCCACTTGTCTCGGCCTCACCGCTGCCCGCCTTTCGGGAAATCTCCGACACTGTGAAGACCCCGCTCGCGGCAGCGGATAACAGGAACTACGCGACCTCGGCCGGGCTTTCGCCGCGAGCCCCGCATCGCATCCGGTCGCGCCCCAGCGGCCTGCGGACACTGCCCGCTCGGCAGCGCGGTCGCCTCGCCGACGCCGTTCGCCCCGGAGCTGACGCTCGATCGCCGTCCAGGACCGCCCACGACCTGCGGCGTCGCAACGGCGACGGCAGGGAGAGGCCTGCGGTCCGGCCGGCTGACCACGATCGCTTCCGGCCGCACACCCGCAGATGGCCGCAAATGGCCTCGAATTTCGTGTAATCGGCGGCGCGTCGCGAGGTCTTCCAGGGAGAGGTCGAACGGATCGGCCCGTGAGGAGGACGGATGCTCGCGGACGTCAGCGAGGAGCTGGTCGCGGCGGCGCAGGCCGGCGACGGGGAAGCCCGGGAACGGCTGGCCTCCGCTTGCCTGCCGCTCGTCTACAACATCATCGGCCGGGCCCTCGGCGGCCACGCCGACGTCGACGACCTGGTGCAGGAGACGCTGCTGCGGGTCATGAACGGCCTCGAGGGCCTGCGGGATCCGTCACGGTTCCGGTCCTGGCTGGTGACCGTCGCCATGAACGAGGTACGGCGGCGCTGGTCGGCGAACCAGAAGCGGCCCGTCGTCGACCTCGAGGCCGTATACGACGTGCCCGATCCCGCCGCCGACTTCGTCGACCTGACCATCCTGCGGCTGGGCCTGTCCGGGCAGCGCCGGGAGATCGCCGAAGCGACGCGATGGCTGGACCCGGACGATCGCGAACTGCTCACGCTGTGGTGGCTGGAGGCGGCGGGACAACTCACCCGACCGGAGTTGGCCGAGGCGTTGGGATCCCCGGCGAGGCACGTCGCCGTACGGGTCCAGCGGATGAAAGAACGACTGGACTCCGGGCGCACCATCGTCCGGGCGCTCGGCGCGGAGCCACGGTGCGCGGGACTGTCCGAGCTGATAGCCGGGTGGGACGGCCACCCCACGTCCGTCTGGCGAAAGCGAATCGCGCGGCACATCAGAGACTGCCGGACCTGTTCAGATCATCGGAAGGGTCTCGTACCCGCCGAGGTGCTGCTCGCGGGCCTGGCCCTGGTGCCACCACCTCCGCACACCGGCTCCGCGCTTCTCCATATCGGGTCCACGTCACTCCACGCCAGCTCCGCGTCGGCCCACACCGGCTCGGCGGCACTCCACACCGGCTCCGGGCCCCGCCACACCGGCACGCACGCCGCCACCGGGAGACATCGCCGGATGCGGCGCCTCGGGTCCGGCCGGGCACCGACCGCGATCGCCGGAACGGCCGCGGCGGCGATCGCCGTGTTCCTCATCTGGTCGATTCCTCACTCACTGGATCTCGAACCGGCGGCGAAACCGGACGCGGCCCGGCCGACCACCAAGAGCAGGCCGACCGTCACGGCAGGGCCGACCACCATGAGCCGGCCGTCCGCTCCGGCACGGCGGTATCGCGCGCCGTCGCCGGTCCAAGGCTCGGTCACGCGTACCCACCGGCCGGTCAGCCGTACCCGCCGCCCGATCTCGCCTCCCGGAAGCGCCTCACCGGGCGGCATCGAGCAGCAGGTCGTCAGCCTCGTGAACACGCAGCGGGCCAAGAGCGGCTGCGGTCCGCTGCACGTCGACGGCAGACTCCACACCGCGGCGCAGAAGCACTCCGACGACATGGCCGCCCGCCACTTCTTCGACCACACCAATCCCGACGGCAAGGGCCCCGGCGACCGCATCACGGCAGCGGGCTATCGATGGAGCGGGTGGGCGGAGAACATCGCCGCCGGCCAGCAGACCCCAGCGGACGTGATGAACAGCTGGATGAACAGCCCCGGCCACCGGGCCAACATCCTCAACTGCGGATACAAGGACATCGGCGTCGGCGTGACGTACGGCAGCGGCGGCCCTTGGTGGACACAGGACTTCGCGACACCGCAGTGACCCGGCCTCGACCGTACAGAAGTTGCTTCCGTGTCGCCCCCTGGCCGACGAGTCGTCGGGCCGATGCCGGTGCTCGGCCGGCTGCCGCCGTCTCGGATCAGACCAGCGGATGGATCTCCGGGTGGGCCTCCCACCAGCGCCGAAAAATCGGATTGTCGTCCACGTGGTCCGTGTAGGCCCGGGCGAGGCTCCGGTAGAGCGCGGCGGCGATGCCGTCACTCAGCCTGTCCCGGCGCCAAGCGACGATCAGTCGTCCGACCTGCGGGTCGCCGGCCAGCGGGCGGACGACGGTGCCGGGCTGGGCGGGCCAGGTCGGGTCGACCAGCCGCACTCCGTACCCCGGCGCGACCAGCGGCTGCGCCCCGCCGCTCGGCGCGTCATATCGCACCCTGGGCTCGAAGCCGGCTGTCCGGCAGGTCGAGCGCAGCGCCGCGAGCGAGCCGTCGTCGGCGCCCGGGGGGCTGATCCAGTACTCGCCCTCCAGGTCGGCCAGCTCGATCTCCGCGCGCTCGGCAAGCGGGTGGGCGGCCGAGAGCGCGACGAAGATCGGGTATCTGGGCACAAGCGTGCGGTTCGCGATCGGCGCCGCCATCGGAATGCCATAGCCCTCGATGACGCCGATGAGCGCCGCATCCAGGTCACCGTGGGTGAGGGCGTCGGTCAGCAGCACGGCCGACGGCTCAATGCGCAGGGACAGCTCCACCTCCGGGAGTTCCTCCGCGACCCGGGGGATGAGGCTGGCGACGCACGCCACGTGTATGGAGCCGAGCCGGATGCTCCGCAACTGCCCGGCGAGGCCGGGCAGATCACCGAACAGGGCGTTCATCTCCGACAGGACGATCCGGGCGCGGGAGATGACCTGGCGTCCCAGCGGCGTCGGCTCCGTCCCGCTGCGCGTCCGCACGAAGAGCGCACCGCCGAGGAGCTCTTCGATCCGGTGGAGCTGGTTCGTCATGGCAGGCTGCGACAGTCCCATCCGGGCGGCGGCCCGCGTGAGGCTACCTGTCTCCGCGATCGCGCAGATCATGCGGAGATGCCGGATATCAAGTTCCATAACTGAGAATTATGCGACAGATTATGGCCGATCGCCGGTCTCCACGTCGACCTTGCCTTGCAGTGATTGTGCGGCCGATATACGCGCTAAAAGTCCATGCATAACCCAGATTTATGTACGGGCTTATGACCGGCAAGTTTCCTTCGCGTTCACACTTCGGACACGCGACGGACGAAGCCTCCGGCTGCCACGATCCGCGACTGATCGGTATCGCGCCCGCGATGTCGGGCTTTGCTGCACCGGCTGATACACGACCGGGAGTATCGATGGAACATCTAGAACTTCGTCATCTGCGGATGCTGTGTGCGATCGCCGACACCGGCGGGTTGGGCAGAGCGGCGACGCTGCTGGGCTACTCTCAGCCGGCGGTCAGCGCCCAGCTAGGGCGGATCGAGGGTTTCCTCGGTGAGCCGCTGTTCACCCGCAGCAAGACAGGGATGGCGCCGACGGCCTTCGGTTTGGAGGTCGTGGCACGGGCTCGCGACGTGCTCGCGCGCGCGAAAGCCATCGAACGCCGCTCAACCGGCACGGTCTTTGCCGCCGGTCAGGTCCTGAGACTCGCGGCGACCAACACTCCGATCCTGCCCGGAACGGTCGCCCGGATCCGTACCGCGCTGCCGGATCTGACGCTGACCATCTCAAGCGTCTATGCGTCCTCGCAGATCGTCGAACTCCTGGAGGGCGACAAGCTGGATGCCGCCATCGGCGTGGACTATCCAGGGCTTGGGTTGCGGCACTCCGATGCCGTTGCGCACCGCGCGATCACCACCGAGCCCGCATTCGTGGCGTTGCCCGCCGACCATCGGCTGGCCCACCGGCCGGAGGTCTCGCTCACGGAGTTGGCCGATGACGCCTGGTTCCTGACTCCCGACGACGGCGCCGGATGGCCCGGGGTGTTCTACACAGCCTGCCAGGCCGCCGGGTTCAGCCCGGTCACCGTGCACGAGTTCCTCGGCGACAGGCTCCAGCTGCAGAACATGATCGCCAACGGTGAGGGCGTGTCAATCGTGCAGGCGACGTTCCTGCCCGCCGACGGCGTACTCGTCAAACCCCTGACAGGCACGCCGGTGTGGCACCGCTTCCTGCTCGCCTGGCGGGCGAGGGGCGTCCGCGACAAAGTGGTCGAGACGGTCCACCAGTCCGCGACCGCCGCCTACCGCGACCTCATCACCGACTCGCCGCACTTCCGGGCGTGGGCGACCCAGACCAACCGCCTGCGCGCGAGTTAGCGCCCGGCGCGAGCCGTCCCCACTTGGGTCTGATTCACGCTGCCATCGCCGGTTCGGCGGGCCGCGACATGTTATGACCTGCCGCGAAATGTCTTATGACATGTGATATTGCACCTGTCCATATGGCTTGGGAAGTTCGGTGGAACGCCTCGCCACCCCGCCTGAGGCGCAGAAACCCCCAGGGAGCAACAGTGCGCCACCGAACCCCCCTGCCCTCCCGAACCTTCGTCGTCAGATTCCTGGCCGTCGCCCTGATCGCCGGTCTTCTGACCGCTCTGACCGGCCATGGGAGGGCGTCCGCCGTGACCGCCGCGGCGGCGCCTCGTACGTCGTCGGCGCCACCGGTGCCTGCGCCGTCCGACGTGGTCGGCACCGCCTCAGAGCGCGACGACGTGCGAGCCAAGCCGCTGACCGCCGACCAGCAGCCTCCGGCCAGGCTTCAGACGGTGAAGAAGCGCCTGCCGTCGGCGAGGCCGAAGGCCGCCGCGCAGTCGTGCACCCCGGGCGACTTCGGCGGCCGGACCGGATCCGCGCTGGCCGACTACGTCCGAGCCTCGACCCACCAGTGCATCGACAGCCTGTTCGGCATCACCGGCACCGACGCCCACGACGTGTTCCGCCAGGCCCAGATGGTCACCGTCGCCAACGCCTTCCAGGCCTACTCGAGGACCTATCCCGGCGACGACTCCACCGGCGTGGACGAACTCATCTACTTCCTGTGGGCCGGCTACTACGTCCAGGAGAACAACGCCTCCGCGGTCGGCCCCTACGACTCGACCTTGACGGCAGCGGTGCAGGCCGGTCTGGACACCTTCTTCGCCGGCCCGCACGCCATGGACGTCAGCTCCGGCAACGGCGCCGTCCTGGGTGATGCCGTCATCGTCACCGACAGCGCCAACGTGCAGGGCCGCTACCTCAACACCTACAAGCGGATCCTCAACGCCTACAACAGCTCCTGGGACGCCGTAGGGAACATGGACTACGCCCTCAACAGCGTCTACACCCCGCTGTGGCGCGGAAACTGGAACCCGGACTTCGTCGCCGCGGTCACCGCCGACCCCAGCATCATCGACACCCTGTACGCCTTCGCCCGCGATCACCTGAACCTGCTGGGTGGACCCAACGACGTCCTGGACTCCAACGCCGGCAACGATCTGGCCCGTCTCCTCGAGCACCCCGCGCTCCAGGCCAAGGTACGGCCGCTGACCAAGAGCCTGCTCGACCTCTCCGCGATCACCGGCCCGACCGCCTCGCTGTGGGTCCACGTCGCCTACCGGGCCAACGACCTCGACCCGGCGCAGTGCTCCTACTACGGCGTCTGCGACCTGACCGCCAAACTCACCGCCGCTTCACTTCCGCACACCTCGACCTGCGATTCGCAGACCGTCTCGCGCACCATCCTGGCGCAGGCGCTGTCGGCCGCCGACATGGCCGCCGTCTGCACGAGCCTGCGCAACCAGGACCCCTACTACCACGGCCTGGTCAGGGACAACGGCCCGATCCCCGGCCAGTACGAGACCAATGTCCGGCTCGCGGTGTTCGCCACCAAGACCGACTACGCGACGTACTCCTGGGCGATCTTCGGCAACAGCACCGACAACGGCGGCGAGACGCTGACCGGGGACATCACCAACCCGAGCAACCAGCCTGTTTCCGTCATGTACCAGAAGCCCGGCGACGACGGCTTCGTGGCCCGGGTCTGGAACCTCAACCACGAATACACGCACCTCCTCCAGTCCATCTACGACATGAAGGGCACCTTCGAGCAGCAGACCGTGCATCCCGACATCTGGTGGATCGAGGGCCAGGCCGAGTACGTCTCCTACAGCTACCGCGGCATCGCCGACACCGAGGCGGTCACCGAGGCCGCCAAGCACACCTACAAACTGAGCACCCTGTGGCAGACCACCTACGGTGACACCACCCGCACCTACCCCTGGGGCTACCTCGCAGTCCGCTACATGTTCGAGAAGCACCCCGCCGACATCTACAACATGCTGGCCCACTTCCGGACCGGCGACTACGACGGCGGCTACGCCGTCTACAACACCGGCATCGGCACCCGTTACGACGCCGACTTCGACACCTGGCTCAACACGATCGCCGGCGGCACCAACCCGCCGGGCGGCTGCCCCTCCACCGACACCCGCGCGCTGGGCCAGAACTGCACCCGATCGAACCAGTCCGCGGCCACCGGCCAACTGAACTACTTCTACATCTACCTGCCGGCCGGATCCGTGACCCTGCACATCACCGCCACCGGTGGCACGGGCAACGCCGACCTCTACTACAACGCCGCCGCCTGGGCGACCCCCACCGCCTACACCGCCAAGTCGACCAACCCGGACAACGCCGAAAGCATCACCGTCACCAACACCGCCGCCGGGTACCGCTACATCAGCCTCTACGCGGCGACCGCGTACAGCGGCGTCTCCGTCACCACGACCTACTGACCCAGCCACCACCAGCGGCACCCGACGCCCTGGACGGATGGTGACGGCCGCCGGCGATGGCCGGCGGCCGTCACCGGACGGGAGCCCGGCGCGCCGGGGTGAGCGATGACCACACCCCGAAAGCCACAGGTCACTATTGGGACAAAACCTAACAATTCTGGATTAGTTGGCAGAATGGCCGGATGACCGAGGACGCGGAGCTGACCCGGCGCGTCCGGGACGGGGACGACCGCGCGGCCGAGGAACTGTACCGGCGCCACCACCGCGCCGTGCTCACCTACGCCGCGCGGTTGTCGCGCGATCCGCAGACGGCCGAGGATCTGGCCAGTGAGGCGTTCGCGCGCACCCTCCGGACGGTCCGCTCGGGCACGAGCGGACCGTCCGGTACGTGGCGTCCCTACCTCTATGCCGTCGTCCGGAACACGGCCTCGAACTGGGCGCACAGTGAGCGACGGCACGTCCTCACCTCCGAGTTCGCCGACGTGCCCGCCGAGTCTGAGGCCGATCCGCAGGACGGCACCAAGGAGCTCGCCGTCCGGGCGTATGAGTCGCTGCCCGAACGCTGGAAGACCGTGCTGTGGCACACCGTCATCGAGGAGGAGTCTCCCGACCAGGTGGCCGGCGTCCTCGGCACCACCCGCAACAACGTCAACGTCCTGGCCTTCCGCGCCCGCGAGGGACTTCGTCGCGCCTACCTGAAGGCGCATCTGACCACCGTCACCTCGCCCGAGTGCCACGCCTTCGCCGACCGCATCGCCGTCGCCGTCCGCAAACCCGGCAACCGCCTCCCGCGCGCCCTCCGGGAGCACCTCGACTCCTGCCCGCGCTGCTCCCGCGCCCACGCCGACCTCCTCGACCTCAACACCACTCTCCGCGCCGCCATCCCCTTCGCCCTCCTGGTGCCCCTCGCCAAGCAGGGCGCCGTCCTCGGCGTCCACAGCGCGCCGGGGGCCACGGTCACGGCCGCGAGCGCGAAGACCGCGGGCGCCACCGCCAAGGGACTGAGCGTCAAGGGCATGAGCGGAGTCGCGGCCGGCGGCCTCACCGTGGCGGTGGCCGTGGGCCTCGCGATATGGCACGGACCGGTGCGCAAGGCGACCCGTCCGCCTTCGGCGTCATCGCCCTCGGCCCCGCGGCCACGGGTCGCCGTGCCGCTCGCCCCGCCGGCGGCAGAGGCATCGAAGGCGCTGACACCAGGGCCGGTCTCCGGCACCCGCATCAAGGCGGCGATCATCGGAGCCTGCGTCGGCGTCAAGGGAAACGCGGCCGTCGCGCTTCCGTGCGGCGACTCCAGGACCGCCTGGCGACGTTCCGGTGACGGCCACTTCAAACTGGTCGACAAGCCGACCGGCCAATGCCTGACCGCAGGCGACCACTACGACCGCGTGTCATTCAACGGCGGCGGCATCTGGGCGGTGCGCATCGCCCCGTGCGCGACCGCCGGAACCTGGTCGGTCCCGGTCTTCTCCGACCAGGTGACGCGCCTGATCAACGACGCGACCGGCGGATCGCTGTCGATCGGGAAGACCTTCAGCGGTCATCCCCCGCCGACCGCGTTCATCCTCTACGGCGCCTATACCGGCTCGTCCGAACAGCGCTTCACGCTCGGCTGAGCAGCGCCGGCTCACTCACGATCGTGGCGGCCCGCGCCGGCCGTTCTCGTGTCCTGGTCGGCCGTGTGTCCGTGCCGCGGCGCGGCACGGACACACTCTAAGACCGGTGGCTTGCACTCATGGGGTGTAGAGCTGCCGCGTCGGGACGATCTGCTGTGGGGTGTTCGGGCTCGACCACAGCAGCTTCATGTAGGCCTCGCCGGTCTGCTCGGTGTGCTCGACCCTGATGGAGTACTTCCGGCCGGCCTGCAGGGTGACGCTGCCCTTGTCGACCTGAGGCTCGTGCGGGGTCGTGTCGCTGACGATGAGCTTGCCGTCGATCCAGACCTGGGCGGTGTCGTCGGAGACGGTGGTGAACTGGTAGGTCTCGCTGTATCGCGGCTGGATGAAGCCGGTCCACCGGGTGCCGAAGTGGTCGCTGGGGATGCTCGGGGCCGGGGAACCGAGGAACCGCCAGGCGTAGTTGATCGACGGGTCGGTGCGGGTGATCTTCGGCGTCCCGGACAGTTGGTCGTTGTCGAAGATCTCGGCCTTCAGCCCGGTCCCGCTGCCCGGCGCCGCCGGGGTCTGGGGGGCGATCGATAGTTTGATCACGGTGGCGGACGGGTTGGTGGCGTTCCCGGACGGGGTGAGGTCGTACCCGTCACCGGCCTTGGTCACGGTGACCTTCTGGCCGCTTCCGAGCACCGCCGCGCCGGTCACGGTGAACGGGACCGTGGCGGTCAGGTGCACCGGCTTGCCGGCGCCGGGCCACTGGGAGACCGAGGCGTACAGATCGTTGCCGGACCGGCTGACCGTCCCCCAGCCGGGTTCGGCGACCACCCCGGGGTAGCCCGCCCGGTAGACCGCGGCGCCCTGGCCGGCCGTTCCGGACCAGTCCCCGATCGCCTTGAGCCGCTGAACGGCTTCGGCGGGGACCCTGCCGAGGCTGTCCGGGCCGACGTTGAGCAGGTAGTTGCCGCTGCGGCTGGAGGTGGTGAGCAGGTTGTGGATCAGTGTCGGCCCGGACTTCCAGTTGGTGTCGTAGCGCGCGTAACCCCAGTGGTCGTTGATGGTCATGCAGCTCTCCCAGAGCTGCCCGTCGACGGGCGCCGCGGGGATCTCCTGCTCGGGCGTGCCGTAGTCGCCGTCGGTGACCCGCCGCTTGCCGACCCGGTTGTTGATGATCAAATCGCGGTCCAGGCCACGCAGGTACGACTCCAGGTCCTCCCCGTCCCTCGGACTCCAGTTGTTGGTGGGATTGTCGGTGTTCCAGTCGCCGTCGAACCACAGCAGCGCCGGATGGTAGTTGTCGACCAGCTCCTTGAGCTGGGCGTACATCCGCTGCTTGTACTTGGGGAAGTCACTGGCGAAGTCCGGGTCGTGCCAGTCCCAGATGGAGTAGTACAGGCCGAGCTTGATCCCTGCTGCGTCGGCGGCCTTCTTCAGTTCGGCGAGGATGTCCCGATTCTTGTCGAAGGACGAGTGGTCGCGCAGGTTCCAGGTGTTCTGCTTGGTCGGCCACATCGCGTACCCGTCGTGGTGCTTGGATGTGATGACGATGTAGCGCATTCCCGCGCTCTTGGCGGCGGCGACGATGGCCTTGGCGTCGAAGTCCTTCGGGTTGAACGTCGACGCCTTCTGCTCGTACTCGGCCATCGGGATGTCGCAGTTGCGCTTGATCCACTCGGCGTCCCGGCAGACGGTCCCGTCGGGCCGGGTGTACTCGCCCTCCCAGTTGGAGTAGTCGCCGAAGTGGATGAACATCCCGAACCTGGCGTCCCGCCACCACGCCGTACGGGCGGAGGTGAACGGATCGTCGAACGCGTAGTTCGTGCCAGGGCCGGGGGCCGCCGCTGCGGCGGACGCCGTCCCCGGTGTGACGGCCAGGCATGTGGCGGTCAGCAGGACACCGGCCAGGGCGAGACCCCTGAGGTGCGTCATGGACATGAACCGCTCCTGTTCTGTGCGGGGTGGGTGGAAGGCAGGACGGCGAGCCTCGAACGACCGCCGTGCTGAGTGGTTCAGGCGGGGATGGCCAGGCCGGCGGTGAAGGGCCGGTCGTAGATCTCGAAGCTGCGGATGGAGGCCCAGGCGCCGGAGGGCAGGCCGGTGACGGTGACGCGGACGTACCGGGCCTGGGCGCTGAAGGTGGCGGTCTGCACCTGGCTGGTGTCGGTCGTGCCGGTCAGGTCGGCGAGGGTCGTCCAGGTGGTGCCGTTGGCGGAGCCTTCGATGCGGTAGCGGTACCGGGTGTTGTCGAACTCCCAGGCGATCCGGGTGCCGGTCAGTGACCTGGTCGAGCCCAGGTCGACCTTGAGCGAGTGCCCGGCGTTGCCATCGGCCGCGCACCAGCGGGTGGCGGTCGACCCGTCGACGGCCTTGGCGGCCAGGTTGCCCGGCGAGATCTCCTCGCTGTCGGCGGTGGCCGTCTTCCCCACCGCGATGTCGGCGGGCCGCACGCTGCGGTCGAGGGTCACCGCGACGATGCTGTCCTCGGGATGGCGGGTGCGGTCGATGCCCGTGATCGTCACCTTGCCGTCGGAGCCGACCTGGTACGGCAGGCCGGCGCCCGCGGCGAGGTCGTGGACGCTGGTCACGCGGGCGTCGCCGACGGACGGGGTGGTGAAGCTCGTGCCGCTGTAGCCGGGCAGCAGATGGATGTAGAACGTGTTGTCCTTGCAGGTGAACCCGTACTGGCCGTCGACGGGGTTCCATGGGCCGCCGCGAGTGGAGTAGACGGACGAGCCGCACGCCTTCATGAAGGTGCCGATCCTGCGGAGCAGGTCCGCCTGGGCGGCGGGCACGGTTCCGTGCCGGTCCGGCCCGACGTTCACGATGGCCGTCATGTTCCGCACCCAGCAGTTGACCAGGATGTTCATGGCCTCGCTGTAGCTCATCACGGCGGCGCTGGAGTTGTAGCCCCACGACCCGCAGACGGTGAAGGCCTTCTCGGTCAGCTTGCCGGTGCGGATGGCGCCGGAGGGGATCGAGCCTCCTTCATCGATGGCGTAGTCGCCCATCCAGCCCGAACGTGGGGTGGCCACGATGTCGGGCTGGTGCTTGCGGACCATGCCCATCAGGCCGAGAGGGCGGCCGCCGGCGTCGGTTTCACCGTGGCCGGTGTCGACCGGCCACTGGTTACTCGTGTCCCGGAGCTGGCCGGGCTCCCAGAAGTACTTGGCGTCGGCGTCGCTGCCCTGCTCGGCCAGCCAGCCGCCGTCCCACCACAGGTCGTCGATCTTTCCGTACTGGGAGACGAGCTCCTTGATGGACTCGTACACCTCGTTCTTCATGACCCGCGCGTTCTCCTTGTGCGCGGGATCGGTGGTGTAACCCCACGGGTTCTTGGCGCAGTTCGTACCGTAGACGTCGTAGTAGCCGGGATAGCGCCAGTTGATCGGTGAGTAGTACAGGCCGACCCGCAGGCCCGCGGCCCGTACCGCCGCCACGTAGTCCTTGACGAAGTCACGCCGCAGCGGCGCCTGGCCCGCGTTGAAGGCGTTGGGCTGGCCGGCGGGCCACAGCGCGAAACCGTCGTGGTGCCGGGTGGTCAGCACCGTGTACCTGGCCCCGAAGTCCTTGGCCAGCTGCGCCCAGGCTGCCGGGTCGTACGCGTCGGCGGTGAATTGCTCGCTCGTGGCGTCGGTGACGAATTTCTGGTAGTTCGCCGGCGTGACGGCCGCGTCGTGCATGTACCACTCGCCCTTGGCAGGGCCGGAGTAGACACCCCAGTGGATGAACATCCCGAGCTTGGCATCCTGCAACCAGGCGATCTTGTCATCCGGCTGCTGCTCCAGGCCTTGATCGACCTGGGGAACGCGCAGCGGAAGGATGGGCAGTGGTGCGGCGGGGGCGGCCTTGGCCGCGAGCGCCGCGCCCGGCCTGGCGACTGTGGCGGCCGTGAGGGCCGCCATGCCGGTCAGCACGCTGCGACGGTTGATGGATTCGTGCATTGTCGACTCCCCGGTGGGTTGCGAGCACGTTACGTCCGCTTTACCGGGATCGTCAATACATTCATCCGATGTCTTTGTCGGGGGCATGCCATCACGCCATTACGACGAAATTTGGGCATGCTTAATTTCGCTGCCTCGATCTGCGAATCAATCAGGGAAAACAGATTCGAGGCGGCCCCTGGATGACTCGATCTTCAATTAGTTCTCGTTCAAGTGATCCGATCTTTGTGCGGGTTTCGGGGTCCCGGCCGCGGGTCGCTCGCCTACCCGCGGCCGGGGACGGACATCAGCTCGGTAGCCTCCACTTCTGGTTGGCTCCGCCGTTGCAGTCCCAGATTTCGAGCTGTGTGCCGTTGACGGTCTTCCACTCCGGGTCGTCCAGGCAGCGTCCGGACAGAACGTTCTTCAAGGTGCCGTCCGGCTGCGGCGACCACTGCTGGTGGGCTCCGCCGTTGCAGTCCCACAGCTGGGCCAGGGTCCCGTTGGCCACCTCTTCACCCGCGACGTCCAGGCACTTGCCGTTGTGGGTGAGCGTGCCGCCCGCCCACGTCCAGACCTGGGCGCCGGTGCGGTTGCAGTCCCACAGCTGCGCGTGGGTGCCGTTGTCGCCGGCGTTCCTGTCGTCGTCGAGGCATTTACCGGCGATTCCCGCGGCGACGGGGCCGGAGACCGGTGACGTGGCCGTGCCCGGGTCGAGCCGGAAGTTGTCGAACTGGGCGGTCTTGTAGTCGGTCACGCCCAGCCCCGCCTGGCCGCCGGCGAACGACGCGTCGGTCGTCTCGCCGACCTTCGTGCCGTCGATGCTCGCCGAGAGTTTCGACCCCTGCATGGTCAGGGAGATCCGGTGCCAGGTGCCTGCGCCCAGCGGCTTGTCCGTCTTCCCGCTCGCGCCAGGGAGCGTCGTCCAGTTCCAGTTGGTGTCGCTCTTCTGGATGGACCACGCGCCGCTGTCGCCGACGAGCAGGTGGTAGGCGTTCAGGCCGTTGTTGTTCCTGCCCTGCTGGCCGACCCGGCCGAGGACGTCGACGGTGCTGGACGATTCCAGGAGCGCGTCGACGGTGACCGTGTAGTTGCTCCAGGTCTGGTCGCCCATGATGGTGTACGGGTTGGGCGACTTCTCATCGGTCCAGTGGATCGGCCGGGTCGGGGCCATCTGACGCAGACACTTTCCGGTACGGCCGCCGCAGGGCACGGTCTGGAAGGCGCCGTTCATGTCGGCGAAGTACTTCGGCGACGTGGTGGTGGCCGCGGTGTCGAAGTCGTCGGCGTAGGGCAGGGCCAAGGACTTGGAAGGCGCGGGCGTCGCGGTGCCCTTGCCGCCGCCTGCCATGGTCGTGACGGTGTAGACGTAGCCGGGCTTCAGCGTCAGGGTGTACTTGCCGCCGGACGGTGTCACGTCCTGCGCGTGGGCGAACCAGTCGGCGGAGTTGTTCGACGTCAGGTTCGTCGCCCAGACGTGGACCTGGCCGGTGGGCAGGCCGCCGGTGACCGTGAACGTGGCGGTCTGGTCGGCCGTCGCGTCCATCGTCTCGATGACGGTGGTGTAGTCGGAGTCGTTCGAGGGCTTCAACGTCACATAGCTGCCGTTGGCGCGGTCCCCGCCGAGGTAGCCTTTCGCCGAATCGACGTAGCGCCAGCCCGGGTGGGTGAACTGGGTGGTGTGCGCGGTGACCCAGGTCGTCTTGCCGATGCGGTAATGACCGGACCACGGCTGGTTCGCCAGCGACAGCCCGTCGGTCTGGAAGTACAGGTTCGGGTACAGCGCCGCGACGACCGGCCAGTTGATGTACGAGGTCATCTGTCCGTCGATGTAGTCGCGGTTGATCGCGCGCGCGACCGCCGGGGCGCCCCTGCCGCTGTCGACACCCGGGGAGCCGTCGAGATCCTCCGAACCGTTCTCACTGGCCCACAGCGGTTTGCCCAGGCTCCGTGCGGTGGGGGTGCTGGAGCAGGAGGTGAACGAGCCGTTGTAGCCGCACGGGTAGTGGACGCCGACGATGTCGACGGCGTTCTTGAACGCCGGGTCGCTCGCCATCGCGTCGGCGACGTTCCAGTTGTTGTCGGCGGCGACGACCTTGATCGATCCGTGCCCCTTGGCGACGAGCGTGGACTTGAGGTTCTCGTACCAGCCGGTGTTCCAGTCCCGTTCGTTCCAGCCGCCGAGGTAGTCGATGTTCAGGTTGTGCTTCGCGGCGCAGCCCAGCCAGGACATCAGGTAATCGATCATGTCCTGGGACCAGAAGCTGCCGCCGCCGATCCACCCGGGAGCGCCCCAGGCCAGGCCGTACAGCTTGATGTTCGGGTTGCGGGCCTTGGCCTGCTCGGCCAGCCACCACTCATAGCCCTGGTCGCAGTCGACGGCGCCCCGGGTGTGTTCGTGGCTGGCCTCGGCGCCGTCGGTCGAGTTGGTGTCGCCGCCGATCTCGATCTTCAGGGTCTGCAGCGAGGCGCCGTAGCCGGGTTTGAACAGGTAGTCCAGCAGTTGGCTGCGCTGCGGCTCGGGATAGTCGGCCAGCAGCCGGGAGTTCCCGCCGCCGCCGCTGATCGCGCCGACACCGTCGAACACCAGCCCCGGCGCTTTGCCGTCGACGGTGATCGACGTGGAGGTCGCCGCGTGCGCGGGAGAGGGCGCGGCCACACCGACCAATACGCCCGGTAGAAGGGTCAGAACCGTCAGGAGGAGGGTTCTCCACCGTGATGCCCAGGTCATGCCGTCTCCATGGGGGCTCTCGGGATCGTGCATCGCTCATCCGAGCGTTCTGGTCCGGCCGTCAGCGGGTTCGTGATACTCCCGCTGACGGCCGGCGTCGGGGGTTATTCGCGGGACCAGCGCTGGTTCAGCCCGGCGTTGCAGGACCAGACCAACGCCGCGGACAGGTTCGTCGTCTTGTGGTCACCGACGTCGAGGCAGTTGCCGTTCGCGGCGAGCGTGCTGTTGCGGTTCCAGGTCCAGTTCTGGCCGGCGGAGCCGTTGCAGTCGTTCATGACGGCATGACTGCCGTCGGTGTCGAGGCACTTGGTCACGCCGGCCAGGCGTAGCGTGACGGGACCTGCGGGAGTGACGGTCCAGGTCTGGTTCAGTCCGCCGTCGCAGTCGTAGATGACGAGCCGGGTGCCGTTGGCGGTGGCGGAGCCGGGGTCGTCGAGGCATCGCCCGCTCTCGAGCCCGGTGAGCTCGGTGCCACCGGCACGGACGTTCTGCTGCGGCGTGACGCGCCACATCACCGCACCATGTCCCGGTATCGCGCCGGAAGAAAAGGTGCCGCCGCTGGTCGAGGTGTTCTTCGACCACAGGTCCTTCACCGTGTAGGTGCCCCCGGCGGGGAAGCCGGCGGTGGTCGACGAGACGCTCGCCGACGCCGTCGCGGTTCCCTTGTTGAAGAAGACGAGCGCCCGGTCGCCGTTCGCCAGCGGCTTGCTGATCACGTCGACGTCGCCCTGGGTGGAGACGACGCGGCCTTGGCCGGCCAGCGGGTCCTGGTCCACCGCGAGGACGTCGGTGTTCTTGAGCGTGTCGATCTCACCGTCGGTCTGCGGGAGGCTGTCGCGCAGGTCGCCGCCGACGTACATGGGTGCGGCGGTGGCCGCCCAGACGCTCATCTGCGAGCGCCACTCGACCGGGGTGGTCTTGGCGCTCTTTCCCTCGGTGATGATGAGCCGGTCGGGGTCGTTGAACCGGCCCGGGCCGGCGTAGCCGGCGAGGTTGCGGGTGACGTTGTACTCGTACAGCCAGGAGGAGAAGTCGGCGGCGACGTCCCCGCCGACGCGCCAGGTGTTGCCCAGGCCGCCGACCCAGCTCATCTCGGCGTTGAAGGCGGAGCTGCCGGCTCCCGCGTACGCCGGGGCGGAGATGCTGATCGCCATCCTCCGCCCCGAGTTCAGCATCGCGGTGTAGGCGCCCTGATAGTCACCGCGCACCTGAGCGGGATCGGAGTAACCGGCGCAATAGTCGATCTTGACGTAGTCGATGCCGTAGGAGGCGAGCAGATTCATGTCCTGCTGCCAGTGCCCGCGGCTGCCGGGGTATCCCTGGCAGGTGGAGGTGCCGCCGTCGAGGTAGGACGCCAGCTTCATCCCCTTGCCGTGCACGTAGTCGGCGAGCCACTTCATGCCGCGCGGGTACTTGACGGGGTCGGTGACGAGGTCGCCGCCCGCATCGCGCGTCTTGGTGGTCCAGCAGTCATCGATGCCGATGTACTTCCAGCCGGCGTCTTTGAGCCCGAGCGCGACGGCCCGGTCGACCTGGCTCACCGTGTCGGCCTGCGTCTGATCGCAGAAGTCGAGGTATCCGACCGTCAGCGGTGGGGTGGGCAACACGCCGGTCAGCGGATCGTCGGGAATGCCGGCACCGGCCGGTCGGCCGATCCCGATGACTGCTCCTGCCGCAGCGGTGACGACTGCGGCAGCCAGAGCGAGAGATCTCCGCATCGAAGACTCCCTTCGTTATGGACAGGGGCGGGAGACGGGATGTGATGGCCGACGTTTCTCCGGTCGGCCGACAGTGATCACGAGGCCGGCATCGGCGAGGCCGCCGTTGGCCTCGGAATGGCGCGCAGAACCGGGTGCGATCGCCCATGGGGCAACGGCCCGTTGGCACGGTTCGGGGATGCGGCGTCAGGGTGCGGCAGCCACGCGAAGGTGGCTTCCTCGGCGGGGAGCGGGGGCGGGGGATCGAGGACGGTGAGGTCGGTCGCCGGCGCCTGGCGGCTTCCTCAGGCGGTGTGAAAGCGACTGTAATAAAATGGCATCGATAACACTAGACCCAAACTTTCGCCTTATTTTCGGCCGGTTATCGATAACAAGACAGTCGGCAACCGGCGGCGCGGGGTGCCTGCCGCCGAACGCAGACACCCCTGCCGCATCCGAGCGGAACGGCCCTGGCGGCCTAGCGATCCGAGCCGAAGTCCTGGGTCCAGTACGGTGTGCCCGAGCTGAAGGCGACGCCGATGCCGATCGCGTGGTAGCCGCAGTTGAGGATGTTGGCCCGGTGTCCGGGGCTGTTCATCCAGGAACCCATGACATCGGCCGGAGTCTGCTGCCCGGCGGCGATGTTCTCGCCCCAGGCCGCCGAGGGGTAGCCGACGGCGGCGAGCCGCTCGCCCGGCCCCTTGCCGTCCGGGTTGGTGTGGTCGAAGAAGTGCCGGGCGACCATGTCGGCGGAATGCCCCTGCGCCGCTCTCGCCAGCTTCGTGTTGATCGTCAACGCGCCGCACCCGTGCTGTGCGCGCTCGGAGTTGGTGATGCTGAGGACCTGGGCGGCGTACTGGGCCGCCTTACCGGTCGGCCCGCCGGCCACCGGCGGGGGCGCGTGCTGGGTCTTGGCCGGTGCAGGCCTGTGGGTCTTCTTGTGCGACGGGCGCGGAGTCGGCTTGTGGGTCTTTCGGTGCGGCTTGCGCTTCGTCGGCTGCGGATTGTCGGGGATGGGAACCGACTCCGGCGAGGTCGTCGCGCCCGCGGCTGCCGGCCGGTGATCGGCCGGCTTCCCTGAACTCCCCGAGCCACCGGTCGCCGCGTACGCGACGCCGACGACGGCGCCGAGCCCGACCGTACCCGCGACCCCGATGGTCGCCCATCGGTGCATGGGAAAGCGGCGCCGCCGACGACGCGCGGTCGTCGAACGCGCCGGATCTGGCTTATCCCAGAAAGCCGCCGTCTCGGACTTGTCGTTCACTTGGGTTCGCCCTTCATGGGTCTGCTGTGTCTGGTCGACACATGGAAGACCCGGCGATCGCCCGTGAATTACGAAAAATCCCGACCCGCTACTGAAGAAGCCGCTCCGCTGTGGCAGTCGCGTCGAACGACGGGTGGATGTGGTGCGCCGGCCTTTCCAGCAGGCCGGATCAGCCGCCGCTCGCCTTGGCGGGTGCGGTGCTGGCGCGCACGATCAGTCTCGGTTCGACGGACGCGGGTGCGGGCGCGGCATCGGCATCCGCGATCTGGCGCAGCAGATGCGCGACGGCCAGCGCTCCCGTCTCGGCGAACGGCTGGGCGACGGTGGTCAGCGACGGCGAGCAGTACTCGGCCAGCGCGATGTCGTCGACGCCGACGACGGAGATGTCCTCGGGCACCCGCTTGCCGAGCTCGTGCAAGGCGCGGATCAGGCCGAAGGCCATCTCGTCGCTGGCGACGAAGACCGCCGTGACGTCCGGAATCCGGCCCAGGACCAGGCCGTTCGCGTAGCCGGACGCGGGCGACCAGTCGCCCTTCAACTCCGGCGGCGGTGTCCGGCCCTCCTCTTCCAGCGTGAGGCGCCAGCCCGTGGACCGGCTGGAGGCGTCCAGCCATTCGCTGGGGCCCGCGATGTGCCAGACCGTTTCGTGCCCGAGGTCGAGCAGGTGCCGGGTCGCCAGGCGTGCGGCCATGGTCTGGTCGACGGCCACGACCTCGGTCGCGTCGGTGCGGGATCCGTCGATCGTGATGGTGGGGATCGAGCGGGTGAGCTCCTCGATCCGCTGGCTCACATGGATGAGCGGGACGGCCAGGATGACGCCCTCGACACCGTGATCGGCAAGCCGCGCCAGGGCGCCCTCGATGGCGGAGGTGTCGAGAGACTTGGTCGTGGCGGCGGTGACCGCGTACCCGGCCTCGTGTGCGGCGTTTTCGATGCCGGACGTGACAGCGATGCGCGAGTAGAAGTCGGTCTGCAACGTGACAAGGCCGATCGTCCGGCTGCGGCCGGACCGGAGCATCCGCGCGGCGTTGTTCTTGCGGTAGCCCAGCTGGTCGACGGCGGCCAGGACCTTCGCGCGCGTCTTCTCCCGGACACTCGGGTGACCGGAAAGGGCTCGTGACACGGTCTGAACGGACGTCCCCGCGACCCGGGCCACGTCGGCCATCGCCGGTGGCCGTCCGGTGGCCTCGCGCGTCCGCTCCTTCATCCGCGCCCCTTCCCCTGCCTGCGTCGCTCGAATGATACCGCTCACATCACCACGATCCCGGCGTTCGCATGGGCATGAACGAATCACGTTAACCGAGTATTGGCATCGATAACATCATGTGTCATAGTTCGGGCACCCGGCAACGCCGGCGTCACGCCGACCGGCCCGCCGAGCACCTGCCGGTTCGCAGCGGTCCATGGGAAGAGCCGGGCCTCGACCCGGCCGACCGCCAGAAGGAGGGCTGATGAGGAAGCCGATCGTCCGCGCCGCAGGAACGGCGGGCGCCCTCGCGCTCGGGCTCATGCTCACAGGGTGCTCCGGAAACGGGCCGGACACCAGCGACGAAGGCCGCATGGCATCGATAACATTCTGGGGCTGGGCGCCGGGATACGCGGACGCGGTCAAGGCGTTCAACGGCAGCCACACCGACGTCCAGGTGCGGTACCAGGCGGTGCAGCCCGGGGCGAAAGGCGGATACCAGAAGATCCTGGGCGCCGTGCAGGCCGGCAACGCGCCCTGCCTCGCCCAGGTCGGCTACGAGACGCTGCCGAGCTTCGCCGCCCAGGGCGCCCTGCAGGACGTCGCACGGTACGCGAACCCGAGCAGGGCTGAGTTCCAGCCGGCGACCTGGAAGTCCGTCTCCCTTGGGAACAACGTCTACGGAGCTCCTGTCGACACGGGTCCGATGGCCCTCTTCTACAACAAGAAGGCGTTCGACAAGCTGGGCCTCAAGCCACCGGCCACCTGGGACGAGTACAGAGCCGACGCCGAGAGGATCCACGCGTCCGATCCACACCGGTTCATCTCCTCGCCGTACCTGGATTACGACTACGCGGGCCTGGCCTGGCAGGCCGGTGCCGGTTGGTTCGGTGTCGACGGCGACTCCTGGAAGGTCACCCTGGCCTCCGACGCCAACCGGAAGGTCGCGGACTACTGGCAGGGGCTGGTGCGCGGTGGCCTGATCAGCAGTGCTCCGATGTACGACCAGTCGTGGTTCACCGGGCTCGGCAACGGCGACATCGTCACGGTCGTCGGCGCCGTCTGGCAGGCCGGCGTCATCAAGGGCGGCGTGAAGAACGGCTCCGGTCAGTGGGCCGTCGCCCCGATGCCGCAGTGGAGCGCGGGCGCCGACCAGGTCGGGAACGCGGGCGGCTCGGCGACCGCCGTGCTCAAGGGGTGTAAGTCGCCGAAGGCGGCGTGGGAGTTCGCGCACTGGATGAGCACGGACCGGAAGGCGTTCGGCGGGCTGGTGGACAAGGCCGGCCTCTTCCCGGCGGCGAAGTCGCTGCTCGACCTTCCGCAGCTCACCGCCGGTGACCCGTACTTCGGCGGACAGAAGATCTACGACGTCTTCGCCAAGGCGGCGCCGAAGGTCAGCACGGACTGGACCTGGGGTCCGATCATGACCAAGACCGCCGCCGATCTCGACGACGCACTCGGCCAGGCCTGGGCGGGGAAGGGCACCATCGGGGGCGCTCTTCAGACCACTCAGAACAAGACGGTGGCCGAGCTGAAGAAGCAGGGTCTGAGTGTCTCGCCGTGAGCACGGAGCCGTGTACGACGTGCCGCGATCATCCGACCCGGCCCTCGTGAACGTCGCCACCGCGACCGAGCATTCGGCCGCCGGCGTTCGCGGCACCGCCGTGAGCCGACGCACGTTGCCGCTGTTCCTCGGGCCGTTCGTGGTGCTCTTCACGGCGATGTACCTGGCGCCGATCGGTTACGCGGCCGTCAGCAGCCTGTCCGTCGTGCACCGGTCCGCCCTTGGACTGACGGCGCCGACGAAGGTCTTCGATCCGATCGGCAACTACACGCGGGCGTTCGGCGATCAGGATTTCACCGCGTCACTGGGTCGGGTGGCGCTGTTCGGCGTCGTTCAGGTGCCGGTGATGCTCCTGTTCGCGCTCGGGCTCGCGCTGCTGATCGATTCCAAGTCCGCCCGCGGCAAGGGACTCTTCCGGCTGGCGAGCTTCCTGCCGTACGCGATCCCCGGCGTGAGCGCCGCGCTGGTCTGGTCGTTCATGTACTCGCCCCAGTCCAGCCCGATCGACCACGTGCTCTCACCGCTCGGAATCCGGATGCCGTTCTTCCACGAGGGCACCGTCCTGTGGTCGGTCGCCAACATCGTCACCTGGAGCTGGACCGGCTACAACATGATCATCATCTATACCGCTCTGCAGGCGATCCCCGCCGAGATCCTGGAGGCGGCCAGGATCGACGGCGCCTCGGCGTTCCAGACCGCCTGGCACATCAAGATTCCCGCCGTACGCGGCGCCCTCATCCTGACCTCGGTCTTCTCCATCATCGGATCGGCGCAGCTGTTCAACGAGCCGACCGTGCTGCAACCCATCTCCGGCGGCTCCGTCTCGTCGACGTTCACCCCGATCATGTCCGCGCAGTCGGCCGTCAACGCTGGTGACTACCCGTACGCGGCCGCGCAGTCGGTCATCCTCGCGGTGCTCGTCGGCGTGGTGTCGTTCGTGTTCTTCAAGCTGACCGATCGGGGTGAGCGGGCATGAGCGCGGTCACCGGCAGGCCGTACCCGATGCGGCCGCGGCGCGACACCACGCCCCTGAGCCGCGCGCTCGTATCGGTGCCGCTGGCCGTCTCCGCGATCTACTTCCTCTTCCCCCTGTGGTGGTTGCTGGTCGCCGCGACCAAGCCGTTCGGGCGGCAGTTCAGCGGCGACGGGCTCTGGTTCGGCGGCTTCGGGCTCTTCGGCAACATCGGCAGGCTCACCGCCCAGGACAACGGCATCTTCTGGCGGTGGACGCTCAACAGCGTCCTGTACTGCGGTATCGGCGCCCTGGTGGGCACGCTGCTGTCCGCCATGGCCGGATACGCGCTGGCCAAGTACGAGTTCAAGGGGCGCGATCACCTCTTCGGGCTGGTACTCGCCGCCGTGCTGGTACCAAAGATCCTTTTCACCCTGCCGCTCTACCTGATGTTCTCCGGCATCCACCTGATCGACGATCCGCTCGCCGTGCTGCTGCCCAGCGTGGTCAGCCCCTTCGGCGTCTACCTCTCCCGGATCTTCGCCACGCAGGCCGTTCCGGACGAAGTGATCGAGGCGGGCCGGCTCGACGGAGCGGGTGAGTTCCGCATCTTCCGGAGTCTCGGCATGCGCATGATGCTCCCCGCCCTGGTGACGATCCTCCTCTTCCAGTTCGTGGAGATCTGGAACAACTATCTGCTGCCCGCCATGGTGCTCAGCGACGAGCACCTCCAACCCGTCACGGTCGGGCTGGTCGGCTGGAACGCCAGTCATGTGGCGGTGCCGCCGCCGCTGGTCGTCATCGGGTCGTTCGTCTCGGTCATCCCGCTGCTCATCGCCTTCCTCGCGCTGCAGCGGTTCTGGCGCGCCGGTCTGACCGCCGGAGCCGTCAAGTGACCCTCTCCCCCACGACGAAACCCGCCGGCCGGCGAGGAGCGATCCTGTCCTATCCCGACGGCCGGCTCCGACGCGACGGAGATCCGCACCGTGTGCTGGCCGGATCGCTCCACTACTTCAGGGTCCACCCCGCCCAATGGGCGGACCGGCTGGAGCGCATCGCGGCCATGGGACTCAACGCGGTCGACACCTACGTCCCGTGGAACTTCCACGAGCGCCACCGCGGGCGGATCCGCTTCGACGGCCGGCGGGATGTCGAGCGGTTCCTGGGGCTCGCCGCCGCCGCCGGACTGGACGCGATCGTCCGCCCCGGACCGTACATCTGCGCCGAGTGGGACAACGGCGGCCTGCCCGCCTGGCTGACCGGCGCACCGGGCATGCGACTCCGCTCGACCTACCAGCCCTTTCTCGATGAGGTCGGCCGCTGGTTCGACGAACTGCTCCCCCGGCTCGCCGGGATGCAGGCGAGCCGGGGAGGCCCGATCGTCGCGGTCCAGATCGAGAACGAGTACGGCAGCTACGGCGACGACTCCGCCTACCCGCGATGGGTGCGCGACGCGCTCGTCGAACGCGACATCACCGAACTGCTGTACACGGCGGACGGGCCGACCGACCTGATGCTGGACGCCGGGACCGTGAGCGGTGAACTCGCGACGGTGACGTTCGGCTCCCACGCGGCCGAGGCGGCCCGCCTGCTGCGCTCACGCCGCGAGGGAGAACCCTTCATCTGCGCGGAGTTCTGGAACGGCTGGTTCGACCACTGGGGCGAGAAGCACCACGTACGCTCGCCGCGCAGCGCCGCCACGGTGCTCACCGAGATCCTCGACGCCGACGGCTCGGTCAGCGTGTACATGGCACACGGCGGCACCAACTTCGGTCTCTGGGCCGGCGCCAACCATGACGGCCACGTCATCCAGCCCACCGTGACCAGCTACGACTCCGATGCCCCCATCGCCGAACACGGTGCGCTCACCCCGAAGTTCTTCGTCCTCCGCGACCGGTTGCAAGCGGTCACGGGTTCGCCGCACCGGCCGCTGCCCGCCGAACCGCCGCTGCTGGCACCCCGTTCTGTCCCGATCACCCGTGGCGCCGGCCTGCTGGCCTCGCTCACCGAGATCTCCGAAGCCATCGAATCGCCGCACCCGCTCAGCTTCGAAGAGCTGGGGCAGGCTTCCGGCTTGGTGCTCTACCGAGCACACCCACGGCTGCCGCGCGGCACGCAGGAGTTGACGGTCCGCGGACTCCACGACCGGGCGCAGGTCTTCGTGGACGGCACACCGGCCGGAGTACTCGACCGGGAGGCCGACTCACTCCACGTCGACGGCACGGGCGACCGCGTACGACTTGAGCTGCTGGTCGAGAACCAGGGACGCATCAATTACGGTGCACTGCTCGGCCAGGGCAAGGGCGTCCTCGGCGGGGTGCAGATCGGACGCCGCCTGGTCCACGGCTGGGCCATGTACGGACTGCCGCTCGATGAGTGGTCACGAGACGATGTGCGCCGCGCCGCGTCCGCCACCGCCCCGGCCGGCGCTCCCGGCTTCGCGACCGCGCGACTCACCGTGGACGAGGTCGCCGACACGTTCCTCGCACTGCCGGGCTTCGGCAAGGGCTTCGTCTGGGTCAACGGCTTCCTGCTCGGCCGCTACTGGGAGATCGGCCCCCAGGTGACGCTCTATCTCCCCGCGCCGCTCCTGTGGCCGGGCACCAACACCATCACCGTCCTCGAACTCGAACGCTTCGGCGACCGAATCGAGCTGCGGGACAAGCCAGAACTCGGGCCGGCCGAGGAGTACGTAGAGATCTTTCCCTAGCTGGGACGCTTTGCTCCCTGGCGGGTTCCTGTTCCGGCGTACCTGGGTCTGTCCGGCTGTAGCCGGACAGACCCAGGCGCTTAACAGGTGCCCGAGCCCTGGCCGCCCAGGTGGAAAGACGTTCCGGTGGTGTTGCCGGAGGTGTATTGGCTGGGGCTGGTCTGCGTGACGCTCCAGTTCGGCGAGGCGGTGGAGCCGAAGAGCTGGAAGCCGCTGAATGAGGAGGACGCGGGGTCTGATCCGGGACGGCCGTTGCCCATGTCGGTGCAGGTGGGGGTGGTGGTACTGGAGACTTCGCCGAATGCTTGGACCTCATTGGCCTGCGTGTAGGCGTTGTTCCACAATGACCCCGGGAAGTAGCCGATCCAGCTGCCGTTGTAGGACAGCCACCAATTGCCGCTGAAATAGCGGATCGCCAGCCGCGCCGAAGTGTTCGGCGCCAGCCGGATTCCCGGCCGGGTCGATGAGGTCGAGACGAAGCCGCAGCCGTTGTAGCAGGTCTCCCCGTTATCGACCCAGTGGTAGACGAACAGGTGCGGAGCGGTGTCCCCGTTGAGCCCTTGATCGATGGTCCAGCCGATCTCGACGATGAAGGCGCGGTCGCTGGTCATCACGGCCAGTTCCTGCAGCGAATGCGCGTTGACGTCGGCGGTATCGACCTCCGGTCGCTCGACGTCGGTCGTGACAGAGGCTCCGGTGTTGGTGGCGTACTGCGTTCCGGCGACGTACTGGAAACACGCGCCGAACCAGCACTTGGGCTGATCCGCCGCGATGCCGGGCGGTACGGCCGGCGGCATGGAACGGGCCGACCGGCCGCCGGCCGGAGCGACCGAGACGAGTGCGGCAGTGGCGATGGCGAAGACCCGGAGCGAGGAGCGGGGCATGGTGTGTCTCCAGCAGATCGGTGACACCGCCGCCATAGCGGCGTCATGCACGCCACTGTGATCGCGAAGCAGCCCAACGTCTCATCCCAAACCGCCATAACACCCGGATGATGGACAAGGACGCCCCAGGTGAAGCGCGTACGGTTTGATCCCGCGGTCCCATCACGTCGGAGTTGTGGGGCGCGGGCCAGGACTGATGTGCGGACAGTCGGCGATCGCCTCACGATGTGCTTCGGCCGCGAGGGCGGCGAGTTCGGCGGCTCGGTCGGCCAGCGGGCCACCGATCCGCCAGGCGAACAGGTGCCGCATGCGCAGCGCGGGGCCGACGAGCGGACGCACGGCGACGCCCGAGGCTCGCGTGGTGCTCTGACAGGGAGCGATCGCGCGGCCTTCGCGGACGAACGCGCGGATGATGTCGTGCTCGCTGGTCACGTACAGGATCTGCGGGGCGAAGCCGGCCTCCTGGCAGGCGGCGTAGAACACCTCGGGCCAGCCGCCGCCGTCGGGCGGGGAGACGAGCCAGTCCTCCCCGGACAACTCCGCCAGCGGGATCTCGACGTGGCGGGCGAGCCGGTGGGCGGCCGGCAACGCGACGCAGATGCTCTCCGTGGCCACGACGTGGGTTCCGACCGCCGGCATGGCCGGCAGCTCGTGTCCGGGGTAGTCGACCAGCGTGGCCGCGTCGAGCCGGCGGGAGGCCAGCAGGTCCAGCAGCAGGCGCGGCGAGTATTCGGTGTGCACGGTGACGCGGGCACCGGGCATCGCGAACAGGCGGTTCAGCAGACCCGTCAGTACCGGAGTGGCGTATCCACCGATCCGGATGCCGGAGGTGCCCAGCTGCTCTTCGGCCCCGATGAGCAGCTCGTCCACGGTGAACAGCACAGATCGCGCCCGGTTCAGCACGAACAGGCCGAAGGCCGTCGGGGTGACGCCGAGTCGGCCGCGTCGGAACACCTCACCGCCCAGCACGGTCTCGATCCGGCGCAACTGGCCGGTGAGCGACGGCTGGGAGACACCCAGCCGGGCCGCCGCGCGGCTCAGGCTTCCCGCGTCCGCGATCGCGCACAGTGCGCGCAGGTGACGTAGCTCGAGCTGCACAACGGCCCCTTTCGGCCCATAATGCGCGGACTATAGCCGATTGGGATTCACCGGGCGAGGTATCGACCCGGCACCGTCAACGAGAGCTTGCAGAACCACCCGCGCCTCGCGAGCGACCCCTTCGTCGAGATCACCGTCGGCCAACTCTGCGAGGCGTTCACGGTATTCTGGCCATGGGGTATAGGAAATCGCCCGCAACGCCCTTCGACGCACCCTGGGCTCGCGATGCTTCGAAGCGCCGACAATCCGATCTTTTACGGAGTCCACCGCCTCCAGCGGGGCCCCAACTCCAAGCCGTACTACAGCCTTCCCCTTGCCGGCAGGATAGATGTTCCCATCGCATTCGAGGATCAATTCGTCAAGAGTCCAGACAGCGATGGAGGACTGAATTTCATCGAGAACTCTCTCGATTTCACTCCATTCCACTCCAGACACAAAGAAATATCTCTCATCTACGTAATCGTCCTCAACGAAGTAGACTCTCGTCACTTCATCGACACGCCAGGTCGCAGAGAAATCTACCTGCCTGTCCACATCCCTCTTTACGTAGCCTTCCAATTCCCAGTTCAGCGACACAACGAGTTTCTCGATGTCGTCCGGCGACACGGAATCCTTGAGGACCAGCCGTCGGCTGACAAGTTCGCTTGCTCTGCCCACCTTTACTCCCTGGAAAACTCATGAGGCGTGATCCGTCATCGTGCCACGCTCGACGTCTCCCCGTGAACTCGTCCTCGCTCGTTTCGAGCACGGCCGCCTACCAGAAACTCGCTGAGATCACCTCAGTGTCACGATCGTCGCTGGAATACCGAATGGTCCAGCGGTAGATGGTGATCCCGGTGGTCCGGGCCACGACGCTGTAGCCCAGTGAGGGCAGTTCCGCGATCATTGACCGCTCGTACGGCGCGTCGGTGGTGACGATCCATTCGGGGCGGAACTGCGGGGTGGGTTCGCTGAGAAAGCGGAACACCCGGCAGCGGCCGGTGAGCTGCGGTGCGATGCGGTTGGCGGCCGCCACGTCGGCTCCGTCGGGGATGATCCTCAATAGTGCTTCAGCGGTCCTGACCTGTTCCGGTACCCGCCAGGAGGTGGGGTTGAGCACACTCCGAAGGGGTTGCGGAACGCACATCGCGATGATGAGGGCCAGGATCGGTGCGACACGGGCACTCCGCAGTACGGCGACGCGGTCGCTCGCACCCATCCGGGCCAGGCCGTCGGCGAAGGCGATGAAAATCACGGGCATCAGCACGGCGTTGTAATGGAACCGCGTACCCCAGAAGATCGGATTGGACGTCCAGAATCGGGCGAGCAAAGATGGAGCCGCGAGCAGCACCAGCGGAGAGCGCAGCGCGAGGAACAGAGTAGGTGCGAGCAATGCCAGTATTGTCTCTTCCTTGGTCACCGGTACCGGCAGAGAGGAAAAGGATCCTGCGGTCTTGCCGTACGGATAGGAATGGTGTGGGTTGAACGCCGGGATGATGATGAGGACGGCGAGCGCGCCGACCGCGACCGCGGCCGCGGTGACGAGCGCGCCGAGGCGGCGGTGCCCCTGCCAGAAGATGTACGCGCCGATCGCCGCGACGATGAACGCCTGGTCCTCCTTTACCAGCAGGAGCGGCAGCGCCCAGCCGGTGGCGGCGTGCGGGCGGCGCCGGGCCAGCAGTTCCACGCTGCGTGCGAGCAGCGGCACCGCGAAGGCGATCTCGTGAAAGTCGAACACGACGGCCTGCTGAATTCCCCATGACAGGCCGTACGCCACGCCGAGGCAGGCGCCGGCGCGGTGGCCGCAGAAGTCGATCGCAAGGCGTGTCACCGGCACCGCCGACAGCGCGAGCAGCGCCGCCTGGAGGACCAGCAACGTGACCGGGCTCGGGAATATTCGATAGAACGGCGCGGCGAGGATGAGAATCGGATGGAAATGATCGCCCAGCAGATCAAAGCCGGGCCCTTTCAGGTCGACGATCGGCGGGCGCAGATGGGCGTATGAGCGGACCGCCTGCTCGAAGATTCCGAGATCATATCCGGTGCTCCGCATTTGACGATGACGGTTCACTGAAAGCGCGGAGTAGGCGGCGAATAGCAGGCAGGTGAGGAGCCGCGGAGAAGATGGCATGGCGGGCAGACTGGCCGACCAGCGCTGAATGCCCGCTGAAGCAACCTGAAGCCGATTTCAGGAATGCACGGTGCCATGCCGCCATAATGGCCCGATGCGGTTGTTGCTGGTGGAAGACGACGAACGGCTGGCGACCACGCTGACCCATGGCCTGCGGGCCGAAGGCTATGCGGTCGACGTCGCCCAGGACGGCCGGGAGGGGCTGAGCCTTGCGCTGACCTACCCCTACACGGCGGTCGTCCTGGACATCATGCTGCCCGGTCTCAACGGCTTCGCCGTCTGCGCGCGGCTGCGCCGGAGCGGCAGCACGGTGCCGATCCTCATGCTGACCGCGAAGAACGGCGAGTACGACGAGGCGGAGGCCCTCGACACCGGCGCCGATGACTACATCTGCAAGCCGTTCTCCTACGTCGTCCTCCTCGCCCGGCTGCGCGCGCTGCTGCGCCGCGGCGGCGCGACCCGCCCGTCGGTCCTGACCGCCGGCGACCTGCGGCTCGACCTCGCCGCCCGCCGATGCCATTACGGCGCGGCGGAGATACGGCTCACCGCGAAGGAGCTCGCGGTGCTGGAGTGCCTGGCGCGCCGGCCGGACGAAGTGGTCGCGAAGATCGACATTCTCGACGAGGTCTGGGACCAGGCGTTCGACGGCGACGTGAACATCGTCGAGGTCTACGTCCGTACCCTGCGCCGCAAGCTTCCGTCCGGGCCGGCGACGATCCAGACCGTGCGCGGCGCCGGCTATCGGCTGGTGACCGCCCATGGTTAGGCGGCTCAGATCGGTGCGGGTACGAGCCGCGCTGAGCGCGGCGCTCGCGGCCGCCGTCGTTTTCGGCGCCGGCGGCTGGTGGCTCCGCGACATCGTCCGCGACCAGTGGCTGACCGCAGCGCGGGAAAAGGCGACGCGCGACGCCTTCTCGCTGACCTACAGCTTCGAATCGGGGGCGGCCATGCCGCGCGGCACCGACTTCTCCTACGCCGTCGTCCTCACCGATGGGCGACGCGCCATGGTGGCCGGTACGGACTTCGGCGATGATCTGGATAGGCCTCTCCCCGGGTTCCCGCCGAGGGTCGGGTGGGGCATCCATACGGTCCCTGGAAAGGGCCGGTTCGTCGTCGGCACCACCGACGTGCTCCCCGCGAACCGGATCGAGAAGCTGACTGGCAGCGGCGGCCGACCGGCGCAGCGCCTGACGGTGTACGTGCTCGTTTCGCCGGCCGACGCCAAGACGGCCGTCGCCACGATCGATCGCCTGCTCGGCTTGGGCCTGCCGCTCGCCGTCCCGTTCGTCGGCCTGATCGCCTGGCTCGTCACCGGCCGGGCCCTGCAGCCGGTGGAGGCCATCCGGGCGAAGATGGCCGCCATCAGCGCCCACGCGCTCGATCAGCGGGTCCCCGTACCGGCCACCGACGACGAGATCGCCCGCCTTGCCCTGACCACCAACGAGACCCTCGACCGGCTCGAACACGCCCACCACCGGCAGCAACGCTTCGTCGCCGACGCCTCCCACGAGCTGCGGACACCGCTGACGGGCCTCCGTAACTCGCTGGAGATCGCGCTGGCCTACCCGGACCGAACGGATTGGCCCATCACGGTCGCCACGGCGCTGGCCGACGTCGACCGCCTGCAGCGCCTGGCCGAGGATCTCCTCTTGCTCGCCTCACCCGCCCAAGCCGCATCGACGGCCTCGGACCTCGCCGGCATCGTCGAGGAGCAGGTGGCCGAACGCGCCCACACCCGTGACGGCCCCGCGTTCACCGCACGCACGACCTGCCCCGCCCTCGTACGCGAGAGCGAGACCCGACTCGCCCGGATCGTACGCAACCTGCTCGACAACGCCGCCCGGCACGCCCGTACGAAGGTGACGGCGACCGTCGCCGTAACCGACGGCAACGTTACGCTGACCGTCACCGACGACGGACCGGGCATCCCGCCCGAGGATCACGAGCGGATCTTCGAGCGCTTCGTCCGCCTCGACGACGCCCGCACCCGCACGGACGGCGGCGTCGGACTCGGCCTTACCATCGTCCGCGATCTCGTCACCGGCCTGGGCGGAACCGTCCGCGTTACGGGCCGCTCCACCTTCGTCGTCACACTTCCCGGCGACCAGGCGTGATCGCGGCGGCATGGGGTTCGATCTGGAATGACTGGAGATCAGCAAGGCAGGTAACGGCCGGTGCCCGTTGCGGCAGCCGCGACCGCTCGTCATGGTCCGCGGCCGGCGTCTGGGGGGGCAGGCGATGGTCACCTCGCGGCCGGCACAGCAGGGCGCGGCCGCGTTCGGGCGTGAGCGTGTCGGCCAGGACGGGGGCGGTGAGCAAGGCGACCGGGGCGATGTGGTCGATGGATCTGGGTCGCCAGCGAGGCAGCGCCTCACCGATGGCACACCACAGCGCGTCCGGATCGGCGAACAGCTCCGACAAACCGCTGACACCGCCTCCACAGCGGCCACGAAGGTGCGGTCCTGGGCGACCGGATCGCCGGCGGCCGGCCCTCCGCCGTCAGGGTCCACGCTCCAGTCGAGCACTCACTCGGGTGCGGGCCGAGCGGCACGCTGATCCAACACGTCGCGGCTCATGTCGGCCCGCCCCGCAACACTTCTGGCGACCGGTCAGCAGCTTCCATCGGTGCGGGCCCAATAGCCGGGTCCGGTCTGGCGGAGCGTGCGAACGGTGAAGGTGTTCCACAGGCCCAGTGGGTCGCCGGAGCCGTTGGCGTAGGCGTAGCCGCCGGACTGGTGGGCGCGCCCGGCCGTGGTGTGGGTGTAGTTGTCGGCCGTTACACAGAGCGGTGCCGGCGACGGGGTGGGGGTGGGCGCGGGAGTGCCGCCGGTGGGGCCGCCGCCGAGGGCCCGCACCATGTTCATGATCGTTTCGAGCTGGGCGCCGCCCTGGGCGTCGTAGGCGGTGTCGCCGAGATAGCCCCACCAGTTCCAGCAGCCCTGCGGGTTGCCGGAACTGACCGCGGTGGCCTGCGGATACAGCACGATCATGTGGTTGGTGTCGGCGTACTCGTTCAGGCCGGCGTCGGCCAGGAACCGGTCGCCGACCGCGGCGTTGTCGTAGCTCTGCAGGCAGCCGTGCAGGGCGACCATGAGGACGCAGCCCGTCCCGCCGTCGCAGCCGGGGGGCACGTAGGCGAACCCGGTCGAGCCCATGCTGATCGAGGCTGGGTCCGTGCCGTCCGGCACGTAGGCCTTCTGGGAGAAGGAGACCAGCGTGCCGACCGGAGCGGAGGCGGGAGCCGCGACGGACCCGAGGAGGGTGGCCAGCATCTCCCCTTCCGGGTCGTCGCCGCAGTCGTTGAGGTATGGGGTGTAGCTGGAGGTGCAGGGGTTCGGGCCCAGCGGGCTGACCCAGGCGTGCGCGGCCGGGGAGGTGTGGTCGTAGGTCACGGCGGCGCCGAAGTGGGTGTAGAAGGCGGCGAGGTCGTCGGTGACCGATCGTTGCACGGTGGTGTCGTTGCCGCCGTGGAAGACCCAGACCTTCTGGCCGGACAGACCGCCGATCGGGTCGATGCGTCCGCTCGCGGACCGGTCGGCGGCGCTCTGCTCGAGGCGTGGCAGGTCGTCGGCGGTGCTGTTGCCCGAGCAGGCGGTGAGCGCGGTGGTCAGGTTTCCCTGGGCGCAGCCGTAGGGCCCGGCGGCGAAGATCGCGGCGCCCTTGATGGTGCCGGAGTAGGCCACGTGCAGCTGGGTGGCCATGTAGCCGCCGGAGGAGACGCCCGACACGTACGAGGCGGTGATGGTGTGCCGGGTCAGGGTGCCCGGCGTCGGGGTGGGGACGGCCGCCGTCGCGGCCATGGCCGAGGCCGCGACCAGGCCGGCCGCGGCGAGCAGTGATGTGACCCGGTGGAATCGCATGGGAACCTCCTGGGGCGGCGGGGCCCGCCGCCGGGCCGGGCGGCGGGGAGTGCGGAGAACGCGGCGGCGCCCTGCCGGGTCGCCGGTGGCCGCGTGGGGAACGGTGGTGCTCGACGGCGGGGAGTGCGGAGAAGGCGGCGGCGCCCGTACAGGCCGGGCTCAGGTGAGCGCGCAGGTGTTGGCCGGGTCGCCGGTGGCCGCGCGGGGGACGGTGGCGCTCGGCGGCGGGGTCGTCCCGTGACCGGTCCAGTCCTCCAGGGCCGCGAACGCGGTGTGGAAGCACGGCAGGATGGGCCGCAGCAGGTCCGGGTGCGCGTCGTACAGCCCGTCGACATGGTTGCCGCCCACGATCCGGTAGTACCGGTGCAACTCGCCGCGCCCCCGGGCGCGGATGAGCCGGTCGTACACGTCGGAGTCGCGGGCGATGGGCAGCAGCGTGTCGAGGGTGCCGTGCAGGGTGATGAGGGGCCGGCCGATCCGCCCGGTGAGGGCGACGCGCCGTACGGCCTGGTGCACCGAGCGGGGCCTGCTCGCGTAGTCGTAGTCGGCGTCGCAGCCGGGGGTGCCGGAGGCGCAGTACGGTGTGCCCGCCTCGACGGGCGCGCTGAAGCCGGGGTCGAACTCCTGGCGGTAGATCCGCTGGGTGAGGTCCCAGTAGACCTTCTCGTGGTAGTCCCACAGCGGCTCGGAGCCGGCCGCGAACCCGGCGCTCAGCAGCGCGGCGTGCGCCCGCGGGTCACCGGTCGCGGCGTAGCGGGGGTACTCGCGCAGCGCGGTCGGCAGGAAGGTCAGCGGGTTGGGACCGCTCGCCCGCCACAGCGTGCCCTCCCAGTCCAGGCCGCCGTCGAACAGGCCGGGGTGGTTCTCCAGCTGCCAGCGCACCAGGTAACCGCCGTTGGACACCCCCGCGGCGAAGGTCCGGACCGGCGGGCGACCGTACCTGCGCGCCACGACGGCCTTGGCGGCGACGGTCAGCTGGGTGAGTCGCCGGTTCCACTCGGCGACGGCGTCGCCGGGCCGGGTGCCGTCGCGGTAGAACTGGGGACCGGTGTTGCCCTTGTCGGTCGCCGCGTACGCGTAGCCGCGCGCCAGCACCCAGTCGGAGATGGTGAAGTCGTTCGCGTACTGGCGGCGGTTGCCCGGGGATCCGGCGACGACGAGTCCGCCGGTCCAGTGCTCGGGCAGGCGGATGACGAACTGGGCGTCGTGGTTCCAGCCGTTGTTCGTGTTGGTGGTGGAGGTGTCGGGGAAGTAGCCGTCGATCTGCCGGCCTGGCACGCTGCGGGGGTTGCGGGCGCCGGCGGGCTGCAGGCCGGCCCAGTCTGCGGGCACGGTGTGGCCGGAGGCCACCGTCCCGGCAGTGGTCAGGTCGTCCAGGCAGGCGGTGACCTGCCGCTCCGCGCCGGGGACGGTGATCGCGGGACACGCGGCGGCGTGGGCGGGCGCAGCGTGGGGAACGGCCATGACCGCCGTCACAGCGATCGTCGCGACGGTCACGGCGAGGAGCTGACGTGGCATGCGTGCCTCGGTTCGTCGGAGTCGGGAAGCACCGTGCCGTCATGGTGGCGGCGCGTGCTGGGCCGGTCGACGGGGCGGGCGGCCACAATCGCCGGCCGCGATGTGTCGCCCGCCCCCATGCCGCGTCTAGACGCGCATCGCGGCGGGTGGCCCGTCGAGGAGCATCGGCGCGGCGGTCGCGTCGCGGACCTGCCCGGTCGTCACGCCGGGCGCGGTCTCACGCAGCACCAGCCCGTCCGGTGTGACGTCGATGACGGCCAGGTCGGTGATGATCCGGTCGACCACGCTCCGCCCGGTCAGCGGCAGCGTGCACCCCTGGACGATCTTCGGTGTCCCGTCGCGGGCGAGGTGTTCCATCAAGACGATGACGCGGCGCGCCCCGTGGACCAGGTCCATCGCCCCGCCCATCCCCTTGATCAGCTTGCCGGGGATCGTCCAGTTCGCCAGGTCGCCGCGGGCCGACACCTGCATCGCGCCCAGGACGGCAGCGTCCAGGCGCCCACCACGGATCAGCCCGAATGACAGGGCCGAGTCGAAGAACGACGCGCCAGGCAACGCGGTGACCGTCTCCTTGCCCGCGTTGATCAGGTCGGGGTCGACCTGATCCTCGGCCGGGTACGGGCCGACGCCGAGGACGCCGTTCTCGCTGTGCAGCACCACCTCGACCCCGGCGGGCAGGTACTCGGGGATCAGCGTCGGCAGCCCGATGCCGAGGTTGACGTAGGACCCGTCGGCCAGTTCCCGCGCTGCGCGCGCCGCCATCTGCGGCCGGGTCAGGCCCCTCACGACACCCTCCGGCGCTCGATCGGCTTGGCCGTGTCGCCGACGTGCACGACGCGGTCGACGAAGATCCCTGGCAAGTGCACCTCGTCGGGCGGCAGCCGGTCCTCGAACCGTTCGACCTGGGCGATCGTGACCCGCGCGGCCATGGCGGCCAGAGGGTTGAAGTTACGGGCGGTGGCGTGGAAGGCGAGGTTGCCGTACCGGTCGCCGCAGGCGGCGTGGACGAGTCCGACGTCGGTGGTGATCGCCTCTTCGAGGACGTGGTCGCACCCGCCGAACTCTCGGATCTCCCGGGCGGGCGAGGCGACCGCGACCGTCCCCTCGGGGGTGTGCCGCCAGGCCAGGCCGCCGTCGGCGACCTGGGTGCCCACCCCTGCCGGGGTGTAGAAGGCGGGGATCCCGCAGCCGCCGGCGCGCAGCCGTTCGGCGAGCGTGCCCTGCGGCACCAGCTCGACCTCCAGCTCACCGGCCAGGTAACGGCGCGCGAACTCCTTGTTCTCCCCCACGTACGACGCGGTCATCCGCGCGATGCGGCCCGCGGCCAGCAGCACGCCCAGGCCCTGGTCGTCGACGCCGCAGTTGTTGGAGACCACGCGCAGATCCGTGGCGCCCTGGCGCAGCAGCGCCCCGATCAGCTCCATGGGGACCCCGCACAGCCCGAACCCCCCGACGGCGAGTGAGGCCCCGTCCGGGATGCCGGCCACCGCCGCATCCGGGGTGCTCACCTGCTTGTCCATGCTTCACCTCCGTGTCGGAGCCCGACCGTAGGCGGCCAGGAGGCGGGCGGGTACGTCGCCGGCGCACATATCCGCACGTCGCGATATGTGCCCCGCGGCCGCCCAGGCCGCCCGGTGTGGCAGACCGCCACGGGAACGCCGGCGAATGTGGTGCCAGGCCACATGGATCCGGCCCGAACGGCTGCCTAGTGTTCCGCGTCATCTGCACCGGCGAACCGACCGAAACCAGCCGGTGACCGGCACGACACACGCCAAGGAGGGCGAATGGGCGCTCCCGTCCCCGGGCCCCCGATTCTCACGGCACGAAGCCTGGTGAAGGACTTCCGGGGTTTTCGCGCGGTGGACGGGGTCGACCTGGACGTCGCCGAGGGCGCGGTGCACGCGCTCGTCGGCCCGAACGGCGCCGGCAAGACGACACTGTTCCACCTGCTGACCGGCTTCCACCGGCCCAGTGCCGGCAGCATCCGGCTCGGCGGCCGGGACCTGACCGGCAAGAGCCCCGAGCAGGTGGCCCGGCTCGGTGTGGCGCGCTCGTTCCAGATCACCAGCCTGTTCGCGCAGCTGACCCCGCGCGAGCACTTGGAGCTGGCGTTGCAGGCCGGCACGAGCCTGGGCTGGCGGTTCTGGCGGTCCGACCGGGCCCTGGGCCGGTTCTCCGACCGCGCGCTGGAGCTGCTGGAGCAGGTCGGGCTCGCCGCGCACGCCGACGAGCCGGCGGGCGCGCTCGCCTACGGCCGCAAGCGCGCCCTGGAGTTGGCGCTGGCCCTCGCCCTGGATCCGCGGGTACTGCTGCTGGACGAGCCGACCGCCGGGATGGGCACCGAGGACATCGACCGGACCGTCGCGCTGATCGAGGAGGTCCGCGCGGGCCGGACCGTCGTCATGGTCGAGCACAACATGAGCGTCGTGGCCACCCTCGCCGACCGCGTCACGGTCCTGCAGGCCGGGCGGGTGCTGGTCGAGGGTGCCTACGCCCAGGTCCGCCACGATCCCCGCGTGATCAGCGCCTACCTGGGAGACGCCCATGCTGCGCATTGAGGACCTGTCGGCCTGGTACGGCGAGGCGCGCGTGCTGCGCGACGTGTCGCTGAACGTCGCCGCGGGCGAGATCGTCACGCTGGTCGGCCGCAACGGCGCGGGCAAGACGACGCTGCTGCGCTGCGTCATGGGCCTGCACACCGCCCGCGCCACCGGCGCCGTCGGCTTCCTCGGCGCGGACCTGGCGCGCCTGCCCGCGCACCGGCGGGTCCGCCGCGGCCTGGGCTACGTGCCCGACGACCGGGGCGTCTACGCCACGCTCACCGTCGAAGAGAACCTGACGCTCCCGCCGCCCGTCGGGCCGCGGCCGTGGTCGCTGGAGCAGGTGTACGAGACGTTTCCACGCCTGCGGGAGCGCCGCCGCTCCCCCGGCACGAAGCTGTCCGGCGGTGAGCAGCAGATGCTCGCGCTGGCCCGGGTGCTGCGGATGGGCGCGCGGCTGCTGCTGTGCGACGAGCCGACCGAGGGGCTGTCGCCGCTGATCGTCCAGCAGATCGGCACGATCCTGCGCGACGTCAAGGACCAGGGCGTCACCGTCCTGCTCGTCGAGCAGAACCTCCACTTCGCCGCCACGGTCGCCGACCGGCACTACCTGCTGGCCGAGGGCCGGATCGTCCGGTCGCTGGGCAACGACGAGATCCGCGCGCGCGAACACGAGCTGCTGGAACACCTCGGGATCTGAAAAGGCCCCATCACCGATGAGGAGACACATGAGAACTCTGAGCGCCGCGGCTGCGGTGACGGTCGCGGGAGCGTTGCTCGCCGGATGCGCGGGCGGACCCGGCGGGGGCGGAGGGAAGATCAGCGGCGGCAAGGTCGTGCTGGCCGTCCTCAACGACCAGTCCGGCATCTACTCCCAGCTGTCCGGCCAGGGCAGTGTCACGGCGGTGCGCCTGGCCATCGCCGACTACCAGGCCCGGTACGGCGCGAAGGCGGTCGCCAAGAAGATCGACGTCGTCTCCGCCGACCACCAGAACAAACCCGACATCGCCAACAGCAAGGCCCAGGAGCTCTACGACCGGCGGCAGGCCGACGTCATCCTGGACGTGCCGACCTCATCGGCCGCGCTCGCCGTCGCGAACGTCGCCAAGGCCCGCAAGAAGCTGTTCTTCGACGTGTCGGCCGCCACCACCGAGCTGGAGGGCGCGCAGTGCAACAAGTACACCTTCCACTACGGCTACAACAGCTACATGCTGGCCAACGGGACCGGCGGCACCGTCACCCACGACGGCGCGAAGAACTGGTACATCGTCTACCCGGACTACGCCTTCGGGCAGGACATGAACAAGAGCTTCACCACCGCCGTACGCGGCGCGGGCGGCACGGTGGTCAAGAGCGACCCGGCGCCGTTCCCCAACGACAACTTCTCCTCGTTCCTGCTCAAGGCGCCGTCCCTGAACCCGAAGCCGCAGGTGCTGGGCGCCATGCAGGCCGGCGGTGACCTGGTCAACCTCGTCAAGCAGTACAACGAGTACAAGCTGCGCGACAAGGGCATCGGCCTGGCCGTGGGCCTGATGTTCCTCACCGACATCCACTCCCTTGGCCCGGACGCGCTGGCCGGAACGAAGTTCACCGACCCCTGGTACTGGAACGCCGACGCCACCAACCGGGCGTGGGCCGACAAGTTCCAGGCCAAGACCGGTAAGCGCCCCACCTTCGCCAACGCCGCGAACTACTCGGCGGCCCTGCAGTACCTGGACGCGGTCCAGCGCGCCGGCACCGACAAGTCCGACGCCGTGGTCAAGCAGCTGGAGGGCGCGAAGGTCGACGACGCGTTCACCCGCGGCGGCACCATCCGCGCCGCCGACCACCTGCTGACCCACGACGTGTCCCTGGCCCAGGTCAAGGCGGGCAAGGACGTCACCGAGCCGTGGGACTACGAGAAGGTCCTGTCCACCGTCCCGGCCGCCCAGGCGTTCCAGCCCCCGTCCCCCGCCTGCCGGCTCGGCTGAGCCGGCCCGCCGCCCTGTGGCCCGGCCGGCCACGGGCAGACCCAGGAGGTCACTGTGTTGCAACAGGCCTTCAACGGCCTGGTCGGCGGCGCGTTCTACGCGCTGCTCGCCCTCGGCCTGTCGGTCATCTTCGGCATGCTCGGCGTGGTCAACTTCGCCCACGGCGCGTTCTACATGCTCGGTGCCTTCGGCGCGTACGTCCTGCTCGACTCCTTCGGCGTGAACTTCTGGGTCGCGCTGGCCGTCGTGCCGCTCGTCCTGGGCGCCGCCGGGGTGCTGGTCGAGCGGGTGTTCGTGCGGCGGCTCACCGGTCTCGATCCCCTGTACGGCTTCTTGTTCACGTTCGGGCTGGCGCTGATCCTGCAGGACGCGGTCAAACGCGAGTACGGCGTGCAGTCCCAGCCCTACCCCAGGCCGGCGGCGCTGTCCGGCTCCCTGGACCTGGGCCTGTTCGACTATCCGGTGTACCAGGTGTTCGTGCTGGTCCTGTCGGTGCTGGTGTGCGCGGCGACCTGGCTGGCGATGACCCGCACCCGGGTCGGGGTGATCGTACGGGCCGCGACCGAGCGGCCGGAGCTGACCCGGGCGCTGGGCATCGACGTGGGCCGCTGGGTCGCGCCGGTGTTCGGGTTCGGGATCGCGCTGGCGGGCCTGGCCGGGGTGCTGGCGGCGCCGATGCGCGCCGTCAACCCGCTCATGGGCGCCGATCTGATCATCACCGTGTTCGCGGTCGTGGTCATCGGCGGCCTCGGATCGATCTTCGGGTCGGTGGCGGCCGGGTTCGGGATCGGGCTGGTGTCCGCGCTCGGCAACCTGTACGTGCCGGCGCTGTCCCAGACGCTGGTGTTCATTGTGATGGCTGCCGTCCTGCTGTGGCGTCCGGCCGGGCTGTTCGGCCGCGAGGAGGCCGCCCTGTGATCATCTCCCGTCTCGCGGCCCGCCCGGTGCCGCTCGTCGCCGGGCTGCTCATCGCCCTGGCCCTGCCCTGGATGATCTATCCGCCGGTCGCGCTCGACATCGCCTGCTGGGCGCTGTTCGCCGCCGCGGTCGACCTGCTGCTCGGCTTCACCGGGCTGCTGCCGTTCGGCCACGCCGCCTTCTGGGGCGGCTCGGCGTACGTCACGGGCCTGATCGCCCTGCACGCCGGGCTGCCGTTCCCGGTTGCCGTGCTGGGCGGGGCCGTCGCCGCCGCCGTGCTGGCGGTGCCCATCGGATACCTGTCGGCCCGGCTGCGCGGCATCTACTTCGCGATGGTCACCTTGGCGTTCGCGCAGGTGGTGTACTTCGTGGCCAATCAGTGGCGCGGCCTGACCGGCGGGGAGAACGGCCTGCAGGGCATCCCCCGCGAGTTCTTCGGGATCGACCTGTCCGACCCGTTCTTCTTCTACTACGCGGGACTGCCGTTCGTGCTGGCCGGGCTGCTGGCCGCCTGGCGCATCGTGCGCTCCCCGTTCGGCCGGGTCCTGGTCGCCGTCCGCGACAACCCCGCCCGCGCCCAGGCCCTCGGCTATCCGGTGGCCCGCTACAAGCTGGCCGCGTTCGTGCTGTCGGCGGCGCTGTCCGGGCTCGCCGGCGGCCTGTTCGCGATCGGCCACGGGTTCGCCTCGCTGGACGAGGTGTACTGGACCACCTCCGGCCAGGTCGTGATGATGGTCGTCCTGGGCGGGATCGGCACCTTGTGGGGCGGCGCGTTCGGCGCCGCGCTGATCATCGAGCTCGACGACTACCTGTCCACGGCCGGATTCCAGGAGATCGGCCTGGTCACTGGCACCATCTTCGTGGTGATCGTGCTGGTCTTCCGCCGCGGCGTGTGGGGCACCGTCCGCGACGCCCTGCGGGCCCGCGCCGCCCGGCCCGCATCCGGACCGCCGCCAGAGGAGCCGCGGACGGCGGCCGAACCGGTGGACGCGCCGGCCCGCCCCGCCCGGTAGCCGCCGGCCCGCCCGGTAGCCGCTGCCTCGGACGTCCGGCCCTCGACCCGGCGGCCGGCCTCCGCCCCCTCCCCTCCCGACGACCCCGCGCCGCGGGCAGCCCGCGGCGCGCACCCCAAGGAGCATGACGTGGCCGTGCCCACCGACACTGTGATCTCCAGACCGTCCGGCGATCCGGACCTGTCCGGGCGCCGCGCCCTGGTGACCGGGGCCGCCAGCGGCATCGGTCTGGCCTGTGCCCGGCGGCTCGCCGCCGCCGGCGCCGACCTGCTCATCGTCGACGTGCGTGAGGACGCCGCACGGGCTGCGGCCGCCGAGCTCGGCGGCCGGGCCCTCAGCGTTGACCTGTCCGACCCCGAGGCGGTCGAGGACGTCGACTGCGACGGCGTCGACATCCTGGTCAACAACGCCGGCCTGCAGCACGTCGCCCCGGTCACCGAATTCCCCCCGGACACCTTCGCCCGCATCCAGCGAATCATGGTGGAGGCGCCGTTCCGGCTGGCCCGCCGCGCCCTGCCCGGCATGTACGAACGCGGCTGGGGACGCATCGTGAACATCTCCTCCATCCACGGCCACCGCGCCTCCCCGTACAAGGCCGCCTACGTCACCGCCAAGCACGCCCTGGAGGGCCTGTCGAAGGTGATCGCCCTGGAGGCCGCCCCGTACGGCGTGACCGCCAACTGCGTCAGCCCCTCCTACGTCCGCACCCCGCTGGTGGAGGAGCAGATCGCCGACCAGGCCGCCGCTCACGGCATGGACTCCGGGCAGGTCATCGACCAGATCATGCTCGCCAAGGCCGCGATCCGCCGCCTCATCGAGCCCGACGAGGTCGCCGCCCTCGTCGCCTACCTGTGCTCCCCGGCGGCGGCCATGGTCACCGGTTCGTCCCTCACCATCGACGGCGGCTGGACCGCGCACTGAAAATGACCGCCATGAGCTGTGACGTCTTCCTCGACCTGCTGGCACGCGAGGCCTCGGCCGCCGAGTTCGAGGCGCCCCTGCTGGAGGCCCGCGTGGCCGGGGCGGACCCGGGCGTGCTCGCGGAGCTGGAGACGACCAAGCTCGCCGCCCTGCGGGTACGGTCGCTGCTGGAACACCGCGCCCGCCGGGAGGCCGAACTCGCCGCCCTGTTCGACACCGCCAGCGACCTGGCCGGCCTGCGCGGCCTCGACGCGGTCCTGGAGGCGATCGTGCGCCGCGCCCGCCGGCTCCTGGGCGCCGACGTGTCGTACATGACCCTCACCGACGACGACCGCGGCGACACCTGCATGCGGGTGACGGACGGATCGGTGTCGGCGGCGTTCCGCTCCCTGCGCATCCCCTTCGGCGCGGGCCTGGCGGGCCTGGTCGCCCAGACCGGCACCCCCTACAGCACCCCCGACTACTTCGACGACCAGCGGTTCCGCCACCGCACCTACATCGACGCGGCGGTGCAGGAGGAGGATCTGGTGGCGATCCTGGGCGTCCCGATGCGCCTGGGCTCACGCGTCATCGGTGTGCTGTTCGCCTCCAACCGCAGCGCCCGCCCGTTCGTGCCCGAGGAGGTCGCGCTGCTGGGCTCCCTGGCCGCCCACGCGGCCATCGCCATCGACAACGCCCGCCTGCTCGACGAGACCCGCGCGGCCCTGGAAGAGCTCAGCGCCGCCAACGAGCTCATCAAGGCGCGCAGCGCGGCGGTGGAGCGCGCCGCCCAGGCCCACGACCGGATGACGACCCTGGTCGTGCGCGGCGGCGGCGTCCAGGACGTCGCGGAGGTCATCATCGACGTGCTCGGCGGCGCGCTGCTCGTCCGAGACGCCGAAGGCCGCCGGTTGGCCGCCGTCGGCGCGATCGGCGAACCCGACGACGACATCGTCGCCGAGGCGGCGGCCGCGTCCCGGGCCCTGGGCCGCGCCGTGCAGCGCGGACGGCTGTGGATCGCCTCGATCGCCACCGGCGCCGAAACGCTCGGCACCATCATCCTGCGCACCCCCGAAGCCGGGGAGCTGTCAGCCAGCGACCAGCGGATCCTCGAACGCGGCGCCCTGGTCACCGCGCTGCTGCTGCTGTTCCGCCGCAGCGTCGCCGAGGCCGAGGGCCGGGTCCGCGGCGAGCTGCTGGACGACCTGCTCACCGGCCGCGCCACCGACGTCGACGCGCTGCGGGCCCGCGCCCGCCTGGTCGGCGTCGACCTCGGCGCCCCGCACGTCCTGCTCGTCGTCCGTCACGACGGAGACCGGCAGCGCGCCGCGTTCTGGGCCGCCTCCTACGCCTCGGCCGCCGGCGGGCTGGCCGCCGCGCGCGGCGAGGAGATCGTACTGCTGCTGCCCGGCCTGGATCCGGGCGCCGCCGCCCGCCGCGTCGCCAAGGAATGCGGCACCGCCCTCGGTACGACGGCGACGGCCGGGGCAGTCGGCCCCGTCCAGGAGGCGGCCGAGGTCGCGGCGGCCCATCGCGAAGCGGGCCGCTGCGCCGACGCGCTCCTCGCCCTCGGCCGCGCCGGGCAGGGGGCCGACGCCGCCGAACTCGGCTTCGTCGGCCTGCTCGTCGGCGACGGCAGAGACGTCACCGGCTTCCTGACCTCCGCGCTCGGCCCCGTCATGGACTACGACGGGCGTCGCGGCACCAAGCTCGTGCGGACCTTGGAGGTCTACTTCGAGGCCGGCGGAAGCCTGTCGCGGGCGGCCGAGCGCCTGCACGTCCACGTCAACACCGTCACCCAGCGCCTGGACCGGGTCGGCAAGCTGCTCGGCGAACGCTGGCAGTCCCCGGAGCACGCGCTGGAGATCCAGCTCGCGCTCCGACTGCGCCGCCTCACCGTCCCCGGCGACGCGGACGGCAACCGGGACGGCGCCTCGGGGTGAAGGCGGCTCAGGCCGCATGCAACGTGCCGCCACGCTCGCCGCCTGGGGGCGCGGTCCGGCCCTGGCGGCGGCTGTCCGTCGGTCACGGTCCGGCTACCGACCGTTTCTTAGCACTACTTTGCCACACAAAACTATCTATCTCACTTCTCTCATATGTCCGCTCGGGTCCGATTGACCGGGCGGTCAGTCAGGGAATTCTTGAAGGGACAAGACCTCCACATCGGACCTCCCGGAGGCGGCCCAATGGGTAAAATCGCTTGGCAGAACGCGGTCGCGTTTCTGGCCGGACTCGCCGTACTACTCGCCCCCGGCCTGTGGGCGGACAACGCGGGCAAGCAGCCCCTCATGGTGCTCGGCGCCCTGCTCACGCTCTCGGGTCTGTACGCGCTCCTGTCGGCGGCGGGTCCTCTGCCGTGGACGACAACGGCCTTCGCGGCGCTGATCTTCATCTCGCCGTGGGCCTTCGGATTCACCGGTTCGGACGCCGCGGCCTGGACGGCATGGATCGCCGGCGGTGTCGCGACTATTGTCGGCGTGTGGGATGCGATCCAGGTTCGGAGCACGTCGGCGGCGACATGACCCAAGGCCCCGAGACGGCCCCTGGGCGCACCCGCTCAGGGGCCGCGACTCTTTTCGGCGGTTCCACGAAATAACACCGGGAGGGCGTATGAGACGGTCACATGACGTATCCGCCGATACACGCACCCGGATTCTCGACGCCGCCGAGGAGCTCTTCGCGGAGGCCGGTTACAACGGCTCCTCCACCGCGGGGATCGCCAAGCGGGCCAAGGTCCCCAAGGGGCTGGTCTTTCACTACTTCCCGCAGAAGATCGACGTCCTGACCGCACTGATCCACGAGCGAACGTTCGTCGAGGAGGTCTCCGACGCCGAGACCGCGCACAGTGACCCGGCCGATGCGCTGTCCGGGCTCGCGCGGCGGTTTCCGCTGCAGGCCTCGCCGACGATGCGCCGCATCCTCTTCCGCGAGGCCGACACGCACGGCTCGGCCCGTGAGCGCCTCAGGCGGGTCAACGCCGAGGTCGTACGCCGCGCCCGCAGCGCGCTCGAACTCACCCTGCCCGGCGGCCGCGGCGACGCCGCTCGCCTCGAGGCCGCCGCGGCCACGTTCGCCACGGTCCTGCTCTACCAGGAGGGCCTCCAGCACCTCACCGGCCAGCACATCGATCCCGACGCGGTCGCCGAGCTCATCGTCCACGCCCTCGGCGCGTGACTTACTACCTGGGCGACACCGGCAGAGCAACCGGGCCCGGCGGTCGGGTCGGTGCGGTCAAGAGCAGGCGGTCGTGAGCGGGCCGCCGTGGAGAGCCGACGAGATGAGCCGACGCATCGCCATATCGTCGAGTTCCTTGGCGTGCTCGACCGCACGTCCGGGGCAGAATGACTGGACGCTGGCGTTGGTCGCGCCCGGAAGGGACACCTTCTCTTCATTTCCGTTGTCGCTGAACAGGTGGAAATAGGGGATCGTGCCGGGGGTCGGATCTCCTGCGTTCAGCTCATTCAAGAAGGCGGAGTCGGGCACCATGTCGGCGCAGCCCTGCCAGATGACGGCGCACAGGACCGCCACGACGACGCCGTAGTTCGGCGTTCCCACGTCGATGAAGGTGGCGACTCGATCGAGCCCGTGAAGGTACTTGACGTAGTAACGCCCGGCGAGCCCCCCTTCGGAATGCGCGACGATGTCGACCCGCGACGCACCCGTGGCTCCGCGGATCCGTGTGACCGCTGAGGCGACGACGGCCGCAGCCTCCTTTATCGCCGCAGTCCCGGGGGGAGAACCGGGCAACTGCATGGTGTAGACGGTGTCCCCTTCGGACCGGAGCCACGACGCGAAGGCGTCGAGAGAGGTCCGTTGAGCGTCGAAACCACTGATGAGCAGGACCGGCTCTCGGACCGCGGCGCGCGCGGGGAGGGCGAAGACGAATCCGATCAGCGCGAGCAGGGCGGCGAGCCCGGAAACCAGCGCGGATCTCGCACCCGGCGGGTGAGGTGAATCCGGTGAGCGCACGATGCCCCCCCTTCCTCGAGCGAGGAAATAGGTCGTGACGCACTACAACGTACCGTTGTCCAACGGTACGTTCAATGATGGCTCGCTGATCATTGGCCCGTAATATCGCGGATCGATACACTCGCGACAATACGACTGATCGGCGCGAAAGATGAGCAATGACATCGTCTGTCGAGTACACGATCGATGAATTGGCGCGTATAGCAGGCGTCACCGTCCGAAGTGTTCGTGTTTACCATGAGCGTGGTGTTCTCCCGCCACCACGGGTCCGTGGCCGTACCGGTTACTACGACACGGCACACCTCGCTCGGCTCCAGGCGATCGGCCGTCTCCTGGAGCGCGGCATGAAACTCGCCGGGATCAAGGAGCTTTTCGAGGCATGGGAGCGCGGCGAGGGGCTGGCGGAGGTGCTCGGCCTTGTCGATCAGGTCGCGACGCCGTATCACGCGGAGACGACCGAGACCGTCTCCGTCGAGGAACTCGGGAAGTACGGCACCGCCACGCCGGAGAATCTGCGGCGCGCCATCACGCTCGGTGTCTACGAACCTGCCGATGACGCCGGAACGTACCGGGTGCTCAGCCCTCGTCTGTCCAGGTTCGGCGCCGCGCTGATCGACGCCGGTGTCCCGGTGGAACGCGCCCTCGCCGAACTCGAGCGACTCACGGCCGACTGCGACCGGATCGCCGCGCGTCACGTCCGGCTCTTCCACGAGCTGATCTGGGAGCCCTACAAGCGTTCACCGCGCACACCCGACGATCTCGCGCAGGTCACTCGATACCTCGCCGTGACCCGGAACATGTCCACGGAGGCGGCCGCCGAACTCATATCTCGTGCGTTGCAGCGCTCGCTCGAAGCCGACACGCCCGAACTGCTCGATGCGGTACGCGACGTGGAGACCGGCCACTCCATACGCGATGCCGGCCTGCGATGAACCAACGCGCGAGCCCGACCACAGGGCCGCGCACCGGACCCCGTCCTGCCCTTGGGAGGCGTGAAGACGTGAGCGTGTTCGGACATTGGACGCGAACCGAGGGCCTTCCCGCCTTCGCTTACCGGGATGCCGGCACGACCTGGGACCCGATCATCGACCCGCCCGCCACTGGGCACCGGGTGCACCTGGGCAACCGCCGGATCACCCTGGCGGCGGACACTGAGGGGCGCAGCGGCCTGTGGGATGAGCACACGGGATGCCGGTGGATCACCGAGCGGACCGGGGTGTCCCGGCTGGGCGGGCTGTCCACTGAGGGCGCACACACGGGAGTGTTCGGGCCGACCTTCTCGCAGGTCCGGGTGGCGGACGAGGACGCGACGCTGGAGCGCACCGTGTTGTGCCCCGAGGGAGAGGCGCCGTGGGTGCTGATCCGCATCGAGGTCGTCAACCAGAACGACGCGGCGATGCGCCGCGCGTTGACCGAGGAGTGGGTGGTGCGCCCACGCCTGGTCGACCTGGAGTTCGGCCCGCGCCAGAACGGCACCGAGGCTGAAGGCCAAGCCGTGCTGCTCGAGAACGTCGGCGGCGAGCGGGTCACCGCCGAATCGGGACCGCTGGCCCTGACGGTCGAGGTCGATCTGCCGCCGGGCGGAAGCCGGACGCTGTGGTTCCGGTTCGGGCTGGACGACGGCTGTCCGCCCACGGACCCCGCCGCGCTGTATTCCGGCAGCCTGACCGCATTGCGGGAACGGCTCCCGTCGGCGTCGGCGAGGCGGGCACCGGAGGCTGCCGCCGAGGTTCCGTGGCACGCGGCCCTCCTCACCGGAGGAGCATGCGTCGACGGGGTCCTCGGAGGCCACACTCTCGACCAGGGCTCGGCGTACTCGTTCCGGCACGGTTTCAACGGCGCGGCGCGGGACCCGCTGCAGCACGCGCTGCCACTGGTCTACGTCGAACCGGACCTCGCCCTGTCGGTGCTTCGTAACACCTGCGCATGGGGGAGCCCGGACGGCGACCTGCCTTACGCGCTCGACGGTCGAAAACGGCCCTGGACCGATCTGTTCCGGCCGTCCGACCAGAACCTGTGGGCGCTGTGGCTGGCCGCCGAGTACGCCGCGGCGACCGGAGACCTCGATGCCTTCGCGCGTCCGGTGCCGTATCACCCCTGCCATCGCGCCGATCCGGTACCGCTCGAGGAGAACCTCCGGCGGCAGTTCCGGTTCTTCATCGACGAGGTGGGCGTAGGCGAGCACGGTCACGTGCGCATCCTGAACGCGGACTGGAACGACCTCGCGCTCGGCGAGACCGGGATCGACCGGGAGGTGATGATCGAGCACGGCGAGTCCGTGCTCAACTCGGCGATGGCCGCATGGGTGCTCCCGGTGTACGCGGGACTGGCCGAGCGGCTCGGTGACACCGCCACCGCCGTGGAGGCCCGCGCGTACGCGGCCGACCTTCGTGAGCGGGTCGCGAGTGAATGGAACGGCCGCTGGTTCCGGCGCGCGTACGGTCCCGGCGCTGACCCGGTCGGCGACAACGACCTCTGGCTGGAGGTGCAGCCGTGGGCGATCCTGTGCGGTGCGGCCGACCCCGCGCGGGCACGGTCGCTGCTCACCACCATCGACGAGACCTGCCGGGCAGGGTCACCGCTCGGCGCGCGGGTCCGCCCGCCGTCCCGCCAGGGGGATCGCGGTTCTGTGTGGTTCTCCATCAACATGACCCTGATCTGGGCGGCCGCACGCCACGATCCCGACCTCGCGTGGGACGAATGGCGGCGCATGACCCTGCATGCGCATTCGGCGGCCTATCCCGGCACGTGGACGGGCACGCTCTCCGGCCCGGACGCCTACCTCGCTCCGGAGAGCGATCGTCCCGGGGAGACGTGGGCCCTCCCGGCGCTCGGCGTCGCGATGCAGGCATACCCGGTCGCCAACCTGCACAGCCACGCCCAGCCGTTGCTGGGCTACCTGCGGCTGCTCGGCGTGGAACCCACCGCTGACGGGCGGATGCGATGCGGCGGGGACGGGCACTTCGAAAGCCGCACGCTCACGGTCCGTCCTGACGGTTCGGGACGGCTTCGGGGCGTCGGGACGATCGGAGTGCTCACTCGGGACGGCCACACGGTTCGCGGCACGGGCGAGCTGACGTGGCAGTGAGTCCCGCCGGTGTCGCCGGCGGCCGGAGCCGCCTCGTGGCCATGACCTGTCTAAGGCATGCGCGTTGATGGACGGTGCCGGGCTCCGGACCCGCGTTCCGCGTCGCGTGGACGTCGCGGCCGAGCGCGGGGCCTGGCGGCATCCCGCACGCTTCATTCGTTTGCGAGCGGAGTTGCATCCCATGCAGGTGCCCGACGATCTGGAGCTTGGGCAAGTAAGGAACCGCCTCACTCGAGGGCCGGATAGGCAGGACCACCCTGCTGGGCCGTTGAGCAGACCGCCTGAAGGCGGGCATCGCCGTGGATCGCCACCGCCTGCCTGGACAAGCGTCCCCAGGCGCGGCCGACCGTCCCCCAGATCCAGGCCGCCGTCGTGCCACCGGTGATGGTCGCCCCGACCCTCGTCGAGCAGAACCCGACCCTCGTCAAGCAGACCGACACACGTGTGGCGACCAGAACCCTGCCTGTGCCATCCGGGCTCAGCCGCCGGCGCGTTCTGGCCGCCGGAGGTGCGGCCGCTGTCGCCGTGACCGCCGCAGTGACCTCCCCCGCGCTTCTGACCGGCAGCCGGAAGAAGCCCCGTACGAACGGCCCCAGCCCGGCTCCGGTCGACACGCGCCCCGTCAACCCGCCACGGACCCTCTGGCAACTGACCGTCACCACCGAAGTCAACGCCGTCGCCACCCGGGATAAGGTCTTGGTGGCCGAGAATGCCGAGACGGACGATGGCGAGGTCAACGCGACGCTGTCCGGTCTAGATCCCAAGAACGGCGCGCGCCGTTGGAAGTGGACCGCTCCCGGCATGTCGGCGATCCGCGCGGTCGCCCAGCATCACAACACGCTCTACGCGGCCACCGAGTCCCGGCTCTACGCGCTCGAGGAGTCCAGCAGGAGGCGGCTGTGGTCCGCCGAGGCGCCTTTCTCGGTGTTCGACGTGGTGGACACGGCGGTGGCGGGCTGGGCTGATGACGGTTCTGGCCCCTCGACCTTGATTTGCTTGGATCGGGCCGGCGGCCACCGGCGATGGACTTACAGCGCCGGTGCCGCCGACACCGAGTGGATCAGCGTCTCCGACACGACCGTGACCTTCGCCGACGGCTCGGATATGACCGCTCCGAACGTCTACGCCATGGACACGGTCACGGGCAAGCAGCGCTGGCAGTTCGCCGCCGGCAGGTATTTCGGCCATCCGCTGGCCACCAGCGACGCCGTGTATGTGGGTGGTCAGGGATCATCGCCGTTCTGTGCGCTCGACGCCAAGACCGGTCACGTCCGCTGGAAGGCCGCGTTCGGGCAGACCGACGCGGCACCGGTGGCCGACCAGTCGACGGTGTACGTCATCGACGGCAGCGCCAACACCCTGCACGCTCTCAATATCACCGACGGCTCCGAGCGGTGGAAGTTCGAAGGCACGCGGTTCCTGGGCGTGTGGGGTCCGTTCAGCGGCATCGTCTACCTGACCGGCTCCTACGACATGACCTACGCCCTGCATGCCGAGACCGGACGCCTCCTGTGGAGCTACCACGCCATCACGCCCGAGCAAGTCGCCACCACCGGAGACAGCACTCTCATCCTCACCTGCTCCCCGGCCGTGGGGAAGATCACCCTGTACGGCCTACGCGCGTAGCAGGCCCGTCGCGGGTCACCAGCCGCTCGCCAGCGTGATCCGTAGACACGCCGGCCGTGGGTTCCTGCGGCGCGCGATCGCCGCGTAGTCCGCACGACGCGCCGGAATCAAACGTGGCCGCTGCGCGCTGGAGTCCGTGTGAAGAAGCTTGGTTTCCTCTCCTTCGGGCACTGGGCGCCGAACCCGCAGTCGCGAACCCGGACCGCCAGTGACTTCCTGCACCAGTCCATCGACCTCGCGGTCGCGGCCGAGGAACTCGGCTTGGACGGGGCGTACTTCCGTGTGCATCACTTCGCCCGCCAGGCGAGCAGCCCGTTCCCGCTCCTCACCGCGATCGGCACGCGTACCTCGAGAATCGAGATCGGCACCGGCGTGATCGACATGCGGTACGAGAACCCGATGTACATGGCAGAGGACGCCGGCGCGGCCGACCTCATCGCAAACGGCAGGCTGCAACTCGGCATCAGCCGCGGCTCCCCCGAACAGGTGATCGACGGATGGAGCTACTTCGGCTACGCCCCCGCCGAGGGCGAAACGGACGCCGACATGGCCCGCCGACACGCGGAGACGTTCCTCACGGTGATCGAGGGCAAGGGCTTCGCGCGGCCGAACCCACGGCCGATGTTCCCCAACCCGCCAGGTCTGCTGCGGCTCGAACCGCACTCCGAGGGCCTGCGCGACCGCATCTGGTGGGGCTCCGGGTCGAACGCTACCAGCGTGTGGGCCGCCAAGCTCGGCATGAACCTGCAGAGTTCCACGCTCAAGGACGATGAGACCGGTGAGCCGCTGCACGTCCAGCAGCGCAAGCAGATCGAGGCGTTCCGCGAGGCGTGGAAGGAGGCCGGCCACCAGCGGGAGCCGCGGGTATCGGTGAGCCGCAGCATCTTCGCCCTCACGACCGACCTGGACCGCGCCTACTTCGGAAACGACCACAATTCACAGGATCAGATCGGCATGATCGACGAGACGACCAGGGCGATCTTCGGACGGTCGTACGCCGCCGAGCCGGACATCCTGGTCAAGGAACTCGCCCAAGACGAGGCCATCCAATCCGCGGACACCCTGCTGCTGACCATCCCGAGCCAGCTCGGTGTCGACTACAACGCCCACCTGCTGGAGAACATCCTCAAACACGTCGCACCGGACCTCGGATGGCGCTGAACGGCGCCCCGCAACAGGCGATGCCGACGGTTGGTCACCCAAACGCGGACTACCTTTTTTGACACGGTAGAGGTCACTGGTTCAATCCCCGTATTGCCCACCACATCAATGCAGGTCAGGCCATGCGCCTGGCCTGCATTTCGGTTTCGGGTGCTAATGATCGGCCGGAGTCCCGCCCATATCCGCCCGGCTTTTCCCGAGTGCTACGGCGAAGCCGGCCAGGAGGGGTGAGCCGCCTGTTACCGTAGAGGCATGTCTACGCCCCGAGTCTCCTAGCTGAGGACCCGCTTCCACGCCAGAAGTGTGTCTTTTTGCTTTCTCGGAGCGTCATCTCATGATTACTGTTCGCGATGTCGAGCTGCGCGCGGGTGCCCGCCTGCTGCTCTCGAACCTCTCCTTCACCGTCTCCCCCGGCGACCGCATCGGCCTCGTCGGCCGCAACGGCGCGGGCAAGACCACCTTGATGACCGCCCTCGCGGGCAGGGCGAAGCCTGCCGCCGGGACGATCATCCGTACCGGCACGGTTGGGTTCCTTGCGCAGGACTCCCGCGCCGCCGACCCGGCCGTGACGGTCACCGACCGGATCCTGTCCGCCCGTGGCCTGGATGCGGCGCTGGAACGGCTGCGTACGGCTGAGGCCGCGATGGCTGCGGCGGCCGGGCCCGCCGCGCTGGAGCGGGCGATGCGCGCCTATAGCCGTGCCGAGGTGGCTTTCCAGGCCGGCGGCGGGTACGCGGCCGAAGCCGAGGCCGCCCGCGTGGCGGCCGGGCTTGGCCTCCCCGAGCGGGTGCTGACCGAGCCGGTCGGCAATCTCTCGGGCGGGCAGCGGCGCCGGGTGGATCTGGCACGGATCCTGTTCGCCGGGCACGACGGTGCGCTGCTGCTGGACGAGCCGACCAACCACCTGGACGCCGATTCCGTCACCTGGCTGCGCACCTTCCTCCAAGGCCACCAGGGCGGCCTGGTGGTGATCAGCCATGACACCGCTCTGCTCGCCGAGGTCGTCAACCGGGTCTTCCACCTGGACGCCACCCGCGCGACGATCGACCTTCACAACACCGGCTGGGCCGTGTATCTGACCCAGCGTGAGGCGGACCGGCGACGGCGCGAGCGGGAGCGGGCGAACGCCGAGCGCAAGGCCGCCGCCCTGCACGCCCAGGCGGACAAGATGAAGGCCCGCTCGGCCACCGCGGTCATGGCCCGCAGCATGACCCGTCGCGCGGACCGCATGCTCGCAGAGCTGGAACCGGCCCGCCGGACCGAGAAGGTGGCCCGGATCCGGCTGCCCGAACCAGAGCCGTGCGGCCGGATGCCGCTCGGCACGGTTGGCCTGGCCAAGTCCTACGACGGCCACCAGGTCCTCAACGGCGTCGATCTTGCCGTGGACCGGGGTAGTCGCCTGGTCGTGCTCGGCCTCAATGGCGCGGGCAAGACCACCCTGCTGCGCCTCCTGGCTGGCAAGGAGCGCCCGGATGCCGGACGGGTGGTGCACGGGCACGGGCTGCGGCTGGGCTACTTCGCCCAGGAGCACGACACCCTCGACCCCGCCCGTACGGTCCGGCAGAACCTGTCGGACGCCGCGCCTCACCTGACGAATGGAGAAGCAAGGCGGGTCCTGGGCGCGTTCTTGTTCAGCGGGGACGACGCCGACAAGCACGCCGGGGTGCTTTCCGGCGGGGAGAAGACTCGTCTGGCACTGGCCGGGCTGGTCCACTCCGGAGCCAACGTGCTGCTCCTAGACGAGCCGACCAACAACCTCGACCCCGCCTCCCGCGACGAGGTCCTGGCTGCCGTCGGCTCCTACCCCGGCGCGATCGTGATGGTCACCCACGACGAGGGCGCCATCGACGCCCTCCGCCCCGGCCGCGTCCTGCTGCTGCCGGACGCGGACGAGGACCTGTGGAGCGAGGACTACCGCGACCTGGTCGCCCTCGCCTGACACCGCTCCCCTCACCCCGGCCGGCGTGGCTCCTGGGCCCGTCGGCCGGGTGGTGGGGCGGCTCGTTCCACGGGCTGCTCCACTCCACGGCAGCCGTCACCGCTCACCGTGGAGCGTGCCGCATCTTCCTGTATGTACCGAAGGGCACCGTGCTGTCCACTACCCTGCGCGGTGCCAAAACAGCGGATGCTGGTCCTGATGAGTGCTTGGTGACCAGTCGGCGGTGCCAGGCCAACAAAATGCCCGGCGTCACGATCCGACGGAGCCGAAGCCACGTGGGCAGCAACCGCGCCAGCGCGGCCGGCAACGCCCGATCGGCCCAGTCCGGTCTCGGCCGGGCGACCTGACGGCGCAAGACGGCGACCTCGTGACGCAGCACCAAGATCTCCACCCCCTTGGAAGCGTCGCTTCGCGCGAGCAGCGTCAACCAGCCGAACAACCGGACCATCAGCCGATACAGGAGGCGTAGAAACACTAGCGCTGAGCATAGGAGGCCAGATCACATGCTGTGGAGGAGTCATGGCACCGCACAGGGGGACCGTCCATTGTACGGACATAACTGACGAGTGGTTACGAGATTAGTAATGACCGGAGTTTCCGACGGTCCGAATCAGCCGCCGACAAACCTCTCCCACGCCACACAACATCGAAGAGTAGTCACGAAAATGAGCCCCGTAGTCGTATTCTCGGAGCGCACACGCAGATCCATCACCACAACATGGGAGAGCGCATACATACCGCCGCCCCCGACTTGGCCGCACCGCGCCCGGCCGTCTTCTCGCCAAAGCTGCAGGAGGCGTGGCGGCGGCCGGGCTGCTGCTCGCCACGGTCCCCGCCCCCGCCCCCGCGGCGACCCAAGCCACCCCTTGTGCCGGGCCGGCTGTGGGTTGAGTACCGCGTTGTTGATCAGGCCGGTGGTCAGTTAGGCATTCGGCCCTGACCGAAACCTGCGCGAAATCGACCTCCTGAACGCGCGTCCCGGCATGTGAAGGTCGAGATGACGGGCGGATGCGGATCCGCTACCGAAAGAAGGAGGCTGCATGAACAGCTCAGACCAACGTCGCCGCAGGAACCGCAGGACGCTGCTCGGGACGGCGGCCGTCGTCCTTGGGCTGGGCGCCGGCATGGCACTCGCCACACCGGCGGACGCGACCGTCCGGCCCAATTCCCTGCCGGTTTGCCATTCCGGTACCGACGGCGGCCGACGAGGGATGTTGGACTGTTCCGGTGGCGCGGGCCACGTCGAACTCATCACCCACTGCTCCTGGTCAGCGTGGGCCTACAGCGGCTGGCTGTGGGACAACGGTGGCAATTTCCACTACGAGAACACCTGCACGTTCCACGCCGACGACACCGAGAACCACGTCAAGCCCTAAGGCGAGGGCAGGGTGCCGGCACTTCGGAGCCGGCACCCAGCCCGGCACGGTGGCGGCCAGGCCGCCGAGCGCGCCGAGGCCACGGCCGCGGCGGCCCGCGCCAACGCAGCTTGATCAACCCCAGCCCGTCACCCGACGGACCCTTTCCCCGTCCGCCCACCAGACCCGCTGTCCGTCCGGGACGGTGAATCCCGGGAGCATCGGATGCTGAATTCCCGAGGGGGCCGGGTCGGCGAGGCCGTGGTCAGGTTCGCGGGGGGCCGGCGGAGTCGCGGATGACGACGTGGGTGCCCATCTTCAGGTACTGGCCGCTGGGGTGCTCGCTGCGCTGCAGCGCCATCCGGACCGCGGCGCGGCCGAGTTCCTCATGGGGCACGTGCACGGTGGTCAGTGGGGGGTAGAGGTCCTCGGCGAGGGGGATGTCGTCATAACCCACGACCGAGACGTCGTCGGGTACGCCGACCCCCGCCTCGCGCAGTGCGAACAGCGCACCGGCGGCCACCATGTCGGTCATGGCGAAGATGGCGCTGAAGGCGACCTTGCGGTCGAGCAGATCGCGTGTCGCGGCGTACCCGAACTCACGGGTGAAGGTGCCCTTGACCATCAGCTCCGCCTCGGCGGTCAGTCCGCGCCCGGCCAGCGCGCGTTCGTAACCGTGCACACGGGCGGTGGAGGTCGGCATGCCGGCCACCGTTCCCAGCAGCACGATGCGCTCGTGGCCGATCGACAACAGGTAACTGGTCAGCGCGAACGCACCGCCTTCGTTGTCATACTCCACGACGGTCTGGGGGACGTCCGCCTCCAGAGCGGGCCGCCCGCACAGGACCAGGCGAGAACCGCTCGCCTCCAGCGAATGAGCGAGCGTGACCATGCGCTGGAGATACTCCGGGGTCTCCGGCACGCCACCGACCAGGATCACCGCCTCGGCGCGCTGTTCCCGCATCAAGTTGATCACGGCGAGCTCACGGCCGGCATCCCCGTGGGTCGTGCAGACCAGGCACAACCTGCCCTCGGCGGTGGCCTGCTCCTCCACACCACGGGCGATGTGGGCGAAAAACGGCCCGGTGATGTCGTTGACAACGAAGGCGACCGTGTTGGAGGTGGCCACGGCCAGCGCGCGGGCGTTGGCGTTGATGACATAGTCCAGCTCACGCATCGCCCGCCGTACCCGGGCGCGCGTGGCCGTCGCGACCGGATAGGTGCCCCCGATGACCCGCGAGACCGTCGCCGGAGACACTCCCGCACGAGCCGCCACGTCCTTGATCGTACGACGTTGAAGCGATTCACCCTCGGCGGCCGAACGCCTCGCCATCGATCCTCCCCGCGTGCCGGACTGTCCACCGTCATGCTATTGGTACAGGCCGCACACGGCGGGCGGACGGCGACCTCGCCGACGCGGCGCCGAGGGGCGATGCCGACGGCGGCTTGCCCGGGGGGTCGCTCAGGCGACGCGTTCCAGATCGCTCTGGGTCACCGGGTGGGCCAGTGGTCGTCTATCCGTCAACCTTTCGATCTCCTCGACCGCGCTCCTGCCGAGCCGCTCCAACTCGTTGCCCATCGAGCCCGCGACGTGGGGAGTGAGGAAGACGTTGGGCATGTGGAAGAGGGGCGAGTCGGCGGGTGGCGGTTCGGGATCGGTGACATCGAGGACCGCACTGATCCGGCCGGTGACCAGCTCGGCGATCAGCGCGTCATGGTCGACGAGGGCCCCTCGAGCGGTGTTGATCAGCATGCCTCCGTCCGGGATCAGGGCCAGGCGCCGCCGGTCGAGCAGTCCCCGGGTCTGCGGGATGTCCGGAGCGTGCATGCTGACGATCGTGCTGGTGCGCAGCAGTTCGTCCAGTGGCAGCAGCTCCGCGCCGAGCCGGGCCGCCTCGGCGGCGTCCAGGTACGGGTCGGCGAGCGTGAGGGCCAGGTCGTAGGGGCGGAGCAACTCGAGCACCCGGCGGCCCACCCGAGAGGCTCCGATGAGGCCGACCCGGCGCCCGTAGTTGCCCGCGGCCGGGTCTTCCTCCCGGCGGCGGAATGCGGGATCGGCGCGGTAGCGCTCCCGCGCGTCGAACACGCCCTTGCCGGCCAGCAGGACTGCGGCCACGGTGTACTCCGCGACGGGCAACGCGTTGGCCTGCGCCGCGCTGGAGACCAGCAGGCCACGCTCCCAGCAGGCGTCATCGATCAGGTGGCGCACGGTGCCCGCGGCGTGCACGACCGCGCGCAGCCGCGGGGCGGCGGCGAGGACGGCGCGGTCCACACGGGGGGAGCCCCACCCGGTGATCATGATCTCGGCATCGGCCAGGGCCAGGGCGACTTCCGGTTGGTCGAACCGCTGAGCCACGAGCGACGGATCGATGTCCACCAGCTTCTCCAGGCGGTCCATGAGCGGTGCCGGGAACAGCTGGGACAGGTACCGCGCATGCATGGTGAACAGGGCCTTGGGCCGATCGGCCATAGATCACTCTCCACGATCGAATAGAAAACGGTTTCTACGTTAGGCGAGCGTTGGCGGACGGGTCAATCACTGGCCGGCGGAGACGTACGGACTCGCCGATGCGACGGACACCATTGCGTGTTACCTGTTCAGGAGGATAGGAGGAAACCCTCGCGAAACCTCGGCGCAACATCCCTGCCGCCAACCTCTTGTGGGAGTGCCAGCGGCGGCCGTACATTCCACAGCAAGCGTTTTCTATCTCAGCATCCAGCATGGACGCCCAGGAGGCCTCATGCGCACGACAGTCAAGGGCCGCGCCGGAACGGTCGCCGCCATCTGCGCGCTCGCCGCGGCCCTGGCGGGCTGCGGTGGCGGTGGTTCGGACTCGCCCAAGGCGAGCGGCCCCGCGACTCTCACGTTCTGGGGGGAGGCCGAGGGCCTGGCCAAGCAGACCGCGGCGTGGAACGCCGCCCACCCCGACATTCAGGTCAAGTTCACCAAGGTCACGCTCGGCTACCCCGACTATCAGAAGATCGCGGCGGCGGTGAAGGCCGGGAACGGTCCCTGCGTCGGCCAGACCGACGCCGAGCACCTGGTCACCTTCGCCTCCCAGGGGCTGGTCCAGGACATCACCAAGTACGCGAGCACGTACCAGAACCTGTTCACCGCCCCGGCGTGGAAGGCGATGAGCCCCGGCGGCACCACGTACGCCCTGCCGCTGTCGGCCTCGCCCAACTTCTTCGCCTACCGCACCGACCTGTACAAGAAGTACGGCCTGACCCCGCCGAAGACGTGGGACGAGTTCATCGCCGACGGCAAGAAGCTGCGAGCCGCGAACCCCAAGCTCACGATGATGAACTACGCGCCGGAGGACCCCAGCGGCTTCGTGGGCCTGGTGTGGGAGGCCGGCGGCACCTGGTACAAGCAGTCCGGCAACGGCTGGCAGGTGACCTTCACCTCCCCGGAGAGCCTGAAGGCCGCGAACGTCCTGCAGCAGTTCGTCGACGAGAAGCTGCTGTCCTCTGTGTCCTACTCCGACCCGGGCGTGTGGAAGACGTGGGACGAGGGCGGCACCCTCTCGATGACCACCTCGACGTGGCAGCTTCCGATCTACGCCAAGTCGTTCCCGAAGTCGGACGGCAAGTGGGCCGTCACCACCGTCCCGCAGTATGCGGCCGGTCAGTCTTCGACCGACAGCGGCTACCGTGGCGTCACCGTCTACAAGGGCTGCAAGGACACGCAGCAGGCCGTGAAGTTCGCCGCCTGGCTGGGCAGCGACAAGGCCCCGGTGACAGCGCTGGCCGACCCCAATTCTGGATCGGGCCTGTTCCCCGCGCTCAAGGACGTGACGCCGTACGTCACCGGCCTGGCCCCCAAGAAGATGATCCCGCAGGACGACGCCGCCCAGGTCATCACGACCGCCGCCGGCCAGGTCAACGCCGCCTGGGAGTTCGGCCCGGACTACGCGACCATGTACCAGAAGATGCAGACCTACTGGCCCAAGGTGCTGTCGGGCCAGATGAAGGTCACCGACATGCTGAACGAGATGCAGCGGTTCGTCGTCGGCGACCTGAAGTCCCAGGGCATCAACGTGGTGGCCGGCTGACCATGGCCATCGAGGCGGACCGGCGACGTCCGGCGACCACACCGAAAGCGGCCCGCGGCGAGGCACCCCGAGCGCCCCGCCTCGGGCGCCGAGCCCGGGGCTCCCGCACGGGTGCGACGAAGGGCCTGCTGTTCACCGTCCCCTACATCCTGGGCTTCCTGGGGGTCTACGTCATCCCGGTGGGCTACACGATCGTCCGGGGCCTGTACCGGCAGCAGCGGTCGGGGCTGGGATTCGGGCCGGCACGCAGCGTCTTCGTCGGACTCGGCAACTTCCTCAAGGTCTTCCACGACGGCCTGTTCTGGACGGGCCTGCTGCGGGTGACGCTCTTCGGGGCGGTGGCGGTTCCGGTCATGCTGGGTCTCGCGCTGCTCCTGGCGCTGCTACTGGATGGCATCACGGCCCGCGCCGTCCGCCTCTTCCGGGTGGGCTACCTCGTCCCGTATGTCGTGCCGAGCGTCGTCGCCGCGCTCATCTGGCTGTACCTCTACAGCCCGGAGGTCAGCCCGATCAACAGCACGGCGCGGCACGCCGGGGTCACCATCGACTTCTTCGGCCCCGTCACCACCTACCTCACGCTGGGCAACGTGCTGGTCTGGGAGCAGATCGGGTTCAACATGATCCTCATCTACTCCGCGCTGCAGGCCATACCCCGGGAGCTGTACGAGGCGGCGCGGATCGATGGCGCCTCCGAACGGCGGATCGCCTGGTCCATCAAGATCCCGAACTTGCGGCCGGTGCTGATCTTCACCGGGATGTTCTCCATCATCAACGCGCTGCAACTGCTCACCGAGCCGTTCGTGCTGCGACTGGTCGGCTGGAAGTCCATCTCCAAGGACTTCACGCCCATGCAGATGATCTACAACGCCGCATCGGCGGAGAGCAACTACGAGTACGCCGCGGCCATGTCCACGGTGCTCGCCGTGGTCACCGGGATCCTCGCGTTCGTCTTCTACCGTCTCACCAACCGGAAGGTCACCGCATGACGGCGCAGACCGCGCTCGGGCGGCGCAGGACCCGCCCGGCGCCCGTCACCACCGGAGTGCGCCCGTCCCGCGGGTCGGTCGCGCTCACCACCGCCCTGATGGTGCTCTTCCTGCTCTACTCGGTGGCGCCGGTCTGGTGGCTGCTGGTGTCGAGCACCAAGGGCCTGTCCGACCTGTACGGGTCGTTCGGCCTGTGGTTCTCCGGCGACTTCCACCTGGGCGCGAACGTCCGGGACACGCTGACCTACCACGACCACATCTACCTACGGTGGATCGGCAACTCGATCCTGTACGCCGGAGTCGGCGCGGCCGGGGCGACGCTGATCTCGCTCGCGGCCGGCTACGGGATGGCGAAGTACCGGTTCCGCGGGCGCGCCGCGCTGTTCGCGACCACGATCGCCGCCTCGCTGCTGCCCACCACGCTGATCGCGCTGCCGCTGTACCTGGTGTTCACCAAGATCGGCCTGACCGGCACCGTCTGGTCGGTGCTGATCCCCAGCTTCATCAACCCCTACTGCGTCTACCTGGGTCGCGTGTACGCCGAGAGCAGCGTCCCGGACGAACTGATCGAGGCGGCCCGCATCGACGGCGCCGGCGAACTCCGCATCTTCGGCACGATCGCGCTGAAGCTGATGACCACCGGCGCGATCACCATCTTCATGCTCGACTTCATCACCATCTGGAACAACTTCTTCCTGCCGCTGTTCATGCTCAGCGGCGAGAAGACCTTCCCGGTCACCCTCGGTCTGTACTCGTGGAACCAGGAAGTGGTGCGGGCGCAGAACATGACGCCGATGGTCGTCACCGGCTCGCTGCTCTCGATCGTTCCGCTCGCGCTGTTCATGATCTCGCTGCAGCGGTTCTGGCGCAGCGGGATCCTCGCCGGAAGCCTCCGCTAAGTCACAGACCCCCCAAGGGAGGGCGAAGCATGCCCGAAAATCGGGTCTCCCGCCGCAATGTCCTGAAGTACACCGCGGCCGCCGGCGTCGGCGTCGCGAGTGCCGGGCGGCTCGCCGGAACGGCGTCCGCGGCCGAGCCGCCCACCGCCGACGCCTCCCGGGCGTCAGGTCCGCTCGACACGCTGCTCTTCGGCGACGCGACGTCGGAGAAGGCGCACGACCTCACAGCGACGCTGTCCGACATCGTTGCCAAGGGCGGACTGGGCCAGAGCGCCCGCGTCCTGCGGCCCACCGAGCCGGCGACGTTCTGGGGCGGCAGGCTCGCGTTCACCATGGCCTGCAATCCCTCCGGCACGACGTACGTGACCGTCAAACTATGGGGCGACGAGTACGACGCGACCTCGCAGGAGGACGCGAGTGGGACCCGGATGTGGCGGCTCCAGCTGTTCTGCGACGGCAGCCAGGTCGGCTACACCGACGAGGGCGCAGTGGACGGCCTCGACATCCTCGACACCGCGCCGCGCGCACCCGGCCGCTTCTTCTTCCACACCCTGCCGCTGCCGGAGAAGCTCACCAAAGGCAGGACCACGGTCCATCTGGAGATCCGCGCCGAGGGACGGATCTGGTCCTACGGCAATACCAGCGCCAGCTTCTTCTACGACATGACGACGGCGTCCCGCGGCGTCTACCGCCTCTACACCCACACCGACCCGTACTTCACACCGCCGACCGGCGACGTCCAGGGGCCGGCGCCCGCGACACGGGCGCGCACCTCGCCGGGGGCCGAGGTGCTCGCCGCGGTCAAGGAGCGGGTGCTCAAGGACACGGCCTACCTGCTCAATGAGGCGACCCCCGCCGCTCTGGACGGCTGGGCCATGCAGCAGCTCGCCGAGGCGTACCTCTGGCCGGACGGGCCCGCATACCAGGACGACCGGGCGCTGGATCGCGCGCTGCAGGCCATCGACGGCCGCTACCACGCCTGGAAGTCCGACTCGAGCGTGCTGACGGGATCGGACCAGCAGTGGCAGGGCTTCGGCCGGGTCGGGCTCGTGCTCGCGCTGCTCTGGGAGCATCTCGGCGACCGGCTGAAGGAGCGCGTGACCGGCTCCCCGTACGCGATCGCCAACCCCGGGTTCGAGGAGGGCAGCGGGACGACGGCGACCGGCTGGGCGGTCATGGGGTGGGTCGCGAACGGCACCGCCACCCGCGACTCGACGGTCCGCCGCTCCGGCTCGTACTCGATGAAGCTGGCGCGCAACCCCTCGGGCGCGAGCGCCATCGCGGTCAGCAACGTCACGAAGGTATCCCTCGACCAGGGCGGCTACGAGTACGGCGTCTGGGTCAAGACGCAGGACGTCACCGGCCGGGGCGTCTACCTGGACGTGCTGTTCTACGACGCGAACGGAACGATCGTCGGCACCGACAACAAGGCCTACTCCCCCACCGGCACCAACGATTGGGCGTACGTGTCCCTCGAACTGGACACCCCGCCCACGGCGACGCTGGCATGGCTGTTCATCGGGGTGCAGGACGGCGGCACCGCCTGGATCGACGACGTGACCCTCGTGGCCCCCTCGTCCGGCACGCACGTCCCCCCGGTGCGCCGCGACGCGTACGTCGAGATGCTCGCTGCCAGCCGGGAGTACTGGCGGCGGCACTTCCCGCACTATTCCAACCAGTCGCAGATCTGCGCGATCGGCCTGTACCAGTGCAACCGCGGCCTGCGGCTGCTCGACGAGAGCAAGGCGTGGCCGGAGGCGAAGGCCCGCGACTTCATGTACCAGTCCATCGGCCTCAAGCCATGGACCGGCCCGGAGGACGCCGACGGCAACCCGACCAAGCCCCTCGGATCCGGCTACCTGCAGGTCACCCGCAAGGGCCTGACCCGCGAGCTCGGCTACGTCGGCAACTACGGCGAGGTCACCGACTGGCTCATCATGATGTACGAGTCGGTCACCCGCGGCCACCAGGCGCAGGAGGCGCCCGAGCTGCGCAACCAGATGATCAAGATGGTCAAGGCGCGCGGCCTCTTCCACCCGTTCGACGTGGACGCCGACGGATGCCGGGTGGCCCGGCTGGAGACCGTGATCGGCTGGCGCAACGAGGTCTACCCGGGCGAGGTCGGGTACGCGCAGCGCACCGCCTGGGACTCCCACCCGCTCCAGGCCGCCGTCGTCTTCGAAGACCCGGAGCTCATCGGCTGGACCCAGGAGATGATGGGCGACGGCCAGCTCTGGCCCCAGCTCCACCTGCTGCAGACGCATCCCTGGACGCGCGTCGGGCTCAACGCCTTCCGGCTCGTCGCCCGCGACTGGGACGCCTTCCAGAAGCTGCCACGGCACGGCGACCGGATGCCCACCGGCTGGGACCGGCCCGACTTCGTGTTCACCGACGAGGAGAACGGCGTCGTCGCGGCCAAGCACGGCCAGGAGATCCTCTACGCCTCGCTGTACTTCCGGGCCCGCCAGGCCGTCAACAACTACGCCCGCGTCCACCTCATCACCCCGGTCGACCAGCGCTCGGCCACGATCCGCGAACGGTCGGCCAGCCTGACCGATGACACCTTCACCGTCCGCGACTGGGTGACCTGGGACTACGCCATCAACGACCCGGCCGCCAGTGTCATCCCGCCCGGCGGATTCCCGCCCCCGGGCGAGACCCTGCACCAGGCCCTGGCCGGGGACGTCCTCCACCGGGCCCCGATCCCCGCCGACGTCCCGGACCCATCGCTCGGCGTGCACTTCGATGGCGTCGAGGAGATGCTGGTCGGCCGGGCGCCGCTCTATGTCTGCGAGTACGGGCCGTACGTCCTCGTGATGAACACCACCACCGACAAGATCTTCACGGTGCCGTCTCTGGGCGACGGGCAGGCACGTGACCTGCGTACCGGCAAGCGGGTGAGCCTGCGGAAGCGCCGCCGGATCGGCCCGCTCACGACGCTGGTCCTGCGCCGGGACCCGGGCGACCGGTGACCGAGGCGGCAGCCGGCTTGTGAGAACAGAAAGGACCTGACCCGATGTCCCGGCAGGTGATCCGTAACCCGGTGCTGCGCGGCTTCGAACCCGACCCGTCGATCCTGCGGGTCGGCGACGACTACTACATCGCCACCTCGACGTTCGAGTGGTACCCCGGAGTCCGGCTCCACCACTCCCGCGACCTCGCTCACTGGCGCTGCGTCGGCGGTGTCCTCGACGATCGCCGGCTCCTCGATCTGGCGGGCGTACCGGACTCCGGGGGTGTCTGGGCGCCCGACCTGTCGTACGCCGACGGCCGCTTCCACCTGCTGTTCACCCTCGTGGACGGGTACGCCGGAGGATGGCGGGACCTGACCAACCTGGTCACCACCGCACCGTCCGTCGAGGGACCCTGGTCCGACCCGATGCCCCTGCACGGACGCGGCTTCGACCCGTCGCTGTTCCACGACGACGACGGCCGCAGCTGGCTGCTGAACATGGCCCTCGACTGGCGCCCCGGGCACCCGAGCTTCGCCGGAATCGAGATCCAGGAGTACGACCGCGCGACCCGCCGCCTGATCGGCGAACCACGGCGGATCTTCACCGGCACCACGGCGGGGGTCACCGAGGGCCCGCACCTGTACCACCGGAACGGCTGGTACTACCTCCTCGTCGCCGAAGGCGGTACCGGATACGACCACCAGGCCACCGTCGCCCGAGCGCGGTCCATCACCGGACCGTACGAGGTCGATCCCGCCGGGCCGATGCTGACCGCACGAGACGACCCGAGCCTGGAGCTGCAGAAGGCCGGGCACGGCTGCCTGGTCGAGACGCAGCGCGGTGAGTGGTACGTCGCGCACATCTGCGCCCGCCCGTACACTCCGCGCGGACGCTGCGTCCTCGGCCGGGAGACCGCACTGCAGCAGGTCGTCTGGAGCGCGGACGGATGGCCACGCGTGCCCGGCGGACAGGCCGCCATCGAGGTCCCCGCACCGGACCTGGCTCCGGCGCCGTTCCCCACGTCGGCCGACCACTCCGAACTCCTCGGATCCCGTCTCGGGCCCGAGTGGAGCACCCTGCGCCGCCCCGCCTCACGCGACTGGCTGAGCGTCGACGGCCACATGCGCGTCAGCGGCGGCCAGTCGCCCACCGGCAGGCGTGCGCCGAGCCTGGTCGCCCGAAGGGTGACCGCGACGCGATGCGGGATCCAGGCCGACGTGCGGTTCACGCCCCGTACGCCCGACCACCTGGCCGGCATCACGGCCTACTACAACACGCGCAACTGGCACTACCTCGCCATCACGGCCGACGATGACGACGGTCCGGTGCTGCGGGTGCTGAGCAGCACGGCAGGAGCGCTCGCCGTCGCTCCTCGGCGCGTGCCCGTTCCGCCCGGCGCCGCCGTACGACTGCACGCCGAGCTCGACGGACCGGTTCTGCGCTTCGGCTACGACCTGGGCACCGGCCCGCAGTGGCTCCCGCTCGAACTGGACGCCACCGTCCTGTCCGACGAACACGCCGACGAATTCGAGGACGGACGGGTGCGCGTCCTCGGCTTCACCGGCGCGATGCTGGGCCTCTGGGCCCACGACCTCGACGGCGGCGGCCGCCACGCCGACTTCACGAACGTGACCTACCGAACCGGCTCCCACCCCGACCGGAGAGGAACCCACCCATGTCCGAGTCCAGCCGCCGGCAGTTCCTGAAGATCACGGCCGTCGGCGCCGGAGCGACCGCGTTGTCCGGTGCCGGCATTCCCCTGACGGCCTCTCCGGCCGGGGCCGTCACCTCCGGCATCACCTCCTTCACCCATCCCGGAGTCCTGCACAACCTGACCGATCTGCAGCGAATCAGGACCAACGTCAAGAACGGCGTCGAACCGTGGCTCAGCGGCTGGAACGCCTTCAAGTCCGATGCCTACTCGCAGTCCACCTACGCCAAGGCGGGCCCGTACACCACCGTCAGCCGCGGTACGGAGGGCTACACCGGCTGGGACGCCCTGTGGATGGACGCCAACGCCGCGTACCAGAACGCCATCATGTGGTACGTCACCCTCGATACGACGCACGCGTCCAAGGCGCTGGAGATCATCAAGGCGTGGACGAACACGTTGACCTCCATCAAGGGCTCCGAAGCGGTCCTGGCCTCCTCGATCGCGGGCGCCAAGCTGGCGGCCGCATGCGAGATCATGCGCTACACCAAGCCGTCCGGCGCCTGGACCTCTACCGAGGTCAACACGACCGTCGCGATGTTCAAGAACATCTTCGTGCCGCTCATCTCCAATTACTGGGAGGCGACGTGGGGCGTGATGTGCATCCGCGGCATGTGCCAGATGGGCGTCTTCTGCGACGACATCTCGATCTTCGACTCGGCCTACAACGCCTTCTACACCCACGCCTGCTGCTCGCTCGGCAAGATGATCCTCCCGTCCGGGCAGTCCCTCGACACCGGCCGCGACCAGCAGCACGCCCAGCTCGCCCTCGGCGCGTTCGCCGAGGTCTGCCAGACCGCCTGGATCCAGGGCCGGGACCTGTACGCGGCGTCCGACCACCGACTGCTCAAAGCGTTCGAGTACACCGCGAGCTACAACCTCGGCAACAGCGTCCCGTACACCACCCAGACCAGCTGCTCGGTCACCTACACCTCGAACTCCTCCCTCTACCGTGGACAGTTGCGGCCGATCTACGAGATGGCCTGGAACCACTACGTCAAGCGCGCCGACGCGGCGGCCCCGTACAGCTATGAGGCGATCCTGAAGATCCGGCCGGAGGGCGCGGCGTTCCAGGCGGACCACCCCGGCTTCGGAACGCTGTTGTTCACCCTCTGACGGCGGGACGCCCCGCCCGCCTGACCGCGCGCCCGTCCGCAGCGGGATCGCGTCGGGCATGAGGACGACCCGGCCGCCGCGAAACGCGCCGTGGGCCGGGTCGTCTCGGCGCCGGTCACCGGCCGGACCACTGCTCGATGAGCCGCACCGTTTCGGTGAATCGCTCCTCGTGGAGGTAGTGGCCGACGCCGGGCCAGTGCTCGACGCGGGCGCCGGGCAGCCGGAGGCCGCCCTCCCAGTCGGCGTGCGCGGCCGAGGTCCAGACGGTGAGCGCCGGACACTTCCGGAGCCTCAGGTACGCCTCGCTGTGTTCACGGATCCCCACCGCCCGCCGATCGGTGTACATCCCGGCGTACGCCTGCACGATGACGTGGTCGGGTGTGCCGAGCATGGTACGGACGTGAGCCGTGCGCAGGCCGGTCGGCGCGTTCGGGGAGAAGGCCGCGGCGACGAACTCGGCGGCGGCAGTGGCGCCGTTCGCCTGGTACGTCCTGAGCCGACGGGGGATGTCGGCCACCTCGTCGCCGTCGGCCCCGTGCGCAGGGTCGAGGGCGATGACGGAGTGGATCGCCTCCGGATGCTCGACGGCGAGCAGGTTGACGACCTGCCCGCCCATCGAGTGGCCGACCGCGACGACCGGTCCCGCCGCGAGACGTGCGATGAGCGCGGCGAGGTCCCGGGCCATCGCACGAGGCGTGTTGTCCTCGGCCGGCACGTCCGAGCGGCCGTGGCCGCGCAGGTCGGGGACGATGACCCGGTGCCTCCCGGCCAGGGCCTCCACATGCGGCGACCACTCGCGGCCGTCCCCGCCCCAGCCGTGCACCAGCAGCAGGACGATGTCCCCCGACCCGTGGTCGGTGTGGAAGAGCCGGACGGTGCCGGGATCGCGCATGGACACGGAACGTCTCCTCTTCGTACGATGCCGTAGAAACCGTTTTCTATCATCTCGACCGGAGGGTTCGTGGCCAGCCGATCCATTCTCGTCTACACCAGGACGACGGCCTACCGGCATCGGAAAATTTAGAAAGCGTTTGCTGCGTCGGAGGGTTCAGTGATCGAACGCTGGGGCGATGAGACGATCACGCTGCTGTTCGAGGACGGTGTCCGGCTCGCCGGGATCAACCGGCCGAGCCGTGCGGCGCTGCCGCTCGTCGAGATCGAACTGGCCGGTCACGGCAGGGCCGGCACCGCGGGCGGCCGGCACGTCGACGGCCAGGTGTCGCGGCGGCTGCGCCCGGTCGGTCACGACAAGGGTGATGGAACGCTGTCGGTGCGGATGCGCGATCCGGAGACCGGTCTGCGGGTCGTCGCCCACTACGAGTTGCGCGGTCAGGTCCTCCGCTCGTGGACCGAGCTGACCGCCGAGCAGGAGGTCACGGTCGAGCACGTCTCGTCCTTCGTCTGCTCCGGAGTCGCCACCACGCTCGGCGTACGGGTCTGGGAGCGCGAGCTCGAACTGTGGACCGCCCACAACCCATGGAGCGGCGAGTACCGCTGGTCGGGCTCGTTCCTGGCGGAACTCGGCCTGTACGACGTGGGCATGGTGCGTTTCGGCCAGACGGGCACCAAGAACCGGCTGTCCCGCACCGGCACCGGGTCCTGGCCGACCTCCGAGCATCTGCCGATGGGCATCCTGCGGGGTCGCGACGGCTGCCTCGCCTGGCAGATCGAGCACAACGGCTCCTGGCACTTCGAGATCGGCGACCGTTTCGGCGATCTCTACCTCTCACTCGCCGGGCCGTCCCAGCGCGAACATCAGTGGTCCAAGCGGCTCCTTCCCGGCGAGTCGTTCACCACGGTTCCGGTGGCTCTCACGCTGAGCGATGACCCGATGGGTGCCCTGACCCGGTATCGGCGCGCGGTGCGGCGACCCCACGCCGACAACGTCGAACTGCCGGTCGTGTTCAACGACTTCATGAACTGCCTGATGGGTGATCCGACGACGGGCCGGCTGCTGCCGCTGGTGAAGGCCGCCGCCCGGGCCGGCGCCGAGTACTTCTGCATCGATGCGGGATGGTTCGACGACGAGATCGACGCCGAGCCCGGTCCGGGAGGGGTGCCCGCCTGGTGGGACGCCGTGGGCACCTGGCAGCCCTCCACCACGCGGTTCCCCCGAGGGCTGGTGGAGGTGACGGACGCGATCCGCGCGGCGGGCATGACCCCTGGCCTGTGGCTGGAACCCGAGGTGGTGGGTGTCAGATCCAGGCTGGATCTGCCGGAAGAAGCATTCTTCCGCAGCGATGGCGTCCGCCTCGTGGAATGGGGCCGGCACCATCTCAATCTCGCGCATCCGGCGGCCGTACGGCACCTGGACGCCACGGTCGACCGGCTCATCGGCGAGTTCGGCCTCGGGTACCTCAAACTCGACTACAACATCGCCGTCACCCCGGGCTCCGGGCTTCTCGAGCACAACCGCGCCTACCTCGACTGGCTCGAACGGTTGCAGGGCCGGTATCCGGGGCTCGTACTCGAGGCGTGCGCGTCCGGAGGCATGCGCGCCGACCACGCGACGCTCGCGCGGGTGCCCGTCCAGTCCCTGACCGACCAGCAGGACGAGACGCTCATCCCCGCGATCGCCGCCGCCGCACCGACCGTGGTGCCGCCCGAGCAGGGCGCCGTGTGGGCGTACCCTCAGCCGGACTTCGACGATGAGCGGATCATCTTCACGATGGTCTCGGCGATGCTCGGCCGGATCCACCTGTCAGGTCGGCTCGACCTGCTGTCCGACCATCAACTCGACCTGGTCACCGGTGCGATCGATGTGTACCGGACCTACCGCCGCGCCCTGGCGAGGGGGATTCCCCGCTGGCCGCTCGGTCTTCCCGGCTGGCGGGACGGCTGGCTCGCCCTCGCCGTCGACTGTGGGCCGGAGACGTTCCTCGCCGTGTGGCGCCGTGACGACGCGGACCCGACCTGTGAGCTGCCGCTCTCCGCCGCCTCCGTGTCGCTCCTCTATCCGGCGGACGCCATGCCTTGCTGGACGTCCACCGGGCCATTGCGCATCACGTTGCCCGAGGCGTACACCGCCCGTCTGCTGCGCCTCACCGGCCAGTGAGTGCCGGGCGGGCCGACGACCCGCCCGGCACGATCGGCGATGCTCGACGACCTCACGTCGGGGATGTACCAGTACCTGCGCGACCTGGTCTACCCGACCTCGAAGGCGGCGGTGAACATGATCACCGGGCAGTACGCCAAGGAACTGCGCGACACCCTGATCAAGGTCAGCGCGGCCATCCCCGGCTACGTCGCCACCGACTTCAACGGCCACACCGGGCACCGCACCCCCGAGCAGGCCGCCGAAATCGTAACCACCCTCGCCACTCTCCCGGCCGACGCGCCCACCGGCCAGTACTGGGGATCCCTCACCGACGCCCAGGACGACGTCCACGAGCACGGCCGCTGGTGACCAGCAGGTTGATACAGCGACCCCCTGAGACCGCCTTCGATTTTCTACGCGGGCCGCTGGAAGATCTTGTTGCGCCAGGTGCTCTTCGCGCTGGGAGAATTCCGGGGTGAGCACACGTCGATCGTTCCTGCTTCCGCCGCGCACGACCACGACGGGCCGGCTTCTGGCAGAAGCGGCTGTGTGGCGGGGAATGGACGTGCGCACACTGCCCGGACATCCGATCCCTGCCGAAATGAAGGGGCACGCCCATCTATACGGCGGCGAACGCTTCGCCGACGCGGTGGCGTCCGCGCTGGACATGGCGTTGTTGGATCCGCCTCTCGATCTGCTTGCGGCCCTGCCCGCGTACTTCACCGGCAGGCATGTCGAGCTGATCACTCTGGGCCAGGCTCGGCGGCACCGCGTCCCTCGATTCGTCAAGCCGGCCGCCGGGAAGCTATTTCCGGCGGGAGTGCGTCCAGACGGCACCGGTCTGCCATCACACCTGCCCGCCGAACTCCCTGTGCTGTCCGCCGACTTGGTCGCATTCGCTGAGGAGTACCGGCTCCATGTCCTGGACGGCGAGGTGCGCACCGCGAGCCGCTACGCCGTTTCCGGGGTTCTCGACAGCGCACCGCTGCCGCCGGGGCATCCCGCGCTCGGCTTCGGCACCGAGTTGCTGAACCACCTGGCGAGCGGGCTGCCGAGCGCTGTCGTGGTCGATGTCGGAATTCTCTCTGACAGCGGCCGGTTCGCGGTCGTCGAGGCCAATGAGGCATGGTTCAGCAACGCCTACGCCGCGGACGCCGAGCGTGTTCTGGACGTCGTCCTGCGGGCGGCTGCACCCGCGCACGAAATACGGGACACCGATCGGCCCTTCGTACGAAGGGCGGCGGAGACACACAACGACGACGCGATGCCCTCGACCCAGCAACCGGGAACGTCACGCCATCGTTCCGCAGGGCGCCCGGCAATTACATAGGCGCCCAACTGCAACGCCCCGTGCCTGGCTCATCCCCCGGCGGCCGAGGTGATAGCGGTACGCCCGTCGACCCCGGCGTCGGCGACGAACACCCGGCCGCCGCCCACCGCGAGCCAGGTGACGCCGTCCTCCTGCCAGTTGGCGCCCTGCAGGCGGACTCCTGGCGGCGCCGGACCCGACCGGACGCGCTGTGCGGCCGGGTCGATCACGTCCAGTCCCGGGGTGGGCCACAGGCGTAGCCCGTACACCCCGCCCGATGCGGGAACCAGCGTCGGGTAGGCACCGGGCGCGGACACCATGGCCGGCGCTCCTCCGTGCCGGTCCGCCACGGTGACGCAGGGCCGCCCCGCCGCGTCGAGGTGGGAGACCACCGCCCGGTCACCGAGGACGGCCAGGCCGCACGTCCACCGGCAGGGATCGCCGCCGCGGATCTCGAACAGCTTCCTGCCTGAGGTGTCGATGAGCTCAACCCAGGAGGCCTCGAAGCGTTTGACCACCAGCACGACGCCCTGCCGTACGGTCACCTCGGGCTGTTCGGCCGGCGTGCGCGACAGCCGCCGCGACCACAGCGTGCGCCCGGTCGCCGGATCAATCGCGTGCAATCCGCCGGCTTGGTCCCTGGCGAGGAACAGGCTCCCGTCGGTGTCGTGGTCGGTGGTCCAGCCGGGAAGGCAGTCCCCGCCGACCTGGACCTTCGCCGCCCAGCGTGGTCGTCCGGTACGGGCGTCGGCACCCGCGAGATCGCATCGTCGTCCGTCCCGCTGCCAGGTCGCGATCGTCCCGCCCCCGGCCAGCGCCCGGAACGGATAGACGGCCTGCACCGCGAGTTCGTCGCGGCGCCACAACTGCCTGCCGTCGAGCGCGTCCAGCCCGACGAGCCGTACCGCCCACGGGGACGGGTTCTCGGGCCCGGGCTTGGCGTCCGCCGTACGCGACTGGCTGCGCACCACCACCGTGCCGCCGGTCACGCCATACGTCGTCAGGTCCATGCCGGGCTCCCGGTGACGCCACCGGACCCGGCCGGTACGCGGATCGCGCGCCACGACACCGTCCGGCAGGGTCGCCGTGACCAGCACCCGGCCGCCGACCAGGTCGAGAGCGGCTCCCTGCGCAGCGTACGGAGTGTGAACCTGCCAAGCGGTGCGCAGCGGGCCCGGGCGCGGCCCGTCGCCGGACAACGGCAGCCCGGGTTGGTCAGGGGTGCCGGGGGCGCGGGTGCCGGGGGCGCGGGAGCAGGCGGCAGCGAGCGCGAGCATCACCAGCGCAAACGCCAGAACGCTCGTCCCTGTCCGGCGTAAGGTCACACCTGCCATGGACCAAAAATCGTAACCCAATCCGCACGCGGCTATGGGCTGTTGAGCCGATCCTGGGCTACTGGACACACCGAACCGTGGGAGCGGCGCAGGCAAGATCCCTTACGGCGTCGAGATGACGCCCAGCTTAGGGGTGGACCGATGTCGCAGAGTAAGGGATCGGGCCTTGGGCATACGTGTGCGTGGTATCGACCCGAATGGACGCACCCTCTTTACCGGCCAGGCATTGGCGGCCGAGTCGGCCTGTGGGTTCGCGAACTGCGGGGTCAGTGATGACCGGCTCAGATGGTCGCGGCCATCTGCGCGAGGATCGCCTGGCGCAGGATGTCGGCAGTCAGGCCGCGCGATTGGAGCATCGCCGGGATGGGACTGGGCCGGTCGGGTTGGGGCCCGCCGCGGCGAGTCCGCATCTGCCGGGCCTGCGGCAGTTTGTAGCAACGAGGCACTTTGGCCGGGTTCTGCGCGTCGTGCAGCAGTCCGAGCAGGACGTGTTCGGGGCCGACCTGCTGGTGACGGGTTTCGGCTTCGGCCAGTTCCAGTGCCCGCTTGACGGCCATTCCCTTACCGCATGGTGGCCGGCTCCATGGGGATGTTCTGCCGGTGCCGCGTCGTGCCACACGCCGTGCGGTCTCTTCCACGATCGTGGCGCCGAAGGCGTCGTTCACGGCATCGCGTACGGCGTCCAGGTCGATCCCGAGGCCGGCCAGCAGTTCGGCGTCGTCGCGGTACCGGCCTGGAAGAACTCCGGACTCGACGAGGCGAATCAGCTCGGCTCGCGCGGCTTCGGTATCGAGGCCGAGCCGTCGAAGGGTTTGTCCGGCGATTCCCTCATCGGCGGTGAGGGCTGCCAGAACGTGCTCGGGACCGACGTAGTTGTGGCCCAGCCGTTCGGACTCTTGGTCGGCCCGTTCCATGACCTGGCGGGCCGGTGGGGTGAACCGTTCGAACACGCTGTCCTACCTCCCGGTGCGGAACAGCCGGTTACCGGCATACTTTTTGTGCACGGCCTGCTTGCTGACACCGAGCCGTTCGGCGATGTCTTTCCAGATCCAGCCCTTGGCTCGGGCGTTTTCGACCTGCAGGGCCTCCAGCACCTCGACCAGAGAGCGCAGCGCCGCCACCGCGGCGAGGCCGACGTCTGGATCCTGGCTACTGGTCGCGGCAGCCAAATTCGTCACCTCTTCCCGCCGGACATCCCTCATGGGAGTCAACCTACGTTGACCGACCCCATGCGGTCAACCCTGGTTGACCGGCTCGCCTGGCTCGGGCGGATCGGACGTGAGGTCGGCGGTGGTGAGCGCATCGCTCCGGCGGCGCTGAGCCCGAACAGGTCACACAGGCGCCGGATGTCGCCACCGCTGGCGGCGAAATGCCTACTGTTCGCGAACCCAGGCGAGGAAGTCAGCGGCGAGCCCGGGCGGGTTGGCTACTTCGGTCTGCTGGGCGATCTGCTCGTAGTACTCGAGCTCGTGGACGAGCACCGGGGCCGGCTGCCCGATGGCTTGTTTGATCTGTCCACTTTCGTGCAGGTGGCGAGCAAGCTGGGTGCAAGCCTCGACGAAGCGGGCGGTGACCCAGAGATGTTCGTCTGCTGTCGAGGCTCCCTTGATCCACTCGTCGCGCTGAGTGGCGCCGTCGGGGTCTTGGATGCTGTCGCCGACGACGGCGAGTTCGTTCTGAAGCCAGTAGGCGTAGTTCCATCGAGCCTCTGCCGGGTCTGGGTAGCGGCGGCCATGGGCGCTGTCGAGGACCTGTTGGACCTGCGCTTCGGTGTTGTAGCCGAGGGTGAGGACCGGCCGCTGCGGATCGTCGTCTTCGTTCCAGAGGTAGAAGGAGATCGCATAGATATCCGCTGCCTCGATGGGAGGGACGGAAGCCAATGCGCTGGTGACGGTCCGCTGCAGGTGATCGTTGAAGGGCATCGCGGAGGATTCTTCCGTTCAGAGTCGTCCGCTGACGTCTGCGGCCCAGTTCAGGAAGAGACCGACATGCCGACAGCAACGCGCGGGATGTCCGACAGGCTCGACATGACCACGCCTACGCCCGCGGTGGTGCCTTCCGCGTCGATCGCCAGGCCGCGATCCGCGCCGCCCAGAACTACCTGCACGCCAGCGGCTACCACGGGTCGGTCACCCGCGGTTCGCGCCGGGGGTGTCGCATGCCACGTTTTCGGCAGACCGTTTGCGGCGCTATGGGCTGGCTTCTTGGTCGTTGAGGTCGATGACGTCGGCGAGGATGCAGGTGATGTTGTCGGGGCCGCCGCCGGCGTTGGCGGCGTCGACGAGGTGGGCGACGACGTGTTCGGGGTCGGTCATGCCGGTGAGAGTTTTGTGGATCATGTCGGGTGTGACGACGTCCCAGAGGCCGTCGGAGCACAGCAGGTATCGGTCACCGACGAGGGCATTGCGCAGCTGAAGGTCGGGGGTGAGCTGGTCGCGGCCGTCCAGGGCCTGCAGCAGCATCGACCGGTAGGGATACGTGGCGACCTGCTCTTGGCTGATCCTCCCGTCGTCCAGAAGGGTCTGCACGAGTGTCTGGTCGTGGGTGATCTGGTACAGGATGCCGTCGCGTAGGAGGTATGCGCGCGAGTCGCCGATCTGGACGATGGCGAGTTGTGATCCGGACCACAGCATCGCCGTCAACGTGGTTCCCATGCCGCGCAGTGACGAATCGGCCTCGACCATGCTGTGCACTCGCTCGTTGGCCTGGCGGACTGCCTGCTCCAGTGTGGCGATGAGCCGGTCCTGGGGAACCTCGACGTCCAAGGCGCGTAGTTCTTCGATCACGGTGGCGCTGGCGACCTCGCCGGCGGCGTGGCCTCCCATGCCGTCGGCGACGGCCAGCACGTGCGGGCCCGCGTACGCCGAGTCCTCGTTCTCCTCGCGAAGCATTCCGACGTCTGACCGTGTCGCGTAACGGATCCCGATCATCATGCACGTAACCCTACCGAGCCCGGCGTTCTCGTGTTTCACGGCGAATGGGCGCGGCCGAGCCGGCTATTTCAGGATGTTCACCGCTCGGGCGATGACCAGGGCGACCGCCACGATCGACACGGCCGACCGGGCGAGCATCGTCATCTTCGCCCACCGGGCGAGCGGCATCATCGCGACGACGACCGTGACCGTCACGGGCAGCCGCTGTTCTCCCTCGGTGCAGCGCAACCAGGCTGGCAGGTGGACATCGTCGAAGCGGTGGGGCAGGTGCGCGTCGTTGTGGAGCACCTTCTCCAGGTGCGCTGTCTGGCGTCGCATCACACCACCTGGGGCGACGCATGCCTTGAGTTGAGTTCACCCAACCGGCGATACCTCAGGTCCTCAATGTGAGCTGCGAGAGGCCGGAACGCAGCTGTGCTGTTGTTGGCCTGTCCTTTGGATCTTTCGCGAGCAGGCTGATGAGCAGCTGGCCCAGTGGTGATCCTGCGCGTTGCGGGGTCCGCGGTGGGTCGGTCAGGACGGCGGCCATTACCGCTGTCAGGCTCGGCCCGCCGAACGCGGGCAGCCCTTCAACAGCGTAGAAGAGCGTGGCTCCAAGTCCCCACAGATCGATGGCGGGTGAGCTCTCCAGCCCTCGGATCTGCTCTGGGGCCATATAGGCAGGGGTACCGATGATGGCGCCCGCTTCGGTTAGCGTTGGGTCACCCTGGAACCTGGCAATTCCGAAGTCGGCGAGTTTTATTGATCCATCTCGCTGCACAAGGACATTCGCGGGCTTAACGTCGCGATGAATGATTCCGAGTTCGTGCGCTTCGGTCAGCACATCGAGCATGTCAAGGCCGATCTCAGCAACTCGTGCGTGAGGCAGCGGCCCCTCCCGCTCCACGGTCTTGGTCAGCGTCAGCGCCTTGACCAGTTCCATCACGATGAGCACCGAATCCTGATCCAGGAGGACATCGTGAACAGTCACCGCGTTCCTGTGGTCGAGCTGCGCGGCGGCCCGCGCCTCGCGGAGCATGCGAGCTCGCGTGGTTTCTCTCGCGTCGGCAGAGAGCCCAGCGGGCGGGAGCAGCTGTTTGATCGCCACTTGCCGACCCAGCACCGTGTCCCTCGCGCGCCAGACCACGCCCATGCCGCCGCGGCCGAGTTCTTCCAACGGCGTGAACCGGCCCGCCGACAAGGTGATGACCCAAGGCTCCCGCGGGGTTGCGGCCAGAGGCGGTGCGGAGTGAGGCTGCGAAGCGACGGCTGCCGGAGCTGCTGTCACCGACTGCGCCGCAGCCCTGGGATGCTGTGCTGCCCGCCGACGTTGTTGTTGACCGCGCCGGATCGCCGCGCGCCACAGGACGAGAACGACGACAAGAATCGCAGCCGGGATGATCGAGGCATAGAAGGACTCAGGCGACCCTACCGGCATGGCTAAGAATTCTCCCTGACAGGCATAACCTAGAAGGCATTCTCAACGGTCATTGTGGCTTCTGTCGGGTGATCCCCAGTGTCCTCCTTGAGGGTACTGCGGTCGCGCTTCCAGCCGATACCGCCCGGCCGACTCCAGACCGTCGCGCATCAACTCTCCTCAGCTCGGGAAGGCGAGGCGCCCACTGTATAGACACATATGTCTGCTAGAAAGCTTAGCTGCGCGGCGGCGTTGGGGTCTTCGGCGGGAGGCCGGCGCGAGCCGGAGGGCTCAATGATCGTCTGAGGCGGTGGGGACCTGGCGGAAATGGCGTGTGCCTGCGAAAACGGCGCGAGGAGCGGGTGGGCGCAGTTCAGCCGGTGCCGGGATCCCAGGTGCCGGTCTCCAGATCGCCTAGATCGTCCACGGCCACGCGGTCGTCGTGGGCCAGGGTCTGGATCATGGTCGCGGCCTCGTCGCGCGTGACGTACCGGCCTCGGGAACGGTGGTGGGCGGGCTCGGGCGTCTCCAGCCAGAGTCTCGGCTCGCCGGGCCCTTGCCACCTCATCTGGACGATGCCTTCCGACCTTCCGGCAAAGACCAGATAGTTTCCGTCGGTGGCGGCAAGCGCGTCCAGCCATCGCAGGCATTCGTCCAGGGAGGTTGGGTGGTCATCGCGGTCGTGACGTCGGCGTTCGCTGTCGCCCACACGCATCATCAGCATGTGCTCGGCCGGCCGCTGCTCCTCCAAAGCGGCGGGCTCGAAGTCGGCGCCGCCGAACAGCGGGCCGAAGACGGCCCAGGCCGAAAGCCGGGGGATGTCCACATCGACGGCCTCGGCCTTACCTGGGATCTGGAGCGTGCCGCGCAGCCGATCCCACTCGCGGTGCAGGCGCAGATCGTGGCCGCGCACGTCCATGACCGACAGCCGGACGCCGTCCGCCAGGGCGGGCAGATCGTGCTGCAACACCATCCTCGCCCCCACCAGCGCAGGCTTCGAACTCCTGCGGCTGTGACGGTTACGCCGGTACAGGCCGCCTACCCCATCGTCCAAGCGCCGAACATCAGCCCTCGGCGACGGCTCGCGGGTCCAGTCGTAGTGCCGGATGGCCAGGTTCTTGCCGATGACGCCCGGCCAGAAGGCCTCGTACTCCTCACCATCGACGGCCTCAGAACGATGCACCGGGATGACCTGCAGCCCGCGGTCCGCCAACGACCTGTTCTTGAAGAAGTCGGTCTGCCCGGGACCGAGCAGGGCGGCCCGGTCCAGCGCGAACCCCGGAACCTCAATCGGGCGCAGCCGAACGATCGAACCGAGGTCGTCGGCGTCCGCGAGATCGTCCACGGCGTCCAGCAGCGCGGCGGCGATGTCGTCACGGTAGCCCTTGTTGGCATGAACCACCAGGATCCGGTCGCCGCGGATCTGGTACACGAAAACCCCTACGAAACCGCTCTCGATCAAGACGTCGTGGTGGCCGACCCGCGCGGGCACCGCGGGACTGGCGCGGCCTTCCTGGATCAGGTCTGTGAGAGGAGCACCATCAGCCATGCGAGACAACCTAGCCCTTCTAGAAAGGGTGGCCGAGCTCTAGGAGCGAGTGGCTTTGCAGCGTTTCAGCCATCTCCGGCCGGCCCGGCAAGCCTCCAGAGCAGTCGCCCACGGTCGCTGACCGTTACAGAGAAACGCTCACTACCGCCGGGCCGCGCAAGGTCACCTCTTGACCGGCCCCGCCCCTTCAGGGATGACCAGTTACCATCCAACGAACCTAGGATAGGCTATCTATTCGGTCAGAAGCCGTGGAACTCCGCTAGCCGGATCGATGTGTCGTCCCACTCTCTTTCAATTGCCTGACGTTGCTCCTCAGGCATGTCCGGACGCCATCCTCGACGTCGCCAGAACGCTTCCCTGTGCGTTAGCCTCGATTTTTCGTGAGGCTCCGCGTGAAAGCGCGAGGTTGGTTTCGGCTCTGGTGTGTCGCTCATTGCAATCGCTTGGACCAGGCGGTCCGCGCGCCATCGGTAGTAGTCGACCCCCTCGGTGACCCCGGCGTCGGCGGCGTCGCGGACCCGAGCGAGGGCAGCGGCGTCGCCAGGATCGACCGAACGGCCAGCGTCCTCGGCGGCACGAGCACGTTCGGCAGCTTGCCGGATCGGGTCGAGGACAGTGTGGAAATTCACATCCGCAGCGGCACGGACTGCCTCGGCCGCATACAGCGCCGCATAATTAAGCGCCTCGGTTTCGATGAACGTCGCCTGGTATGAGTCGAAGGCGTCTTTGTCAGCAAAACGAGCAGCGCCCCGCATGGCCCGGACTCTCACCGACACAGCGACGAAGTCTTGGGAGTGTGCATCCGCGGCCGCGTTCACGGCCGCCACGGCACACGCGGCCGGGTCATCGGGGGTGGAGGTCTGAGCGAGGTCACCGGCAGCCCGCGCGGCCGCCGTCCATTCCGACGGCGCGGGATGGGTACCGGCCAGTTTCCGCCGGTACAGCTCGATGACCTGATCCACCGCACCGCGTTGCGGCGAGCCATCGGCGGTGTGTCGCCGTACGCCGTTGGACTCATCGCCCAGGAGTTCCAGGATCCATTGCGCGACAACAGGCCTCAGGTAAGCGCCCACCGGCATGGCTTCCAGCGCGGCCACCGCGAACGGACGGGCCTCCTGCGCCGGAACCTGTTCGAGGCACTGATGGAGTAGAGCACCGAGCACCCGAGGAATCCCCCACCGCCGCTCGCTTTCATCGAGCCAGTCCACGCCGCTGTCCTCGGCCAGCACCACCGACAGCGACACGCTCTTTTCCTCGGCAACCCGCTGCGCGTTCAAGCTGATATGCAATCCGCCGTGCAGCCGCCCCTCGGACTCCGCGTGTCCACCCTTCCGAAAATCGCCGGACGCCTGAACGGCCCGCAGGCGACCCACGGCGGCGGCCTTCAGTTCCGGCCGATTGTGCCAGGCTCGAATCCACTCAGGCATCATTAACCTCCACCCGGGCGATGCCCGGCAAACGCCCCCCATCGTCAAACTACAAGACCGACGATGTAGTGGCTGAGAAATCGGGCGACGGTGCGGGCGGCCCGCTTCGCCGTCGCGACTTCGGGCATCTGTGGTCGGCGGACGTCATCGGCTCAGGGTGCGTTGATCATCTCCACCTTGGCCAGCAGCCACCGGCCGGCGACCCGGGTCATCGTGGCCCGGAGTCGCGTGAACCTGGAATACGGCTTCTGTGTCCCCTGTGATCGGGCCTGCGTGCCGACGGCGACGAGTACTGTGGCCTGGGACGGACCGGCCGGCGCCACCAGGCCGACATCGATCCTGGTGACCCGGCTGACAGCTTGTGACTTCTCGATCGTCGACCTGAGCTGTGCCTCACCGCCGGTCCACTGATCATGAAATTCGCCGGTGCTGCAGTGACGAACCGCCGCGATCATGCCGTCGAGCCGCTGATAGTCGGTCGAGTACATGGTGCTGATACAGGACTGTGCGGCATGAAACACCGCAGATACCCGCGAGCCGGGCCAGGGGGCGCCTTTGATGGGAGCGGGGGCCGCAGATAGGGCGTCGACCTGATCGATCCGCCACTGTCCCTGCTGCCGGAGCAGCGAGACCCGAAGGTCGGACAGGCTCGTGGCCGGCTCCTGCTGCTGGGCCTTCGTGGACAACTCGTTGAGGAAGATCAGGGCGGTGGCGTGGTCGGCACCCGCCGACTCCAGGCCGGCGGCGACCACCGTGCCCGCGACGACAGCCTTCAGCCGTTGTGCCGACGCGCGGAGGTTCGGCAGGCTCGAGTCGTACTGCTTACGCATCCGGTCCGTCATCTTGCTGTGGGCCGACTGCACGTCGATGTCGAACCTGCGGTAGTCGTAGCTTCCGAGAGCCTGTACGTCGGCCGAGGCGGCTTGCAGGAGCGTCGCTCCGTCTGGGGGGAGCGCGAGCGAGTCCGCCGAGCCGATGCCGGGGGCGTACCGCCACGCGCCGACCGCCGCTGCGGTCAGGACCAGTGTCCCGCACAGGGCTGCGGCTGTTATCAGGGCGATCCGGCGACGGGGTGCCGGGGACACCACCGTGGGTGGCGCCTGGTGGGGCGGCGGTGTGGGCCGGGGTGGTGGGACGGGGGATTGCGCCGGTTCTTTGCCGGGCTCTCCTGGCCGTTCGCCGATCAACTGAAGCAGCAACTCCTGCGCCTGTGGCCGTACCGCCGGATCCTTGGCCAGGCAGCGCTCCAGCAGCGGCAGCAGCGCGACCGGCACCCCGGACAGGTCGGGGGCCGCATTGAGGATCCGGTTCATGACGCTCGGGATCGAGTCGGCGCCGAACGGCGGTCCTCCGGTCGCGGCGAACACCATCGTCGCGGCCCAGGAGAACACGTCGGCGGCCGGTGTGACCCGTTCCCCGGCGATCTGTTCCGGGGCCATGTAGGCCGGGGTGCCGACCACGCCGCTGGCAGTGGTCGAGTCGGCTCCGGACTCCAGCGCCCGGGCAATCCCGAAGTCGATGACCCGTGGCCCATCGGGACCTACGAGGACGTTGGCGGGTTTGAAGTCGCGATGCACGATTCCGGTCCGGTGGATGGCGGCCAGCGCGGTGGCCGCCCCGATCGCCAGCCGGTCCAGCTCGGTACCCTCGCGCGGGCCCTCTTCCATCACAAGCTGCAGAAGGGACGGACCCGGCACGTACTCACTGACGATGTACGGCTGGTCTCCCACCACGTCAGCGTCCAAGACCTGCGCCGTGCAAAACCCAGCGACGCGTTCGATGACCGCCAACTCGCGGGCGAACCGCGCCCGCATCGCCTCGTCGGCGACCAGCTGGGCCCGAAGCAGCTTGACCGCGACCTGCCTCCCGAGGGCATCGCGCCCCAGGTAGACGACACCCTGACCGCCCTCGCCGAGCCTGCCCTCCAGCTCGTAGCCGCCCAGCCGGAGAGGGTCACCCAGCTGCAACGGGCGAGGCTCCACCATCCGCACTCCCCATCTTCAAAAGAACGGTCATGTCTATTCCATCGGTCCAGATCCTAACCTCGATCTCATGAGGCTGGTCGGGTCGCGCGGCGCCTCGGCCGACCTATGTCCTCGGCCCGTGCCTCGGGAGCCGGTGGTGAGATGTGAGATGTTAGATCCAGGTGCGATGGTTGTTTTTGGCCTCTTTGGCGCGGCAGGAGTTGCCGGCCGCCGGCGTCGAGGGCCGGGGCGCTCGTGGCCGCCCAGGCTTGGCGGAGGGTGGCCGTGAGGGTGTCCGCCGCGTTCTTGACCTGCCGACGCCGGGAGGGAGCGGTCCGGCCGCGGGCCAGGGAGACCGCCACGGCGCGACGGGTCGGGTTCCACTGCCAGGTGCCGGCGATCCGCCCGTCGACCATGACGGTGCGCAGTGCCTCGCCGATCTGGTTGAACCCCCGACGACCACTACAGAGCGTGGCATCTTTCAAGTAACCGTTACTTGTCACGCCCTGAGCAGCGCGGAGCGGGGCCAGCTGATCTTGAACGATCCCCGTCCGTCCACACCTGCCTACGGTGCCGCTGATGGACTGTTCATGCAGCTCGAAGGGGGAAAACGGGGTTGACCCGGGAAAACGGTGAGTCTTCCCAGGGTTGGATCAAGGCCAAGACGGGAATCTTGTCTCGGTATCCAGCGTTCACGCTAGGAGAACGCAAGCCGTCTGGGAGGCACGTCACGATGGCCGAGCGCGCACTTCGCGGCACCCGCCTCGGAGCCACGAGCTACGAGAATGATCGAAACACCGACCTGGCCCCTCGTCAGGAGGTCATGTACGACTGCCCGAAGGGCCACCGGTTCACCGTCATCCTGGCCGCTGAGGCCGAGGTGCCGATGACCTGGGAGTGCCGGAGCTGCGGCGCCACCGCCCTGATGGTCAACGGTGAGATGCCTCAGTCCAAGAAGGGTAAAGCGCCCCGCACGCACTGGGACATGCTCATGGAGCGCCGCACGATCGAAGACCTTGAGGAGGTCCTGGCCGAGCGATTGGCCGTCCTGCGCGCCCAGCGCAGAAGGACCGCGTAACCGAACACCGAACGCAGACGAGCCGTGCCGCACGCCCCTCGGCGGCACGGCTCGTGCGTGTTCTCAGCGCCGCTCGCCCTGACGGTCGTCCTCGATGACCTCGCCGCGCACGACCTGCGGCCCCGGACCCGGCTCCGGCTCGTTCGCCCCGGGCCCGTACATCCCGCTCAGGTCCCCGAACCGCAGGCCGCCCCGGCGCCGCGCCGCCGACACCCGCCGCCCGATGTACCACGACAGCAGGCGGCGTACGAGCGGCCGGGTGAACGGCAGCACGAACAGGAACCCAAAAAAGTCCGTCACGAAGCCGGGCGTGAGCAGCAGCGCCCCGCCGACGAGCACGAGCCCGGCGTCGGCGAGCTCCCGGTCGGGCATGCCGCCGCCCCCGAAGGTCTCCTTCAGCGCCCGCCACGCCCGCCGGCCCTCATGCCGGATGATCCACGCCCCCAGAAGGCTCTCGGCCAGCAGCAGCGCGACCGTGGGCCAGCCGCCGATCAGCTCGCCCACCTGGATGATGACGTAGATCTCCAGGACGGGCAGCAACAGGAACGCGAGGAACAGCACCACAGGGAGCATGTCTCCATTGTGACGCGCCGAATGGATGGTTCACGGGCGCGGCCGGGGGACGAGTTGGCCGTGCCGGGAGTTCCCGCTTCGCTCCGGGCGGACACGCCGCGCCCGCGGCGGCACCGAACACCAGCGACCGATACCGGCGCATCGCCGCTGACTGCCGGAGCATGTCCCGACCCACCCTGTATCCCGGCTTGTATACGAGGGCGCGGTTCGGCGGAGACGGAGCGGATGATCTATGGCGTCGTCGACGCCGGCTGGACCGTCATCGACGGCCGCTTCGACGCCGGGCGGTAGCAGTTGGCGGCGATTTGAACACCACGTCGGCGTAGTGGCCCAGGCCCCGGGTACCGCTTCCTATCGGAGGAAAACAGCAGGTCAACAGGGGGTTACGATGCTGAGGCTCATGCGCCGCGCCGGAATCACGTCCGACATGATGTACATCGCCGGCTTCGGATCGATCATGGCGTCGGTCGCCAGCTGGGCGATATCGATGCGGGCCGAGAAGGCCGGTATGGACCGGGCGGACCGCTGGGGGATCTTCGTCGGCGAGTGGGCGCCGACCTTCTTCGCGCTCGGCGTCGCCCTGCGGATGGAGGAAGAGTACGGCGAGGAGACGCCGAGTGAGCGGGCCGAGCGGATGAAGCACCGCGTCCGGGAGGCGATGCCGGTGGGCTGAGCCCCGCACGTACCGGAGAAGGTCACCGGAGCTCCGGTTGGCCGGACTTCCACGGCTCATCCGGCCCATGACGGCCCTCCTGCGGCGGTCCCTGCCGTCCGACCAGGACGCCTACGGCTGGGAGCTGAAGTGGGACGGCGTCCGGGCCGTCGCCTACGTCCAGGAGGGCGGCCTGCGGCTGAGGTCCCGTAACGACAAGGACATCACGCACTCCTACCCCGAGCTGGCCGGCCTGGCCGGGATGCTGCCCCGCCCCGCGATCCTCGACGGTGAGATCGTCGCCCTGCGCGACGGCCGCCCGAGCTTCGCGACGCTTCAGCTGCGGATGCACGTCCAGCACCCCGGCGAGCGACTCGTCCGGTCCGTGCCGGTCCAGTACTACCTGTCGATCTTCTCCACCTCGACGATGAGTCGCTGCTGCCGCTCCCCTACACCGAGCGGCGGGACCGCCTGGACGCGCTCGGCCTCGACGAGGGGCCCGTACGCGTGCCGCCCTGGTGGCGCGACGACGGCGAGGCCGTCTTCGCCGTGGGCCAGGCCCAGGGCCTGGAGGGCGTCGTCGGCAAGCCACTGCGGTCCCGCTACCACCCGGGGCGGCGCGGGCCCTGGATCAAGGTGAAGAACGTCCGCCACCAGAAGGTCGTGATCGCCGGGTGGATCCCCGGGGCGGGCCGCCGCGCCGACCTGATCGGGTCCCTCGCGCTGGGCGTCTACGACGGGGCCCATCTGCGGTACGCGGGGAACGTGGGCACCGGCTTCACCGAGGCGGACCTGCGGGACATGGCCGCGCGGCTGGCGCCCCTGGCCCGGGAGGAGGCGCCCTTCGACCCGCCGGCGCCCCGCGAGGTCGCCCGGCGCGCGCACTGGGTGCGGCCCGCGCTGGTGGGCGAGGTCGCGTTCGGCGAGTGGACCCCGGACGGCGTCCTGCGGCACCCGAGCTGGCGGGGGCTGCGCCCGGACAAGCAGCCCCGCGAGGTACACCGCGAAGACCCCGGTTGACGCCCTTCCCTCCTGTATGCGCGAAAACCCGGCTCTCTTGTCCCGGCGCGCGGTGAAGGCCCGGGTTCGCGGCTTCTCCCGGTGTTCTTCCGGCGTGTCCATTTGCGGGATCATGGTGGCGGAAGCAGAGTTGCCCCGGCGTCCCGGCCGGTCCTGACCCGGCGTCCCGCGTGACGGGTCGCCGCTCGTTCCCCTCACCTTTGGAGTGTCCTCGTGCGCAAGCATGTGCTCGTTCTCGTCGCCGTGGCCGGCCTGGGCCTGGCGGGCTGCGGCAGCGGATCCGCGCATCATGACAAGACCGCCGCATCCGCCAAGACCGGCGGCGCGGCCGCGGGCGTTCCGCTGCCCACCGCCTCCCCCAAGGGCGACAGTGACGCCCCGACGTGCACGACCGTCTCCTACCGCGTCACCGGCGCGGACGTCCAGGTCACCGCCCAGGTGGGCAAGACCCCCATCACCCTCAACTTCGAGGCCGACGACGCCGACGACAATCCCGTCACCGGCGACCCGAAGACCTCGGGCGTCACCTACGCCTTCAAGGGCGGCGACACCCGGCACACCCTGCTGATCAAGGGCGTTCGCTCGTTGAACCACGTCACCGTCATCGGCCTGGGCACCGACGAGAACGACTCCTGCCGCGCCTACGCGGGGTAGCGCGCCCTCGAGGCGGCCCGGCCCGGGCCGCCCCGATACGCTCCACCGGAGTCGGCGTGAACCAGCGCATAACGGCATCGCCGGCGACCAGGCGCCCCCTGACCGCCGGCACCGACTTCCGGAGGACGGATCATGCGAGTGCACCTGGCGTACGGCGAGTCGGGGCTGGACATCGACGTGGACCCCGAGATGGCCACGGTGGTCGAGCCCGTCCACCACGAGGCCGCCGCCGACCAGGTCGCCCTGGTGCGCGCGGCACTGTCTCACCCGGTCGCCGGACCGCCGCTGCGCGAGCGGGTACGCCCCGGTCAGACGGTGGCGATCTCGGTCTGTGACGGCACTCGGCCCCAGCCCCGCCGGCTGGTCGTCCCGGCGCTGCTGGCCGAACTCGACGGCGTCGTCCGGCTGGAGGACGTCGTGATCCTGATCGCCACCGGCACCCACCGCGGCAACACCGACGCCGAACTACGGCAGATGTTCGGCGACCAGGTCGTCGACGCCGTACGGATCGTCAACCACGACGCGCGGCGCCTCGACGAGCTCACCTGGATGGGACGGTTCGGCAAGGACGTGCCGGTGTGGCTCAACCGCGAGTGGACCGAGGCCGACGTGCGGATCACCACCGGCTTCGTCGAGCCGCACTTCTTCGCCGGGTTCTCCGGCGGGCCCAAACTCGTCGCCCCGGGGCTGGCCGCGCTGGAGACCGTTCTCGTCCTGCACGACGCCGCCCGTATCGGCGATCCGCGTGCGACCTGGGGCATCACGCACGGCAACCCGGTCCACGACGACGTACGGGCGATCGCGGAGGCCACCGGGGTCACCTTCGCCATGGACGTGATCCTCAACCGGGACAAGGACGTCGTGGCCGCCTTCGGCGGCGACCTGTCGCCGATGCACGCCGCTGCGACGGAGGCCGCCAAGCGCATGGCGATGCGGCCCGTCGAGGCGCCCTTCGACGTGGTGGTCACCACCAACTCCGGCTTCCCGCTGGACCAGAACCTGTACCAGGCGGTCAAGGGGATGTCCGCCGCCTATCAGGTGGTCCGCCCGGGCGGCACCATCGTCTGCGCCGCCGAGTGCCGCGATGGTTTCCCCGACCACGGCTCCTACCGAGAGGTCCTGGCCTCCGCGTCCTCGCCGCGGGCGCTGTTCGACGCCATCAGCGCCCGCACCGAGACGGTGCCCGACCAGTGGCAGGTGCAGATCCAGGCCCGCATCCAGTCCGGCAGCCGGGTCGTCATGCACACCGGCCATCTCAGCGACGCCGACCTCGCCACCGCCCATCTGGAGCAGACCCGCGACATCTCCGCCACCGTCGCCGACGCCCTGGCGGCGGCAGGCCCCGGCGCCCGGCTCTGCGTGCTGCCCGAGGGGCCGCAGACGATCCCGTACCTGGCCGGGACGGCGCGATGACCCGGCCGGTCACCGGCCGGCCGGGGCATCGGGCTGAGGAAGGCCAGGCCGCCCTGGACGGTCCGGGCCCGGGCCGCCGGGCGTGGTTCAGCGCCGGCCGCGGCCGGTGAGGCGGCCCAGCCAGTAGGCGAAGCCCCACTGGGCGATCCGCTGGAACGCCTCGATCATGATCGCGCGGCTCATCTTGCTGGCGCCGTGGGTGCGTTCGACGAACCGGATCGGGACCTCGGTCACCCGCAGGCCGCCCCGCACCGTGCGCAGCGTCAGGTCGACCTGGAAGCAGTAGCCCTGCGACGAGACACCGTCGATGTCGATCTTCTGCAGGGTCGTCGCGCGGTAAGCGCGGAATCCGCCGGTCGAGTCGCGCACCGGAAGGCCCAGCATGATCCGCGCGTAGAGGTTCGCGCCCCGCGAGATGATCTCGCGGTTGATCGGCCAGTTCTCCACCGTTCCGCCGCGGATCCAGCGCGAGCCGATGACCAGGTCGGCATCGCCGAGCGCGCTGAGCAGCCGGGGCAGCTCCTCCGGCTGGTGGGAGCCGTCGGCGTCGATCTCGACGAGCACGTCGAAGCCGTGCTCGATCCCCCAGTGGAAGCCGGCGATGTACGCCGCGCCGAGGCCTTCCTTGCCGGCCCGGTGCAGGACGTGGACCCGCTCGTCGTCGGCGGCGAGCCCGTCGGCGATCTTTCCGGTGCCGTCGGGACTGTTGTCGTCGGCGATCAGGATGTCGGCCTCGGACACGGCGGCGCGCACCCGGCCGACGATGCTCTCGATGTTCTCCCGCTCGTTGTACGTCGGGATGATCACGAGCACCCGCCCGATGTCCTCCATGATCTGCACCGGTCAGGCCTTCCTCGTCCGTGTTCTCCAGCCGGCGGCGACCGCGGCCGCGAATCCCAGCAGCGCCAACACCCACTCCGGCGCGGCACCCAGATGATCAGTAAGGGTACGCGAGGTGCGCAGTGGCACGCTGCGCACCTGGAGATCCGGGGTGAATTCCTTTGACTGCGTAAGAACCTTCCCGTCCGGGGCGATGATGCCGCTGATCCCGCTCGTGGAGGCCACGAGGACGCTGCGCCCGTGCTCGATCGCGCGCATCCGCGACATCGCGAACTGCTGCGGCGGCAGGCTCGTCTTCCCGAACGTGGCGTTGTTGGTCTGGACGACGAGCAGCGGGGCGTCGGCGACGTCCCGCACGAGTCCGTCGTAGGCCACCTCGAAGCAGATGACGTCTCCGATTTTCACCGGACCGAGCTGAAGGGAACCGCGTGAACGGCCCTTGACGAATTCCCCAACCCGATCGAAACGGGTGATGAGCTTTTTCAGCAGGCCCCGGAAGATCGGGATGTACTCGCCGAACGGCAGCGGGTGGCGTTTGACGTAGTAGGCGCCGGGTCCGGTGGTGGGGCTCCAGACGATCCCGCGGTTCTCGACGTGCTCGCCGTCGCCCGCGTCGATGACGGCGCCGACCAGCACGGGCACGCCGATGTCGCGAACCGCCGCGTCGATCACCCCGCGGGCCTGATCGTCGGAGTACGGGTCGAGGTCGCTGGAGTTCTCCGGCCAGATGACCAGGTCGGGCTTTGCCAGCCGACCCGCGCGGACCTCCTCGGCCAGCCGGTGCGTCTCGCGGGCGTGGTTGTTCAGGACGGCCTCGCGCTGGCCGAGGAAGTCCAGACCGGCGCGGGGCACGTTGCCCTGCACGACCGCGACCGTCACCGTCCGGCCGCCGGTCGGGCGGGGGACGAACACGCCGATCAGCCCGAGCGCGAGCACGCCGGCCAGCGCCACCGCGACCCAGCGGAGCGGGCGACCCGGGGCGGTCCCCGGCGCGGGGTCACCGCCGACGGGCTCGGCAGCGTCAGCGTCCTCATCCGCGTCGACATGGGCGGCCTCGGGACGCGCGGCAGCGGTCCGGCGGCGCCACAGGAGCAGGGCCACCGCGGCCAGCAGCCCGCCGGTGAGCGCGGTGACGAAGCTGACCAGCGGGGCACCGCCGAGCGAGGCGAAGCCGGTGAACGGAGAGGCGCTCTGGCTGAACGCCAGCCGCGCCCAGGGGAACCCGCCGAACGGCACCCGGCCCCGGACCAGCTCCTCGGTGATCCATAGCGCGGCCGTCCACACGGGCCAGCCGGGCAGCCGGGTGACGAGGGCGAGGCCGGCGCCCAGGAGCGCGAAGTACAGCGCCTCGAAGATGCTCAGCGCGATCCACGCGTCCAGGCCGACGGGCCGCAGGCCCTCGAAGGTCGGGAAGCAGAACGCCAGGCCGAACAGCATGCCGAGCCCGAGCCCGCGCCGCCAGGTGCGGCCCCGGAACAGCAGCGCGAGCATCGCCGTGGCGACGGGCGCCAGCGGCCACCACCCGATCGGGGGGAACGCCGCGGCCAGCAGCAGACCGGCCACCACCACACCCGCCGGGCGCGGCAGCCAGGCCGGAACTCGCGACGCCCGGCCGCGTTCGACGGCGGCGGGCGTCTTCTCGGCGAGCAACTCTGACGCCACCGGCACTCCTCATCAGGTCGGACCTTCGGCGGAACGCTACCCGGGATACGGGTAGACCGCTTCTAGGGATGATCCCACTTCCGGGCAGAAGCCGCAGCGCCCGGGGATACAGAAGATGGACGCCGGGCGGAAGGCGGCCGTACGAGAGGCCTCGCCGGACAACGCAGAGTACCCGGACCGGCGGATCGCAAGGGCACGGAAACGGACGAGGACCGAGGCCGACGGAACGCAAGGAGCCGGAAACGGACCGAGGCCGGTGGGACGCAAGGAGGCGAAACGGACCGAGGCCGGCGGAACACAAAGGGGCGAAAACGGAAGAGGACCCGGGCGCTCCCTTCGAACCGGACCCGTCTCGTCGGCGGCGAGCGCGTAGTCCGTTGTCTGATGGGTGCCCAGGCCCTTACCGAGTTCCACCCCCCGCCGGCCGGGGTGCTCCGGCCTTGGGCGGGCGCGTGATCGTGCGTCTGGCACGGACGGATGGGCGCCTGAGCCGGCGCGTGCTCGCAACCCCCGTCGCGGCGCAAGATTCGCGGCGCCCCGGTCGGCCGACCGGTCAGTCCTGCGGTGGACGTTCAGGCAACCTATCGAGATCCGTAGCGATGTCAAGGCGGCCCCGACCTGCGGATTGCCACGTTTCCGCAGGTCAGCCGGGCCGTGACAGGACCTGGAAATCCCCCGGATCCGTGCCGTTCATCGCGTGTCGGTCCGCGGCTCACGTTCCGGCGTGCGGTAGGACGACCGTTCCGGTGGCGGTGACGACGACGATCGGATCTGATAGAACCTCGGCGGCGGACGGGCCCTTGTCCGGGCGCGCCCGGCACACGACCCGCGCCTCGAACGCGAGGCTGCGGCTGCGGCGCCCCGCCCGGACCACCGTCGCGGTCGCCTCCAGGACGTCCCCGGCCCGGACGGGCGCGCGGAACTGCACATCGTCGTAGGAGGCGAACAGACCCTCGTCGCCGCCGTCACGGATGCACACCTCCGTGGCGACGTCCCCGAACATGCCCAGGACGTACGCGCCGTCGACGAGGTCGCCGCCGTAGTGGGCGTGGGCGTAGGGGACGTAACGGCGGTGCGTGACGCTCAGGCCGACGCGCGGGTCGCCGTCCTCGGGTTCGGTGGTCACGCGGCCTCCAGACGCGCTGCGCTCATGATTCGCTCGCTCCGCTCGCTCATGCGCTCTCCGCGGGGTTCTCGGGGGTCCAGCTGGGCAGCAGGGCGTGCACGAGGTAGCTGGCGACCTCGCCGGGAGTGGTGCCCTTGCCGAAGATGCGGTCGACGCCGAGCTCCTGCTCGGTGACGGTGTCGAAGCGCGGTCCGCCCGCGATGAGCAGCGGCCGTCCCATGCCGGGCCCGACCGCGGTCGGGTAGGCGGCGTGGAAGGCCGCGGCCATCTGCTTGGTGTTGTGGATGTGGGCGTTCTTCTGGGTGACGACCTGGGAGACGAGCACGGCGTCGGCGTTCTCGGCCTTGGCCCGCTCGACGAGCTCCTCGACGGTCACCTGGGCGCCCATGTTGATCACCTGGATCTCGCGGTGGTACTCCAGGCCCTTCTCCCCCGCGAACCCCTTGACGTTGAGGATCGCGTCGATGCCGACGGTGTGCGCGTCGGTGCCGATGCAGGCCCCCACGACGACCATGCGGCGGTTCAGGACGGTGCGGATCGCCAGGTCGATCTCCTTGCCCGACAGCAGCGGGTACTCCCGGCCCTCGGGCACCTCGATGCCGACGTAGTCGATGAGGTGGTTGACCTTGCCGTACACGATGAAGAACGTGAAGTTCGGCCCCATCGCCTTGGAATGCACGACGCTGGCCGGATCCAGGCCCATCTTCCCGGCCAGCTGCAGGGCGGCCAGTTCGGCGCGCTTCCCGGCGGGCACGGGCAGGGTGAACGACACCTGCACCATCGCGTCGCCGGTCGTGTCGCCGTACGGCCGGATGATCGACGGCAGGTCCTGGACGTCGGGCCGGTCGGTTCTGGTGGCGTCCTGCGGTCTCACTCTGCGCTCCCTGCGGTCGTCGGGACGGCGGCGGCGTGCGGGTCCTCCGACTCGAGGATCTCCAGGACGGGGTTGAGGTAGCCGTCGGCGCGCTCGACGACGCCGTCCAGGCCCTTGCCACCGTCGGCGGGTCGGCGGGTCACTCCGAACGTCCCGTCGGCGATCGCGGCCAGCAGTGTGTCGTCGCAGATCCGCTCGAGCAGGTCGACGGACTCGGACAGCACCTGCCGGGCGCGCCGGACGATGAACCCGTCCGGGCGCGGCACGAAGTCCTCGGCGAGTGCGCCGCAGGCGTCCCGGACGTACCGGACGTTCTCGAGGGCCAAGTCGCGGTCGGACAGCCAGGGGGTGTGAATGCCCTCGGTCATCATCCCGATCAGGATGATCGACTGGCCGGTCATCACGCCGGCGAGGTTGAAGAAGGCGTCCAGCAGGTAGCCGGCGAAGATGTTGCCGGTCATGTGCTTGGTCGGCGGCATGTACTTCAGCGGCGCGTCCGGGAACAGCTCCCGTACGAGCTGGGCGTGGGCCAGCTCGAGGCGGAAGGAGTCGGGGATCGCCGGGTTGATCTCGAAGGCGTGGCCGAGGCCGAGCTGCCAGTCGGCCAGGCCCGCCTCCGTGCCGAACCGCTCGTTCAGCAGCTGGCTGACGACGACGGTGTGGGCGGCGTCGACAGCGTCGGCGGTGGTGAGGTAGTTGTCCTCGCCGGTGTTGATCACGATGCCGGCGCGAGCGTGGATCTGCCGGGAGAACCGCTGGTCGATGAAGGTCCGCCGCGGGTTGATGTCGCGGAAGATGATGCCGTACATGCAGTCGTTGAGCATCATGTCGAGGCGTTCGAGCCCGGCGAGCGTGGCGATCTCGGGCATGCACAGACCCGACGCGTAGTTGGTGAGCCGCACGTACCGGCCGAGCTCGCGGGAGACGTCGTCGAGCGCGCCGCGCATGAGCCGGAAGTTCTCCTGCGTGGCGTACGTCCCGGCGTACCCCTCGCGGGTGGCGCCCTCGGGCACGTAGTCCAGCAGCGACTGCCCGGTCGAGCGGATCACCGCGACGACGTCGGCGCCCTCGCGGGCGGCGGCCTGCGCCTGCGGGATGTCCTCGTAGATGTCGCCGGTGGCCACGATCAGGTAGATCCAGGGCTGGCGGGGGTCGCCGGTCTCGTGCAGCATCGCGGCGCGTTCGGCGCGGCGCGCGTCGATGCGGCCGATGCCGTGGCGGGCCGCGCGGCGGGCCAGCTCGGCGGCCGTGTCGGCGTCGCCTCCGGTCGGCAGGCGGAAGGTCACCGCGCCCAGCGCGGCGGCCCGCGCCAGGTCGCCCAGGTCCTCGTACGGCTCGCGCAGCAGGGCGTCGAAGACCGGCAGCGCCACGCCGTGCTCCAGGCCCACCTGGTCGCGTACGGCGTCGACGAGGTGGTTGACCCAGGGCAGGCCGTCGGAGTCCGCACCGGTCAGGCCGGCCAGCCGCAGCTGCGCCCGCTCCACGGACACGGTCGTGTGGGTGCGGGCCATCTCGATCACCGGCCGGGCGGCGCGCTCGGCCAGCGCCCGGGCCTTGCGCACCACCTGGGGGTCAAGATCCAGTTTCGTCATTCCGTCTCCACCCGATCCTCGAAGATCCTGCGCAGGCTCGGCTCGGCGCGCAGTAGGTCCAGGGCCAGCTCCGCGTGACCGGGGACGTACCCGTTTCCGATCAGCATGGTCACGTCGGCCGCGAGTCCTTCGGCGCCGAGCGCCGCGGCCGAGAACGACGTGGCCATCGAGAAGAAGATCACGGTCCCGCCGGAGGCGGTGGCCAGGATCGCGCCGTGCTCGCAGCCGGGAACGTCCACGCACACGACCGTGACGTCGGCCCCGGTGCCGCCGACGGCGTCGGCGAGCGCGATCGGGTCGCGGGCGTCGGCGAGCACGACCTCGTCGGCCAGGCCGGAGGCGCGCAGCCGCGCGGCCTCGGTCTCGTTCGGCACGACGCCGACGGTCCGTTTGGCGCCGGCGCGGCGGGCGGCCGCCAGGGACAGCGATCCGCTCTTGCCCGCCGCGCCCACCACCGCCACGACCGGCGAGGCGTACGAGCCGACGACGCGGGAGGTCAGGGCGGGTGCGCCGCACACGTCGAGGACGGCCAGGGACAGCTCGGGCGGCAGGTCGGCGGGCAGCTCGGCGGCGATCGAGCGGGCGAACAGGATCGCGTGCCCCTCGGCGGGCACCTGTTCGCTCCGCCCGTCCCAGCGGGCGAGGCCGTCGGTGATCTTCAGCGGGGTGAGCGTCAGGGAGACCAGGGTGGCCACGCGCATGCCGGGCCGCAGCCCGAGCGGGGAACGGGGACCGGCCTCCTCGACGACGCCGATCAGCATGCCGCCCGAACCGGTCACCGGGTTGTGCATCTTCCCGCGCGTCTCGATGATCTCGGCGACCTCGGCGCGGATCCGGCCGGGGTCGCCGCCGTGCTTGGTGTGCAACTGCCGGTACGAGGCGGCGTCCAGGTTGAGCCGCTCGACCCGCAGCCGTACCTCGTCGTCGTGGATCCGGGGGTCGGTGTCGAGGCGGTCGGCCGCCTGCGGCAGCACGCCCGGCGGTTCGGCGACCCGGTGCAGACCGACCGGAGAACTTCTCATCCCTCACCTCGCTGACGGAAAATCTTCTGGGTACGCTTGGCTCTAGAAGAATATTTCTCGTATCGTCAGGCTAACGCAAGAGTTCATCCTGGAGGGCATTGTGACCGCTGTCGCCGCGGAGTCCGCGCACGCGCCCGGAGGGCACCCGCAGCCGTACGCCTACCGTCAGCACGAGCTCGTCGAGCCCGACTGGCGGCGGTTCCCCGGCTGGCGGGAGGTCACCGCCGCGGAGTGGGAGTCGGCACAGTGGCAGCGCGCGCACTGCGTGAAGAACATCCGCCAGCTGCGCCAGGTGATGGGCGACCTGCTGAGCGAGGAGTTCTACGCCGACCTGGAACGTGACCAGCGCGAGCGGGCGACCATGTCGATGCTGGTGCCGCCGCAGATGCTGAACACGATGGACGTGAGCTCTACGGAGGCGTTCTACGCCGACCCGGTGCGCCGCTACATGCTCCCCGTGTTCAGCGACCGGCGCACCGACTGGCCCTCCCACCCGGTCGCCAGCCGCGACTCGCTGCACGAGGCGGAGATGTGGGCGGTCGAGGGACTCACCCACCGCTACCCGACCAAGGTCCTCGCCGAGCTGCTCCCGACCTGCCCGCAGTACTGCGGGCACTGCACCCGCATGGACCTGGTCGGCAACTCCACCCCGCAGATCGACAAGCACAAGTTCACGCTGAAGCAGCCCGACCGGGTCGAGACGATGCTGGACTACATGCGCCGCACGCCGCAGGTCCGCGACGTCGTCGTCTCCGGCGGCGACGTGGCCAACATGCCGTGGGCGCGCCTGGAGTCCTTCGTCGACCAGCTGCTCGACATCGACAACATCCGCGACATCCGGCTGGCGACCAAGGCGCTGATGGGCCTGCCCCAGCACTGGCTCCAGGACGACGTACGCGCCGGCGTCGAGCGCCTGGCCACCAAGGCGCGTTCCCGGGGCGCGCAGCTGGCGATCCACACGCACGTCAACGCCGCCCAGTCGATGACCCCGCTGGTCGCCAAGGCCGCGCGGGCGATGCTGGACGCCGGCGTCCGCGACGTGCGCAACCAGGGCGTGCTGCTGCGCGGCGTCAACACCACCGTCGAGGAGCTCCTCGACCTGTGCTTCGCGCTGCAGGACAACGGCGTGCTGCCGTACTACTTCTACCTGTGCGACATGATCCCGTTCAGCGAGCACTGGCGGCTGTCCCTCGGCGAGGCGCAGCGCCTGCAGCACGGGATCATGGGCTACCTGCCCGGCTTCGCCACGCCCCGCATCGTCTGCGACGTGCCGTACGTCGGCAAGCGCTGGGTGCACCAGGTCGCCGAGTACGACACCGAGCGCGGCATCTCCTACTGGACCAAGAACTACCGGACCGCCCTGGAGAGCGACGACCCGGAGGCCCTCAACCGGCGTTACGAGTACTACGACCCCATCCACACCCTGCCCGAGGCGGGGCAGGCCTGGTGGCGCGCGCACGCCCGGGAGATCCCCGGCAAGGCCGCCGACCTGGCCGCCGCCAGCCGCACGGCCTCCGAGGCCCTGATCACGGACTGACCGAGGGCCCCGCGGGGGCGGGCCCTCAGGACACCGCGAAGCCGTCGCAGCCGATGTAGTAGGCGTCCCCGGTCGGGTGGACGTGGTACCAGATCACCGTCCAGTCGCCGGTCTGCAGGTCGTACGCCCAGTCCTTCGGCTGGGTGAAGTCCCGCAGATCGTGCAGCGTCACCCAGTCCGATCCCTTCACCCGGACCGGCCGAGTCTTGACGACCCCGGTGACGTGGTTACCGCGCAACGCGACCGGGGGACGCATCTCGGCCGCGACGTATGCCTGCGATCATGAGATGTGCGCGACGACGAGCGGTTCCGGGACCGAGGGTGGCGGCTGTTCGACTTCGCCCAGGAGATCCTCGTGGTCTGCCCGCGCTGCGCCGGCCGGGCGCACGTCACCGTCCACCCCGACCACCGGGCGTGCCGACGGTACGCCCTCGCATTCCTCATCGAGCCACACCGTCTGACCTGCCCCGGCTGCGGGCACACCCGCGGCTGGTCCCCGCGGCCCGGGCGGAAGGGCGACGCGGACCTGTACTTCGCCGGCGGTCCCCCGCTGGCCGTGCCGCGCCTGACCGGCCCGGACGACCCGTTCTTCGGGCTGCCGCTGTGGCTGTCCCGCCGGTGCTGCGGGCGGACCCTGTGGGCCTACAACGCCGCCCACCTGGACGTGCTGGAGGGCTACGTCACGGCCCGGCTGCGCGAACGCCACCCGTACACCGGATCCGGCAGCCTCGTCGAACGCCTCCCCGCGTGGATCAAGGCCGCCGGCAACCGCGCGGAGGTCCTGGCCGCCATCCACGACCTGCGCGTCCGCGCCTCGGAAGGTCATGCACGGGAGAGGTGACGGGCGAGGTAGGCGACCTGGTCCGGCAGCATGCGGCGGCGGAACGCCGCGTCGTGGCAGCCGGCGTGGATGCCGCCGGTGACCTCGGCCCGGCCCGCGCCGCGCAGCCGCGCGAGCAGATCCCTGGTCGGGCCGGCGAACAGGTCGTCGCGCCCGCGCAGCCGAACAAAGATCCACCGGACGCGGCCCCTAGTCTGGACGCGTGGAGTTCACTGTCGGTGCCCGTGTCACCCTTGAAGAATTGCAGGCAGACCCCCATCCTGTGCTGGCCCGGCTGCGCGCGGCCGAGCCGGTCTCGTGGATCCCGGGCTTCGACGGCTGGCTCGTCACCCGGCACGACCTGGCGCTCCGGGTCATGCGCGACGCCCGGGCCTTCACCGTCGACGATCCACGCTTCTCGACGGCGCAGGTGGTCGGCACGAGCATGCTCTCCCTCGACGGAGCGGAGCACACTCGGCACCGTGACGCCTTCGCCCGGCGGTTCCGGCCCGCCGAGACGCGCGCCCGCTTCACGGCGTTCGTCGAGGGCGAGGTCGACCGGCTGATCTCGGCGGTCGCGGCGCGCGGGCACGCCGAGGTCCGGGCCGACCTCGCCGGTCCCCTGGCCGTCGCCGTCGTCACCGAGGCCCTCGGCCTGCGGGACGTCACGGCCGCCACCGTACGGTCGTGGTACGACGCGTTCGTCACGGCGGTCTCGGCGATCACGGCGGGTCGTCCGGCGAACGCCACGGACGCGTACGCGCGGTTGCGGGCGAAGGTCGAGGCGGCGCTCGCCGACGGCGGAGTCGCGCCGGCGGGCGACGCTCCCCCGCTCCTGGCCGCCGCCGCGCGCGACCTGACGACGGACGAGGTCGTGGCGAACGCGGCGGTGCTGATGTTCGGCGGCATCGACACGACCGAAGGCATGATCACGAACGCCGTCCTGCATGTGCTGAGCCGTCCGGATCTGGTGGGGCTGCTGCGCGACGAGCCGGGTCTCCTCCCCGCCGCCGTCGAGGAGTCGGTACGCCTGGAGCCCGCCGCATCGGTGGTGGACCGCTACGCCACCCAGGACGTCACCCTCGGGGGCGCCCGCATCGCAAAGGGCGACCTCGTCCGCGTCTCGATCGCCGCCGCGAACCGGGATCCGGCCGTCTTCGCCGATCCGGACCGGTACGACCTCCGGCGGGCCGACATCGACCGGCATCTGGCGTTCGCGCACGGCCCGCACTTCTGCTTCGGCGCGCACCTGGCACGCCTGGAGACGACGACGCTCCTGGGCGCGCTGCTGCGCCTGCCGGGCCTCCGCCTGACCCGTGCCGCCACGCCGGAGGGACTGGTCTTCCGGAAGCCTTCCGCGTTGGACGTCGTGTGGGACGGTTCTTCGAAGATTTCGTGAAACCGAGCGCCTTTACTTTGTAGATCAACGATCTTCGCCACGCCCTGACGAGGGACGGCGGGGCGTTGCTGGACAAGGGACTTTTCGGACCCGATACTTCCTGTCATGGAGGGCCTGCCGGTACGCGCTTCGGATGAAGATCGCGACCGCGTCCTTCGCGTGCTCCGCGACCGCGCCGCCGAGGGCCGGCTGTCCCACGAGACGTTCGAGCGCCGCGTCGAGTCCGCGCTTCAGGCGCGCACCCAGGCGGAGCTGTCCCAGCTGGTCCACGACCTGCCGCCGGGCAACCGCATCGTGCGCGGCCTGACCGGCGTCGTCTCCTCGCTGTCGTCGATGACGGCGCGCGTCGAGGCGGCCTGGCGCGCCCCACGGCTCCCGCGCTTCGTCCTCCCCCCGCGCGATCGGGCGCGCCTGGTCATCGGGCGGGCGCCGACGTGTGAGTTCGTGGTCACGGACCTGACCGTCTCCCGGCTCCACGCGGAGCTGCGCCGGACCGGGAACACCTGGCTGCTGTCGGACCTGGGATCGATGAACGGCACTCAGGTCAACGGGTACCGCATCTCCGGCCCGACCCGGGTGCGGCCCGGCGATGAGATCACCTTCGGCCGGCAGCGGTTCATCCTGACCGCCGGCTGACCTTCCGCCGCTATCCTGACCGCCGGCTGACCTTCCGCCGCTCCGGCCCGAGCGGTCAGACCAGACGTGTGTGGGACCTACTAGGCCGAGGTGCCCACGTCGGCGGTCTCCGGAGCGCCGGGCCTGGCGTCGGCCGGTCGGCGTCGTACCAGGGCGCACGAGGCGGCGCCGACCATGACCACGGCGATGGGCAGTGCCAAGGTCGGCCGCATCGCGTGGATGAAGCCGTGCTCGAACGTGGACGCCGCCACCCGCTGAACGTGGTGGGCGACGCTCGCCGGCGTTCCCGTCGACGGCGTGATCGCCGCGCCGGTCTGCCCGGTGCCGACCTCCAAGCCGCCCGCGGCGGTGTTCTTGAAGGCGGCCACGAACTGGCCGCGGACGCTCTCCGGAAGGGCGGCGGCCCGCTCGGCCGCCTCGTGCCGGAGCGAGACGGCGAGGCGATTCTGCAGCACCGCGCCGACCGTGGCACTGCCGATGACCGTCCCGATCTGCCGAATCGTGTTCAGCACGCCGGAGGCGGCCCCGGCCATCCTGGGCTCCACGTTGTACATCGCGACGGTGATCATCGGTCCGAACACGCAGCCGATGCCGAACCCGGCCACGATCAGCGCCGGCTGGAACACGTACCACGCGCGACCCACGCCGGCGGCCGCGGCGAGCCAGGCCATGCCGACGGCGAACAGGGCCAGGCCGGTCATCAGGATGTACTTGCCGCCGGTCCGATCCGCCATCCGGCCCGCGAGCGGCGACACGAATGCCGACACCACCATCGCCGGCGCCATGACCAGGCCGGCCTTCAGCGCACTGAAGCCCAGCACCGACTGCAGGTAGATCATCACTGGTAGGAACAGGCCGATCATTCCGACCTGGACGGTCGCGGACACCAGACTCATGACCGCGTAGTCACGGTCGCGGAACAGCATGAAGGGCAGCAGCGGTTCACCGCGCTGCCGGGTGCCCTGATAGATCAGGAACACGACGAGGAGCAGCGCCGCCCCGCCCAGCAGCGCCCAGATCCCGGTGTTCCAGTCGTACCGCTGGCCCTCGGTGAGCCCGAAGGTGAGGCCGAGCAGCGTCGCGGTGGCGAGTACGACGCCCGGCACGTCCAACCTGCGCCGGACGCCGTGCCGAACGTCCGGCACGAGAGTGACCGCCATCGCGAGCACCACCGCGCCGATCGGAACGTTCACGAAGAAGATCCAGCGCCAGCCGGCCGCGCTGACCAGGAAACCGCCGAGCGTGGGCCCGGCGATCGTGGCCACGCCCGCGACCGCTCCCCAGACGCCGAGCGCCGCGCCCCGGCGCTCGGGCGGGAAGGTCCCGATGATGATCGTCATCGTCTGCGGCATCAGCATCGCCGCGCCCAGGCCCTGCGCGGCGCGGGCTGCGATGAGCTGGGCCGGATCCTGGGACACCCCGCACAGAACGGACGCCACCAGGAACAGCGCGACGCCCCAGATGAACATCGTGCGCGGCCCGCGCACATCGCCCAGCCGGCCGGAGGTGATCAGCAGCGCGGCGAGGACGAGGATGTAGACATTGATCACCCACAGCACTTCGTCGAGCGACGCGTGCAGCTTGTCGATCATGCTGGGGATGGCGACGTTGACGGCCGTCAGGTCGAGCAGCGTCATGAAGAATCCCAGGCTGAGCGTGAGCAACACCACCCATGGATTGCCGCGCCATCTACTCATTCATCCCTCTCCATTCGTCCCTCCGCGCTATCAGGCCGCTCGAATCGCCGACATGTGTCAGCTCTTGGCGGGAGCCTGGAGGCTCCAGAGCCGTCCGTCGGGGTCGCGGACGATCATTTCCCGGGTCCCGTAATGGGTGTCCTCGAACGGTGTGACCACGTCGACGGCCGGATCGGGACGGAACGCGTCCGCGTCGGCCACTTTCAACGCGAGCTGCATTTTGGGCTCTCGGTCCTCGGGAATCTCGGAGACGACGAGAAAAGGACCCTCGCCGTTTCGGAACACGCCGGAACCGTCGCCAGTGGTGATTTCCAGCTCGAAACCCAGGGCCTGGAAGAACTTCGCGGCCTTTCCCCAATTGTGGGTCTCCAGGAAAACCGCTTCGAATCCTTCGGTCGCCATGTCATGACTCCTTTCCAGATGATTGCCGTCGCTGCCCGCGTGCGTCGTCGAGGTAGGCGCGCAGCGCGTCGGCGACCAACGCCGACAGGGACATGCCCTCCTCGATGGCGTGATGCTTGACCTGCTTGATCAGCTCCACCGGCAGGTACACGTTGAACTGCTTGACCTCCGCATCACCCATGAGGCCGATGCTAGCACGCTAGCTTCCTATTTCCCTAGCGCGCAACGTCCTTCCGGGCGTGATTGACGGAGTGAGTACTCACTCCGTACGGTTAGAGCATGACGGGAACCTCCTCGAAGCCCTCCCGGCGCCGCGCGCCGGCCATGGACGCCGACCAACGCCGCGCGATGATCGTCGCCGCGACCCTTCCCCTCGTCGTCGAGTACGGCGCCTCGGTGACGACGGCGAAGATCGCCAGAGCCGCGGGCATCGGCGAAGGCACGATCTTCCGGGTGTTCCCGGACAAGGACGCCCTGCTCAAGGCCTGCGTGGCCGAGGCCGTACGGCCCGACGACACCGTCCGGCACCTGGGGGCGATCTCGCTGGACCAGCCGCTCGCGGACCGGCTCGCCGAGGCGGCCGAGGTGATCCGTGGTCACCTGACCCGCATGGGCGCCGTGATCTCGGCTCTGGCCGCGACCGGGCGACTCGAGCCTCCCAAGCCGGACGCGGAGGGCCGCCTCCCGGATCGCGAAGCGGGACTGGCGGCACCCCGCGCGGCGCTGGCCGCCCTGTTCGAACCCGACCAGGACCGGCTGCGGCTCTCCGCCGAACGGCTGGCGGACGCCTTCCAGCTCATGGTGATGTCCGCCGGTCGCCCCGGCGCACCCGACCCGCTGACGATCGAAGAACTGGTGGATCTGTTCCTGCACGGCGCGACGTCCTCGGGCCAGGGCGATCGGTGACCGCGGCCAACGCGTACGAAGAACTCGCGCCCCGTCGCCGGACGCTGGTGACATTCGCGCTGCTGGGCTGCGCCTTCCTGGCCATGCTCGACGGCACCGTCGTCGGCACCGCGCTGCCGCGCATCGTCGAGCAGGTCGGTGGCGGCTCCTGGTACATCTGGCTCGTCACCGCCTACCTGCTGACCTCCTCGGTCAGCGTGCCGGTCTACGGGCGCTTCTCCGACCTGTACGGCCGCCGCGCACTCTTGCTCGGCGGGCTGTCGATCTTCCTGGCCGGCTCGCTCGCCTGCGGCCTCGCCGGCTCCATCGAGACGTTGATCGTCTCGCGTGCGGTCCAGGGTGTGGGCGCCGGCGCCCTGCTCACCCTCGGCATGGCCCTGATCCGCGACCTGTACCCGCCCGGCCGCGCGCAGGGGCTGATCCGCATGCAGACCGTGCTGGCCACGATGATGGTGCTCGGTATGGTGGGCGGCCCGATCGTCGGCGGTCTGCTGGCCGACCATGCCGGCTGGCGCTGGGCGTTCTGGCTCAACCTTCCCATCGGCCTGGCCGCCGCGACGGTCCTCGTCCTCGCGCTGCCCGGGCATCGTCCCGCCGCGGCGCCCGCCGGCCGCCTCGACGCGGCCGGGGTCCTCCTGCTCACCGCCGGCCTCTCGCTGGTCCTGATCGGCCTCAGCCTCAAAGGCAACGCCACCGCTGCGGCGCCCCGGTCCTGGACCGATCCGCCGATCGTGGGCTCTCTGCTCGGCGGCCTGGCCCTGCTCGTCCTGCTCGTGCCCGTCGAGCGGCGTGCGGCCGTCCCCGTCCTGCCGCTGCGGCTGTTCCGCAACCGCACCTACACGGCACTGCTGAGCGCCGGTTTCTTCTTCCAGGTCGCGGCGCTGCCGGTGGGGATCCTGCTGCCGCTGTACTTCCAGCGCGTCCGCGGTGAGTCGGCGACCGTCTCCGGTCTGCTGGTCCTCCCGCTGCTGATCGGGATGACGCTGGGAAACCGGCTCACCGCCGCCGCCGTGCTGCGCAGCGGCCGCGCCAGGCCCGCGCTCCTCACCGGCGCCGGGCTGCTCACCGTCGGCACCGCGGCCTTCTTCACTCTGGACGCCACGACGCCGCCCGCTCTGGCCTGCGCGTGGCTGCTGCTCATCGGGCTGGGCATCGGACCGGCGATGGGGGGCATCACCATCGCCACCCAGAGCTGCGTGCCGCACGCCGACATGGGCACGGCCACCGCCGGCTCCGCCCTCACCAAGCAGCTCGGCGGCACGTTCGGCCTTGCCTGTGTCCAGTCCCTGATGGGCGGTCACGCCGCGGCCGCCCCCACCGCTTCGGCGACCGGCTCCACCGTCGCCTGGGGCGGAACCGTCGCCGGGCTCCTCGCCCTGACGGCGCTCCTGTTCATGCGCGACGTGCCCATCCCCATGGCCGGCGAGCAGCCCGCCCCGCGCCAGGACCCGGCCGGCGCCCAGCCCTCACCGGCGCGCGGCGGACCCGCCGACTGAGATCGGCCGCCCTCCGGCCGGCGGATCGGCGCCGGCGCGTTCCGGGCACTGCGCATCCCCTCCGGCGCGGGGCCTGGTCGCCCAGGCCGGCGCGACCACCGTTCGATAACGAGTGCGTCGCACCGTCTTGACGCCGGGAGCGGACGGTCGTAGGTTCCCGCACATGGGTTAGGAAAGTTTCCTAACCACGTCTGAGCAGCGGAGACGCCGTGACCACCTCGACGCCTGGGACTCCCAGCCTGCTGCGGGCCATCAACGACCGCGCCGCGCTGGAGGCGTTGCTCGCTCGGGGCCCGCTGACCCGACCCGAGATCGGGGCCCTCACCGGCCTGTCCAAGCCCACCGCCTCCCAGCTCCTCACCCGGCTGCGGGAGGCGGGCCTCGTCGTCCTCGACGGGATCCGCGAGGGCGGGCCGGGGCGCACGGCGGAGCTGTACCGCATCAACCCGGACGCCGGGTACGTCGCGGGACTGGACGTCCGGCGCGCCCGCATCCGGGCCTCCGTCGCCGACCTCACCGGCGCCGTCACCGGAACGTTCGAGCTGCACACGCCGGGCACGTCCGGCGGCGACGCCGTGGCGCGGGCCCGCGCCGCCGTGGAGGGCGCCGCCGAGGCCGCCGGCCTGACCCTCGACCGGATCGACCGGATCGTCATCGGCCTCCCCGGCGCCCTGGACCCACGGACCGAGCGGCTCGGGTACGCCTCCCACCTCCCCGGCTGGCACGTTCCCGACCTGCTCAGCCGGCTACGAGACGGCATCGGCCGGCCCATCGCCGTCGAGAACGACGTCAACCTCGTCGCCATGGCCGAGCTCACACGCGGCCAGGCCACGGGATCCCGTAATTTCGTCCTGCTGTGGGTCAGCGCCGGCATCGGCATGGCGATCGTGCTCGACGGCTCACTGGTCCGCGGCGCGACCGGAGGCGCCGGCGAGGTCGGCTACATGCCGGTCGCCGCGGCTCCGATCATCCGCGAGCCGGGCCGCGCCAACACCGGTGGTCTGCAGGCCGTCGCGGGCGCACCCGCCGTGCTCAAGCTGCTGCGCGCCCACGGCTTCCGCGGCAGCGACGCCGGGCAGATCGTCGACCGGGCCCGTACGGCGCTGGAGGCCGGTGACGAACGGGCCGCGGCCGGGCTCGGCGAGCTCGGCGCCCGGCTCGCGACCGGCCTGGCCGCGATCGTCAGCGTCCTGGACCCCGAACTGATCGTGCTCGCCGGTGACATCCCCATCGCCGGCGGGGAACCGTTGCGCTGCATAGTCGCGCGCGAGCTGTACTCGATGACCATCCCTCGTCCCCCCTTGCGGCTCAGCTCGGTCGGCGGCGATCCCGTCCTGGCCGGCGCGCTCCACCTCGCCCTCGGCGAGACCCGAGAACAGATCTTCTCCAACACCGTTCGCCAACCCTGATCCCGACCGTTTCCCCGGCCGGCCGCGTTAAGGAGAACAGGAGTGTTCCCACGCCATCGGCGGCTCGTAACCGCCCTCATCGTCACCCTCACCGCGACGGCCTGTACGGCGGGCAGCGGCGGGTCCGCCACCGAGTCCGGGCCCAAAGCGGAGGCCGCGCAGACCATCGAGGTCTGGCACGGCTGGAGCGCCCCGCACGAGGTCCAGGCATTCGACGACGCCGTCGCCGGGTTCCGCAAGCTGCACCCCAACATCACCGTCAAGCTGGTGAAGGGCCAGGACGACACCAAGATCCTCAACGCGATCCGCAGCGGCAACCCGCCGGACGTGGTCTCGTCCTTCTCCACCAACAACGTCGGCCAGTTCTGTTCGAGCGGGGCGCTGCAGGACCTGACGCCCTTCCTGAAGAAGGACAAGGTCGACACGAGCATCTTCCCGCAGACCGTGCAGACCTACACCCAGTACAAGGGCGTCCGCTGCACCCTTCCCCTGCTCGCCGACGACTACGCGCTGTACTCCAACAAGGCGCTGATGAAGGGCAACCAGCCGCCGAAGACGATCAGCGAGCTGACGGCCCTCGCCAAGAAGCTCACGGTCCGCAACCCGGACGGCACGATCAAGGTCGCCGGGTTCCTGCCCTCGGTGACGTACTACGAGCATGTGGGCGAGCACGTCGCCCCAAGCTTCGGCGTCAACTGGCTGAACGGCCAGGGCCGGGCCAACTTCGCCACCGACCCGGGCTTCACCAAGTACCTGCAGTGGGAGAAGAGCCTGCTCGACTGGTACGGCTATGACAACGTCAAGAAGTTCGTCCACTCGATGGGACAGGAGTTCGAGGCCTCCAACCCGTTCGAGAAGGGCAAGGTCGCCATGGCGATCGACGGCGAGTGGCGCGTGAAGTTCCTCCAGGATGAGGCGCCGAAGGTCCAGTACGACACCACGCCCGTGCCGGTGAACGACGACCGGCAGAACGCCTACGGCGGCGGCTTCGTCACCGGCACCATCGTCGGGATCCCGCGCGGCGCCAAGCACGCCCAGGCGTCGTGGGAGTTCGTGAAGTACCTGACGACGAACACCGACGCGCTGGTCACCTTCGCCAACGGCCTCGGCAACGTGCCGAGCACGATTCCGGCACTGTCCTCGCCGAAGCTGACGCTGCCGCCGCAGTTCCATACCTTCCTGGACGTGTTCAAGAACCCGAACAGCACGACGATCCCGTCGACGGTCAACGGCGGTGACTTCGTCGTCAAGTTCGACAGCTTCGTGCAGGACCAGTGGGAACCCGGCAAGGTGCCCAACCTGCAACAAGGCCTTACGAGCCTGGACGACAAGGTCAACAGCGCCCTGAAGCTGGCGGGCGGCTGACGATGGCGGCCGTGCTCTCGGCCGGCGCGGTGACGGCGGCGCGTGCCCGCCGCCGTCACCGGCTCCGCGTCCTGGCGTTCATGTCCCCGTGGCTGGTCGGGTTCTCGCTGTTCTTCGCCTACCCGCTCGCCGCGACCGTCTACTTCTCCTTCTTCCGCTACAACCTGTTCCAGCTCACGCCCGTCGGGCTGGCGAACTACAAGTTCCTGTTCAAGGACCCGTACGCCTGGACGGCGATCAAGAACACGCTGTGGCTGGTCGTCGTCATGGTGCCGCTGCGGGTGCTGTTCGGGCTCGGCCTCGCCCAGTTGCTATCGAAGATCAAACGAGGCGGGAACATCCTGCGCTCGATCTTCTACCTGCCGTTCCTGATCCCGCCGGTCGCCGCCACGGTCGCGTTCGTGTTCGTGGTCAACCCCGGCACCGGGCCGATCAACGGCCTCTTCGCCAAGGTCGGCATCCACCTTCCGGACTGGTTCAACGACCCGACGTGGACCAAGCCGGGCCTGACGCTCCTGGCCCTGTGGGGCATCGGCGACGTCATGATCATCTTGCTGGCCGCGCTGCTGGACGTGCCCAAGGCGCTGTACGAGGCGGCGGCCATCGACGGGGCGAACGCCTGGCAGCAGTTCCGCCAGATCACGCTGCCGACGATCTCGCCGGTGCTGATGTTCTCCGCCGTGACGGGCGTCATCCAGACGCTGCAGTACTTCACGCAGGCGATGGTCGCGGCACACGTGTCGCAGGGCAATGCCGACCAGGCGGGCACGACCACCGCCCCCGGCTACCCGGACGGGGCGTCGCTCACCTTCCCGCAGACGCTCTACAACGAGGGCTTCCAGCAGTTCAACATGGGCTACGCCTGCGTGCTGGCCCTCGTTCTGTTCGCCGTCGCGATGTTCTTCACCCTGATCCTGCTCCGCCGGTTCCACGCGTTCGGCGACGACGACTGAAAGGAGGCGACACATGACCGGCACGACTCTCGCCGTACGCCCATCGGCCGTCGGCTCGTCACCGCGGCCCGGCATACGCGGGCGGCGCGGGCGGCGCTTCCTGTACTGGACGGCGACCCACGCGATCGCCATCGCCCTCGCGATCATGTTCCTGGCGCCGTTGATCTTCATGTTCCTCACCGCGGTGATGAGCTCCGACCAGACCCTCACCGGCGCGCTGTGGCCGAGCAGCTGGCACTGGGGGAACTTCTGGAAGGCGCTGACCACCGACAACGGCGTGATGCTGCACTGGCTCGGCAACACGCTGATCTACGCGGTCCTGGCCACCGCCTTCATGCTGGTCTCGAGCGTTCCGGTGGCGTACGCCCTGGCGAGGTTCCGCTTCCGCGGCCGAAAGCTGGCATTCGTCCTCGTCATCACGACGATGATGCTGCCGCCGCAGGTGACGATCGTGCCCTTGTACATCCTCTGGGCGCGCTTCCAGCTGACCGGCACGCTGTGGCCGCTGATCCTCCCACTACTGTTCGGCGACGCCTTCTCGATCTTCCTGCTCCGGCAGTTCCTGCTGACAATCCCGAAGGAGTACACCGACGCGGCGCGCGTCGACGGCTGCGGGGAGTTCCGCGCGATGATCCGGGTGATCCTGCCGATGGCCCGGCCGGCGATCGCCGCGGTGGCGCTGTTCCAGTTCTTCTACGCCTGGAACGACTACTTCGGCCCGCTGATCTACACCAAACCGGAGACCTGGACCCTCGCCGTGGGCCTGTCGACCTTCCGCGCAGCCCACCACGTCGAGTGGAACCTGACCATGGCCGCGACGCTCCTGACCGTGCTGCCGGTGATCGTGGTGTTCTTCCTGGCACAACGCGTGTTCATCCAGGGCGTGACCCTGACGGGGGTGAAGGGATGAAGATCTGTGTGGTCGGCGGCGGGTCGACGTACACGCCGGAGCTGGTCGACGGCATCGCCCGCCTGCGCGCGACCCTGCCGGTCTCGGAGCTGGCGCTGGTCGACCCGGACAAGACCCGCCTGGACCTGGTCGGCGGGCTGTCCCGGCGCATCTTCGCCCGGCAGGGGCATCCCGGATCGATCCGTACGACGTCCGACCTGGACGAGGGCGTCGACGGGGCCTCGGCCGTGCTCCTGCAGCTGCGCGTCGGCGGGCAGGCGGCCCGCCACGTCGACGAGACCCTGCCGCTGGACTGTGGCTGCGTCGGGCAGGAGACGACCGGCGCGGGCGGACTCGCCAAGGCGCTGCGCACCGTGCCCATCGTGCTGAACATCGCCGACCGGGTCGCCGCGCTGGCGCCGGACGCCTGGATCGTCGACTTCACCAACCCGGTCGGGATCGTCACCCGGGCCCTGCTGGACGCCGGACACCGGGCGGTCGGCCTGTGCAACGTCGCGATCGGCTTCCAGCGCCGCTTCGCCGCCACGCTCGGCGTCCGGCCCGACCGCGTACGCCTCGGGCACGTCGGCCTGAACCACCTGACCTGGGAACGCGCGGTGTACCTCGACGAGGAGGACGTCCTGCCGCGACTGCTGGCCGACCACGCCGAGGAGATCGCCGCCGACCTCGAGCTGCCGGCCTCCCTCATCCGCCGCCTCGGCATCGTCCCGTCGTACTACCTGCGCTACTTCTACGAGCACGACGCGGTCGTGGCCGAGCAGCTGCACGCGCCCTCGCGGGCGGAGCAGGTGGCGGTGATCGAGGAGGGGCTGCTGGAGATGTACGCCGACCCGGCGCTCGACGAGAAACCGGCCCTGCTGGAGGAACGCGGCGGGGCGTTCTACTCCGAGGCCGCCGTCGACCTGGTCGCCTCCCTGGCCGGCGACCGCGGCGACGTCCAGGTCGTCAACCTCCGCAACGGCGGCCGGCTGCCGTTCCTATCGGACGAGGCGGTGATCGAGGTCCCGGCCCGGGTCACCGCGTCCGGGCCGGAACCGCTGCCGGTCGACCCGGTCGAGCCGCTGTACGCCGGGCTGATCGCGCACGTCGCCGCGTACGAGGAGCTGGCCCTGGAGGCGGCACTGAAGGGCGGCGTGGACCGGGTCGCCGACGCGCTGCTGGCCCACCCGCTGATCGGGCAGGCGAGCATCGCCGACGAACTCGCCCCGCGCCTCGTCGCCGCGAACGCCGCCCACCTGCCCTGGGCGGTGAACGCGTGATCCTGGCGATCGACGGCGGGAACAGCAAGACCGACGTCGCCGTGCTGACCGCCGGCGGCGATGTCCTGGCCACCGCGCGCGGCGACGGGTTCCGCCCGGTCGCCGACGGCGTGGCCGAGGCGGTGGACACCGTCGCCGAGGCGGTCACGCGCGCCCTCTCGGCGGCCGGGGCGGGCACGCCCGTCGATCACGTCTCGGCCTACCTGGCCAACGTCGACCTGCCCGTGGAGGAGGAGCGGTTCCACCGGCTGTTCACCGATCGCGGCTGGGGCCGCGGCGTACGGGTCGGCAACGACACCTTCGCGCTGCTGCGGGCCGGAGCCACCGAGCCGTGGGGCGTCGCGGTCGTGTGCGGGGCGGGCATCAACTGCGCCGGCGTCGCCCCCGACGGGCGGGTCGCGCGGTTCCCCTCGATCGGGCGGGTGACCGGCGACTGGGGCGGCGGTCACCACCTCGGCGAGGAGGCGCTGTGGCACGCCGTCCGCGCCGAGGACGGCCGCGGCCCGCACACCGCCCTGGCCGCCGCCGTCGCCGAACACTTCGGTCGCGCCGGCGTCGAGGACGTCGCGCTCGCGATCCACTTCGGGGAACTCTCCGAAGCGCGGCTGGGAGAGCTGTCCCCGGTCCTGTTCGCGGTCGCGGCGGCGGGCGACCCGGTCGCGCGAAGCCTGGTCGACCGCCAGGCGGAGGAGATCGTCGCGCTCGCCACCGTGGCGCTGCGCCGCCTGGACCTGCTCGACGCCCCGGTGGAGGTCGTCCTCGGCGGCGGCGTGCTCGCCGCAAGGCATCCCCAGCTGATGACCGCGATCGAGGACCGGCTGGCGGGCCTCGCCCCGCAGGCCAAGCCCGTCATCGTCGAGGCTCCCCCACTGCTGGGCGCCGCCCTCCTCGGCCTCGACGCCGCCAACGCCCCACCGGAGGCGTACGACCGCCTGCGCGCCCATTTCGGCTAGGGCGTGATCGCGGGCGATGTGAGGGAGGACGGTCGCCTGCCACCACGAAAAAGGGCTCAGCGAACTTCAGTCGCGATGTCGGGATTTTTCCCGTCTTGTAGCACGGGTGCGGATCGGACAAAGCACCGCCAAGCGCCGATATGGTCGGCCGAGCGAAGAGTTCTGCCCGGTCTAGCGGCCAATGCGGCCCCTAACTGCCATACAGCACGATAGGTCCGATTTGCAGGACTGCGCCTTTGTTGCCATCTTACCTTGCAGTTGTCTTGTCGGGAATCTACCGGGGAATGCTACAAATTGCAGCGCAGTCCCGAAAAGCGGGAGCGCGCGGCTAGCGACGGCTATCGCTTGATTCCGACAAAAGGAGATTGACGTGCTGAAGAAGACGTGCATCGTCGGCGGCCTGTTCCTCACCACGGCCGCCGGTGCCCTGTTCACAGGCTCGGCCGCGTCTGCGTCGGTTCCCGCCTGGGGCGGCGGCGGCTGCTGCGGCAGCTCCAGCCATTTCCGGTTCTTCTCGCACCACCGGAACTTCAACGCCAACCAGAACGAGCTGTTCAACCACCTCCGCATCCGGATCCACAACCGGAACAACAACATCGCCATCGCGCGGAACCAGCAGGCGCAGGCGGAGCGGCAGAACCAGTTCGAGCGCCAGTTCGAGCGTCAGCGGCAGTTCGAGATCGACTAAGAATATTCGTCATCGGGTCGCGCTCGTTTCACAGGGCGCGACCCGATCGCGCTTCCCAGCACGCCCCATCACTCAAGCCGGCCGGCTCAGATCGGCCCGTAGATCGCGCTCTTCGCGCCGGTGGTCAAAGCCCAGTAGCGGTCGCCGAATGACCAGTGCCACCACTCCGTGGGGTAGTTGACGAACCCTACGGCGGTCATCATCTCGGCCAGCAGGTCACGGTTGGCCCGAGCAGTGCTGGAGACAGAGGCGTTCATCGGGCAGGTGTCCTCCTGGCCCGTACGGTGACCGTTCACCGGACCGCCCATATCAAGCTCGAGACCGTCGGCGGCTGCGAGGGTCAGGTCCACCGCGGCGCCGGCGCAGTGCGGTGCGACGTCCACCGGCGAGACGAACACGCTTGTCCGCTTCCGCAGCTCAGCAGGGTCGCTGATGCCGTCGCTCCGAAGCCGTTCTTCATGGCGCGCGAACCGCCGAGCTTGTTCGGCGGTCGTGCGATGGCCTTCGATGACGAGCAGCTCGACCCCATCGGGAAGCCTCGCGGCCGCTGTGCGGAGGCGGTCCAGGACACCCGCCCTCACACGACCGTAGGCGCCCTCGGCGTCCCGTTCACGCGAATCCAGGCGCAGTCCCGGGACCACACCGACGTCGACAAGAGGCTCCCCGCAGTCGATCACAGGAACGCGCTGGACCCGAGGATCACTGAGCAACAGCAAGAAGCGTCCATTCGCCGGGAGCCGACCGCCATCGCCTCCATGATCGCATCAAGGCCGACGGCGCTCCCGCGGGAGGACGCCGCCGCGTCGACGACCATGCGACGCGTGACGCCGAGTACGACGACGGCGACTCCTGCGCTCAGCAGCCACCAGGTGCGTGGATTGTCACCGAGGATGGCCGAATGTCCGTTTTAGGGCTTGTCGGGCCGCACACCTCGGGCGTACGGTGCTGGACATGTCTGAACAGGTCAGGGAACAGGAGTGGACATGACGGACGCTCCTGTCCTCAAGCACCAGAACATCGCCCGCACCCTCGCCGGGGAGATCCGGGCGGGCCGGTTGAAGCGAGGCAGCAGGCTTCCCGGCGAGCACGCCCTCGCCGCCCGGTTCTCGGTCAGCCGGAACACCATTCGCTCGGCGCTGACCGAGCTGAGCCGGGAAGGGCTCATCTCGACCCATTCGGGCAAGGGATCGTTCGTCACCTTCGACGGTCGCCTACTCGACGATGGGCTTGGCTGGGCCCGCGCCCTGGCCGACCAGGGCGTGGCCACCGAGACCCGGCTGCTGCGCCTGGAGAGGGTCGACGACCCCGGCCTCGCGGAACGGCTCGGCCTGGAGTCGTCGTCGTTCTTCGCCGTCGACCGCGTGCGGACCCTGACGGACGGGCCGGCGGTATCGCTGGAGCGCAGCCGTATCCCCGGCGTCGACGGCCTGCTCGATCTGCCCGCCAGAGGCCTGATCGAAGGATCGCTGACCGCGACACTGGCCTCCGTCGGGCTGTACGCCGACCACGGCGATGAATGGGTTTCGGCCGGGCCCCTCGAGACCGCGGACGCGGAGGAGCTGGGCCGCCGGCCCGGTGAGTGGTTCCTGCGCACGCGGCGCGTCAGCTGGACCGCGGCCGGTGACCTCGTGGAGCACGTCGAGAGCCTGCTCGACCCGGCGCGGTTCCAACTGCACCTGCGTTTCGGGGCCTCCTCATGACCGGTGCCGCCGACCGTGCCCTCGGAGCGCTGTACGGGCTGGCGATCGGTGACGCGCTCGGCATGCCGACCCAGTCGCTGCCCCGGCAGGCGATCCAGGAGACGTTCGGGACGCTCACCGGATTCGAGGCCGCTCCGCCCGACCAGCCCCTGGCGGCCGGAATGCCGGCCGGAGCGGTCACCGACGACACCGAGCAGGCCGTCCTGCTCGCCCGCCTGCTGATCGACGGTGGTGGGCGGATCGACCCGGTCGTGCTGGCGCGGTCCCTCCTCGACTGGGAGGACGACATGCGCCGGCGGGGTTCGCTGGACCTGCTCGGCCCGTCGACGAAACGCGCCGTGGCGGCCGTCGCCGGTGGCACTTCGGTCGATGAGGCCGGCCGTCACGGCGACACCAACGGCGCCGCCATGCGGATCACGCCCGTCGGCATCGCCGCAGGCAGGGGCGGGCCCGACTCCCTTCTCGACAGCGTCGTCGAGGCGAGCCGTGTCACCCACAACACCAGCGTCGCCCTCGCCGGCGCCGCGGCGGTCGCGGCGGCCGTGAGCGCCGGGATCGACGGCGCGGACGTGAAAGAGGCCGTCCGGCACGCCGAGCACGCCGCGGCGGCCGGTGTCCGCCGTGGTCACTGGGTGGCCGCCGCCGACATCGCCGCGCGCATCCGGTGGGCGACCGGCCTCGTGGCCGGCCGGCCCGTCGCGGCCGCCGCCGAGGACATCTACGACCTCGTCGGCACCAGCGTGGCCACCCAGGAGTCGGTGCCGGCCGCTTTCGCGGTCCTCGCCCTGTACCCGGACGACCCATGGCAGGCGTGCCTGCTCGCAGCCTCACTCGGCGGCGACTGCGACACGATCGCGGCGATCGCCGGAGCCATCGCGGGGGCCTGCCACGGCATCCGCTCCTTGCCCGAAGAGGCCGTCGCGACCGTGCGCCGGGTCAACGACCTCCCCCTCGACGACCTGGCGCTCCGCCTCCTCACCCTGCGTCACGGGGCCTGACCGCCCCATTCGAACCCCCGAGAAGGTCCCCATGTCCAACGACAACAAGGTCGGCGCCGTCGAAACCCGCGGCATCGAGCCCGTGCCCGACGAGGAGCGCCGCGGCGGTCCGCTGCAGCTCTTCTGGGTGTGGTTCGCCGCGAACATCTCCATCCTCGCGCTGCCGCTCGGCGCGACTCTGGTCGCCCTCCGCGGCTTGAACATCTGGCAGGCCGTTCTCGTCGGCGCCATCGGCTCCTTCGGCTCGTTCGCCCTCGTCGGGCTCATCAGCGTCGCCGGGAAGTGGGGCGGCGCACCGAGCATGACCCTGTCCCGGGCGGTCTTCGGCCCGCGGGGCAACCACGGCCCGACGCTGGTGTCATGGTTGTCACGCGTCGGCTGGGAAGTGGTGAACACGACCACCGCCGCGTACGCCCTGCTCGCCATCCTCCACATCGCCTTCGGCGTCGGCGCGGGTTCCGTGCTCACCGTCGTGTGCCTGCTCGCCTTCGTCGCCCTCACCCTGCTCGTGTCCGGGCTCGGGCACGCCACCCTGGTGTGGATCCAGCAGCGGGCGACGTACGTCTTCGGCGCGCTCAACGTGGTCGTCGGCGGCTTCCTCGTCGCGAAGGTGCACTGGCACGCGGTGCTGCACGCACCCGCCGCGCCGGCCAGCGCGGTGATCGCCGGGATCGGCGTGATCGCCGCCGGAACGGGCATCGGCTGGGCGAACGCGGGCGCCGACATGGCCCGCTACCAGCCGCGTCGGGTGCCCGGCCGCCGGATCGTCGCGGCCGCCGCGGCCGGCGCCGGCGTCCCGCTGGTCCTTCTCATCTCCCTCGGCGGCCTGCTGTCGGCGGGCGACCACACGCTCGCCGCCGCCTCCGACCCGGTCGCCGCGATCCAGGCCATGCTGCCCTCCTGGATGGCCATCCCCTACCTGCTGGCGGCGTTCGGCGGCCTGCTGCTGTCCAACCACCTCTCGGTGTACTCGGCCGGCCTCACCATGATCACCCTGGGCATCCGGCTCCGCCGCGTCGTCGCGGTCGGCATCGACGTCGTGCTCACCCTGGCCGGCGGCGTCTACCTGATGTTGATCGCGAAGAACTTCTACGGACCGTTCATCACGTTCATCTCCCTGCTCGCCGTGGCCATCACGTCGTGGGTCGCCGTCTTCCTCGTGGACATGTGGACCCGGCGGGAGTACGACCCGGACGGGCTGATGGACACCACGCGCGGCGGCGTCTACTGGCACCGTGGCGGCGTGGCCTGGCCCGCCTTCACCGCGTGGGTGGCGGGCATCGTCACCGGGCTGCTGTTCACCGTCGCCCAGACCTCCGACACCGACGTGTGGTTCGCGGGGCCGCTGTCGCACACCTGGCCGGCGCGCAACGGACTCGGCTGGCTCGTCGCGTTCGCCGTGGCCGCCCTCGTCTACCTGGGCCTGCGTGCCGCCACGGGCCAGGGCGGCGCCCACCGGTCCGGGCGGCCGGCGCGCGAGATGAGCCGGGTGGCCTCGTGAGGCCCTCCATCGGCCGGCTGGTCCACGTCGGCAACGTCCTCATCGACGTGGTCATGGAGGTGCCCGCGCTGCCGCGGCCGGGCGGCGACGTCCTCGCCGGAGCCAGCCGGATCACCCCCGGCGGCGGCTACAACGTGATGGTCGCGAGCGCGCGTCAGGGCCTCGAGGTCGCCTACGGCGGGTCCCACGGCACCGGGCTGTTCGGCGATCTCGCCCGTGCCCGGCTGGCCGAGGCCGGCATCTCCGTCCTCCAGGAGCCGACCGCCGGCGTCGACACCGGCTTCGACGTCGCGTTCGTCGACGATACGGGAGAGCGCACCTTCGTCACCGCCACCGGTGCGGAGGCGGCGCTGACGTACGAACAACTCGCCGGGATCGGGCTGCGGCCCGACGACGCCGTCTACGTGTCCGGGTACGGCCTGGCCTACCCCGCCAACCGGGACGCCCTCACCCGCTGGCTGGAGACGCTTCCCCGCGGCACCGTCGTGATCGTCGATCCGGGACCGCTCGTCGCCGAGATACCCGCCGACGTCCTCGGACCGGCGCTGGACCGCGCCGACTGGTGGAGCTGCAACCTCGACGAGGCGATCGCGACGACCGGGCATACCGATCCGGAGCAGGCGGCCATGGCACTGGCCCGGCGGACCGGACGGTCCGGTGTCGTCGTCCGCATCGGCCCGGCCGGGTGCCTCCTCGCCATGCCCGGAGCCGAGGTCCTGCGCGTCCCCGCCTTTGACGTACGGGCGGTCGACAGCAACGGCGCCGGTGACGCGCACGTCGGCGTCTTCGTCGCCGGTCTCGCGGAAGGGCTGTCACCGGCGCGGGCCGCGCTGCGCGCCAACGCCGCCGCCGCGATCGCCGTCACGCGCCGCGGCCCGGCGACGGCACCGACCCGCACGGACGTCGATCGTCTCCTCGACGGGGCATGACGGAGACGACCCGCGCGCCTTTGGGGTGGGCGGCCACCACTAACGGAGACGACCCGCGCGCCTTGGCACAGGCGGCCACCGATGGGGGCAGCGCCCTCGGCGCTCCGTGTTCGTCCAGCAGGCGAGCGTGGTGACCGTGCCGCTCGCCGGTGCTCACACGGTTCGCGCGTGAGCACCGGCGAGTGGCGGTGAAATCAGCCGGTGTACGCGGCGAAGATCTTGGAGAACTCGTAGGGCTGCTGCGGGATGTTGGTGCACTGATAGAGCGCGCCGGTGCAGGCGTTGCGGTCTCTGGTCTCCTCCCAGAACGCGAGCATCCCGAGGTGGTGCTGCTTGGCGAAGGTCACGAGCTGGCGGGCGTCGTCCTGGTTGTAGACGTTGTGGTCGTCGTTCTGGCCGAGCATCGGGGTGACGCCGACCATCGCCCAGAGCTGGGCGTCGGTCTTGCCCGGGTACAGCGTCTTGAGCTGGTCGTGGGTCGACTGTGCGGCCTGCACCGCCGCGTCGCCGTAGTCGACGGAGCGGTAGTAGTCCATGGCCATGACGTTGACGAGGTCGAGGTCGACCCCGGCGTTGTTGGCGGACGTGACGACGTTCAGGCCGTCGGAGGTCAGGCCCTCCGGCAGCACCGGCAGGGTGAGGGAGATTTTCAGGCCGGGGTGGCTCTGCTGCAGCCGGGCCAGGGCCTGCGACCGCCGGTCCACTGACGCCTTGTCGGCCACCGCGGCGCCCTCGATGTCGAAGTCGACGTACTTGGCGCCATAGGCGTCCACAACCGCGGCGTACTCGGTGTACAGCGAGTTGACGTCGCCGCAGGCCTGAGCGAGCTCGATGCCGGACGCGCCGCCGAAGGAGATCTTCACGTCGCCGCCCGCCGCGCGCAGCTTGTCGATCTCGTCCTTCTGCCAGGCCGCCCTCGGATCGTAGGCGTTGAACCAGCTCGCCTTGCATCCGGCGCTCGTCACGAACGCGAGGGTGAAGCCCTTGAGCCCACCCGCCTGCGCCATCTCGCTGAGGACGGGGGTCGGCCAGGAGCCCATGTCGACGTACGGTGCGACGTACGGCCGACTGCCCGAGGGCGGCGGAGAACCGGCGTCGGTGGTCGCGCTCACCTGGGCGGAGAAGGCGGAGAGGTTTCCGGCGGCGTCCCTCGCCCGCACCTTGAACGTGTAGGTCGTCGCGGGCTGGAGCCCGGTGACCGTGGCGCTCGTACCGGAGGCCGTGGTCGCCGAAGTCGTACCCTGGAAGATCTCGTATCCCGTGACGCCGGTGTCGTCCGTGGCGGCGGTCCAGGACAGCGACACGCTCGACGAGGTGTGGCCGGTCACCTTGAGGCCCGATGGCGCGGACGGCGGTTGGGTGTCGCCGCCGCCGCTGCCGCCGTCGCACGAGGCGCCGTTCAGCCGGCAGCCGGACGGGTCGGCGGTGCCGGAGACGACGAAGCCGAAGCTCACCGTGGCACCGGGAGCGATCTGCCCGTTGTACTCGCGGTTCTTGAACGTGTAGTGGTCACCGGACTTCGAAAGCAGCGCGTCCCAATAGGTGCCGACCGTGGTCGACGCGGTGAGGTCGAACTCCACGGTCCAGCCGCTGATCGTCGTGGTTCCGGTGTTCTTGATCGTGTACTGAGCCTGGTAGCCGGTGTCCCAGCTCGAGGTCCTGGCGAACGTGGCGGTGGCGGCGGTGGCCGCGTGGGCGGGGCGGGCGACGACGAAGCCGGCGAGCAGGGCCGTCGCGGCGAGAGTGACGAATAGGCGTCTCAACGTCTCGCTCCTGGCGGGGAGAGGAGGAAGGATGGCCCCCGAGAAAGCTTTTAGTAAGCTTTCCTGTAAGTTAGTACTCCGCCGGGCGTCCCGCGTCAAGGGCGCGCCGACCCGGCCGCTCACAGCGGAAGCCGGCCCGGTCACGCAGGATCGGGGGTCCGGGTCGGCTTCTCGTTGACTCATCGGATGTCTCCCGGATAATGCAGTCGAAGGCCTGCAAAGGTTTTCATGCCTGCCGGCCCTCGCGGCCGGCAGGCGGATCAGAACAGCGAGCCGTTCCACTCCCCTGGGTGACACGCGCCCCCGCCGTGTCGCTGAAGCGGCACGTCCCCGCCCAGACACAGGAGGACTGGATGAAACGGCGGAGGCTTGGAACAGCCCTGTGCGCGCTCGCGACGGCGATGTGCGCGACCACGGCGACCGCACGCGCGGCCGCAGCCGATCAGCTGCTGTCGCTGAACCGGCCCATGACGGCGTCCTCGTCCGGCGGATGCTGCGCCGCCAAGAACGCCGTGGACGGCGACTCGTCGACACGGTGGGCCAGCACCGCGGGCAAGGATCCCCAGTGGATCTACGTCGACCTCGGCTCGGTCGCCCACATCAGCCGGGTGCGCCTGCAGTGGGACGCCTCGTGCGCCGCCGCGTACGAGATCGACACGTCGAACGACCATGCGACCTGGACGCGCATCTACTCGACGACCAGCGGCAAGGGCGGCGTCGAGGACCTCACGTCACTCGACGGCACCGGGCGATACGTGCGGGTGTACGGGACCAAGCGGTGTCGCAGCGACTCGTCCCACGGGTACTCGCTGCAGGAGTACGGCGTCTACGGCACGATCGGCGGTGACACGACGCCGCCGGCCCCGCCGGGCACCCCCGCCCTCGTCGGCGACACGCCGAACAGCGCGACCATCCGCTGGACCGCCTCCACCGACGACACCGGCGTGACCGGCTACGACCTCTACCATGACGGCCAGCTGTGCGCGAGCGTCGACGGTTCGACGCATACCGGCACCTGCGGCGGCCTGAACCCCAACTCGACGTACGGCTTCTACGTGAACGCCCGCGACGCGGCCGGCAACGTCTCCCAGCCGAGCGGCACGCTGTCGGTGACGACGCCTCCGTCCGACGACCACACGCCGCCGACCGCGCCGACGGACGTGCACACCACCGCGGTGACCGGCACCGGCATCGGGCTGGCCTGGACCGCCTCGACCGACGACGTGGGCGTCGCCGGTTACCGCGTCTACGACGTGACCGGTGGTACCCGAACGCGAATCGGAGCGTCGGACGCGGACACCCCGCGCGCGACCCTGGACGGCCTGACGCCGAACACCACCTACCACCTGCAGGTGACGGCGTACGACGCCAACGGCAACGAGAGTGACGGCAGCACGCCGGTCCTCGACGTCACGACCTCCGGGAGCTCGCAGTGCACCCCCGCCGAGGGCGTCTGCGCGGTGACCCAGGTCGGCACGGACGACGATGTCGTCTGGGGCCTGGTCACCCTGCCCGACGGCACGATCCTGTTCAACGAGCGCGACGCGCACTCCATCGTCCACCTCGACCCCAAGACCGGGGCGAAGAAGACGATCGGCACGGTCCCGAACGTGCAGAGCACCGACGGCGAAGGCGGCCTGACCGGGCTGGAGATCAACCCGGTGAGCTTCTCCTCCGACCACTGGCTCTACATCATGCACACCTCACCGTCGGACAACCGGATCGTGCGGATCAAGTACGACCCCTCCGCCGACGCGCTGCAGACCGGCACCGAGCAGGTCCTCGTCTCCGGCATCCAGCGCAACAAGTTCCACGACGGCGGCCGGCTGCGCTTCAGCCCCGACGGCAAGTACCTGTTCGCCGGCACCGGTGACGCGCAGAACGGCGACAACGCCCAGAACACCAGCAGCCTCAACGGCAAGGTGCTGCGGATCGCCCCGGACGGCTCGATCCCGGCGGACAACCCGTTCCACAACGCCGTGTGGAGCTACGGCCACCGCAACGTGCAGGGCCTGGCGTTCGACGCGCAGGGGCGCCTGTGGGAGCAGGAGTTCGGCAACAGCGTCATGGACGAGACGAACCTCATCACGAAGGGCGGGAACTACGGCTGGCCGTCCTGCGAGGGCACGTCCGGCACCTGCGGAACGTCCGGGTTCATCGCGCCTGAGCACACGTATCCGGTGGCCGACGGCTCCTGCAGCGGCATCACGATCGTCCGCGGTTTCCTGTACGTCGCGTGCGAGCGCGGCACACGCCTCTACCGCGAGCAGATCTCCGGGAGCGGCCTGGCCAACGTCAAGGAGTACCTGAACGGCGCCCACGGGCGGCTGCGCACCGTCGAGCCGGCACCGGACGGCGGCATCTGGCTGGCCACCTCCAACGGCGGCGACAAGGACAGCACCGCGCACAACAGCGACAACCAGATCTTCCACGTCTCGGTGTCCTGAGGGCACCGTTCGGACGCGCGGCGGCCGGCGGAAGTGCCCCGCCGGCCGCCGCGCGTCCGCCCCGACGGGCGTCGGGTACCGCTCGCGGGGTCTGAGGCGTCTCCGCCTGCTCTACCCGGCCGCGGCCGGCGGTCGATCAGGCCGGTTTCTGGTCGATCAGGCCGGTTTCAGGTCGGCCAGGCCGGTGCGCATGCCCGTGACGTCCTCACCGACCGCCGCCACCGCGCCGCTCAGGCGCGCCCCGGCCCGTACCCGTGCGCCGGGGAGGACCACCGACCGATCCACCTCCGCCCCCGGCTCCAGGACACAGCCGGGATACAGCAGACTGGACCGTACGACCGCGCCGGGCGGCACGTCGGCGCCCGCCCCGACGAGACTGCGCAGGTGGGGGACGAAGCGAGGGGGCGCGTCGGCCAACGTGCGTGGAAGAGTCTCCGGCGGCAGCGGGAACGGACGGTCGAGCAACCGCATCTGCTCCAGGTGGTAGCGCTCCACGGTGCCGATGTCGGCCCAGTATCCGGAGATCGGATGGGCCAGGACACGACGTCCGTCCCGGATCATCACCGGGAGGACGTCCCGGCTGATGTCGTGCTGCCAGCCGTTCTCGCCGAGCGCGGCGAGCGATGTGAGCACCTCCTCGAGCACGTCCGCCCGGAACAGGCAGAACGCGGTGAACACCAGGTCCGACGTCGGCTCGGCGGGCTTCTCGACCAGGCGGCGCACGCGCAGGTCCGCGTCGACGTCCACCATGCCGAACAGGTGCACGAAGCGCCGTTCGATGCGCTGCACCCCGATGGTCGCGTCGGCGCCGGCCGCGCGGTGCGCCGCCACCATCGGCCCGTAGTCGAAGACGTAGACGTGATCGGCGTGCTGCACCAGCACGTCTCTCGCGCCGGGTGCGAACAGGTACTCGGCGTTGTTCAGGAGGGCGTCGGCGGTGCCGGACTCGGCGGGCCGGGGCGGCAGCGGGGCGCCGGCCGCGAGACCGCCCGAGCGCACGAGCTCGTCGTGGGGGCCGAAGTTCACCCGGACTCCCCTGCCGTCCCAGTGCGACGTGAGATGGTCGATCAGGTCCCGCTCCCGGTGCATGGACAGCAGCACCACCTCGGGCACTCCAGAGCGGGCCGCGTTCGCGACACTGAAGTCGACCAGACGGCAGGACGCGGCGTACGGAACGAGCGGCTTGCACATGGCGTCGGTCAGCCGGCCCATCCGCTCACCGAGACCACCGGCCAGCAGCGCCGCGCGCACGTCCTGCAGGGTCATCGGGTCCTCCTCCGGAAGTGAGACGGCCGGTCCGTCACCATGTGCGCCCCTGCGGGCGGGCCCGCGGCAGCAGCTCGCGCAGGAGCCGCGCCGAGACGCCCACGCTCTGCTCCCGGGGCAGCAGGGCGTCCTCGTGCTCGACGTAGAGCACGCCGTGGAAGTCCTCGTCGAGCAGCGCCGACACGATCGCCGGCCAGGGCAGCCCGCCCGCGCCGAGGGCACGGAACCGGATCGGCGGCCCAGGGCCGTACCGGGACCAGCCCGCTCCGCGTGGCGCCTCGGCGCCCCTCCAGACCTGCAGGTCCTTCGCGTGAGCGGCGCCGAGGTCGGTGCCCCAGCCGCGGACCGCGTCCACGGGGTCGTGTCCCGTGGCGGCGAGGTTGGCCGGGTCGACGCAGAGCCGGACCGCGGCGCGCGGCTCCGCCCGCGCCGCCGCGTCGAGCAGGTGCCGGGCGCTGGCCCGGTCGTAGGCGACCTGCTTGGGATGCGGTTCGACCAGCAGTGTCACGCCGTGCTCGGCGGCCAGCCTCAGGACCGGCCGTGCCCGCTCGCACCAGTCGGTGACGTTGTCGGCCCAGCTCACGGTGCTGTGCCACCAGGAGAGCCAGCGGGCGACGTCCGGCACGCCGAACATCAGCCGGGCGTGGGGCGCGCCCAGGTCGGCGGCGAGCCGGACCGTGTCGAGGGCGTGCCGCAGGGCGTGCTCGCGCTTGGCCTGCTCGGAGCCTTCGAGCACGGGATCGGTGTGCGGGCCGTGCGGGCCGAGCAGCAGCTGGGTGTCCCGGCTGTTGCTCACACAGCCGACGCGCACGCCCGCCAGCGCGGCGCGCAGTTCCGCGCGGTAGGCCTCGTCCCGGGACCAGCGCGCCAGATCCAGCAGGCCTGAGGTGGTGTCGGTGGGCAGGTCCACGGCGTCCGCCTCGAACAGCGCGGCCTGCTCGAGCGCCGCGGCGAGCCCGGAACCGCCCCAGGCCGCCAGGCACAGTCCGATGCGCACCTGCGGGTCGCCGGCCTCCGGGGGCGGCGGTGTGGGGTTCGGCCGGGTGCGGCTCGGCGCCGGGTCCAGGTCGATGAGCCAGGTGGCGCCGCCGGCCGGCCCGTCCGGCGGGCGGACCCGGCCGTCCCGGACGTGGTTCCGGAGCGCGGCGTGCACGGACGCCACCGGTTCGGCGACCGGGACGACCTCGGCCGCCGACAGCTCGGAGCGCAGCCTCCGGGTGAGTTCGGTCAGTAGCGGGGGGCAGCCGCGCAGCACACCGCCGCCGGCGGCGACGGACCAGTGGCCGGTGAGGCCGGCCCGGTCGCGGGCGGCGCGCACGCCCAGGACGAGTTCGTCGAGCGCGGCGGACACCAGCGCGGCCGCGGGACCGTCGCCGTCCAGCCAGGCGTCGCACACGGCCGGCGCGAGGGCGGCCACCGCGGCCTTGGGGAACGCCTCGGCGGCGAGTCGGCGGGCCAGTTCGGCCGGGGTCGCCCCGTGCCGGTCGGCCAGCCGGGCGCCGATCGCGGTCGCCGGGCCCCGGCCGTCCTCGGCGCGGACGGCGGCGCGGAGCCCGGCCAGCCCGAGGTCGAAGGCGCTGCCCTCGTCGCTGCCCAGGTACTCGCAGCCACCCACCCGCGTCAGCACGGCGCGGTCACCGGCGGCGATGAATCCCGACCCGGTGCCGCACACCAGCGCGACGCCCCGGCCGTCGAGCGGCGGGGCGACGAGCCAGGGCAGGGCGTCGTTGGACAGCAGCAGCCGTCCGTGCACTCCCGCCTCGCGGGCGAGCGCGCGCAGGCGGTCCGGTTCCCCGCCCGGGTCGGCGAGGTCCACGGTCGCGGTGGCGATCCACCCGGTTCCCGGCCGGCCGTCCAGTGCGGCGGCGACCTCGCCGAACAGGGCGCGCAGGGCCCGGTCGGCCGCGTCGGCGCCGACGGACGCGGGATTGACCGGCCCGTACGTCCGGACGACGCCGGGGCCGGGTGACGGGACGATCAACGAGGTGGTGCTGCCGCCGGCATCGACCGCCCACAGCGCCGTCATCGGCGGCCCGCCGGGATGTCCTCCGCGACGTTGCGCAGGAGGGCGGCCCGCACCTCGTCCTCGGTGACGTCATCGACGATGAGAGTGGTGCCCAGCTCGATCGGGAGCACGAAACGCAGGCTGCCGTCCCGGATCTCACGGATCTTGTCCAGTGCGGCCAGCACGTCCTCGACGGGCGGCACGGACCGGAGTTGTTCCAGGCGGACCGGCAGGCCGAGGCCGGTCAGAAGCCGGGTGATCCGGTCGGCGAGGGCCGGGGCGAGGAGGCCGCGGGCCCGGGAGATGTCGACGGCGATGGCCATGCCGAAGGCCACCGCCTCACCGTGCAGTACCGGGCCGTACCCGGTGGTCGTCTCCACGGCGTGCCCGACGGTGTGCCCGAAGTTCAGCGGGCGGCGCAGGTCGACCTCATAGGGGTCGCGCCCGACGAGTTCGCACTTGATGGTGCTGGCGGCGCGGACCAGCGTCTCGGATGGCTGGGGACTGCATCGCACCAGTTCATCGGCGTTCCGCTCGATGAACTGGAACAGTTCCGGGGAGGCGATGACCGCTTTCTTCACGACCTCGGCGAGACCCGCGCGCGCCTGCCGCGGGTCGAGCGTCTCGAGGAACTCCAGGCACGAGATGACGGCGCGTGGCTGGTAGAACGCGCCGACCAGGTTCTTGGCGGCGTTGTGGTCGACCGCGACCTTTCCGCCGAGCCCCGCGTCGACCTGGGCGAGGAGGGTGGTGGGGACGTTGACGTAGGGCACGCCGCGCATGTACGCGCTGGCCACCCAGCCGACCGTGTCCATGATCATTCCACCGCCGAGCGCCACCACGACGTCCCGCCGCGCCAGGCCGAGCTGGGCCAGCCAGTCGATGAGCAGGTAGGCCGTGTCGAGGCTCTTGCTGCGCTCCCCCGCCGGGATGGCGATGCTGCCGAGCAGTCGCCCGCGCTCGCCGAGGGCGCCGGTGATCCGGTATGCGGGAAGCGAGGCGACGGTCCGCTCGGTGATCACTGCGGCGCGACGGCCGTCGAGTTCGGCGAGGAGAGCTTCGGTGGCCGCCGACGAATCACGCACGACGTGGATGCGATAGGTGTCCTCGCGGTTGATTTTCAACTCAATGGCCGACGGAGTCGTGGACAACGGGATGCGATCGCGAACGACATAGCCGCTTTCGGCCATCTTCCTCCTTACCGAGATCAACCAAATGAGTCGGGTTTACCCCCGAATCAGATTCGGTAACCCTCTAAGTCACCATGTTTGTCAAATCGGAGATTTGCCAATGATGTGGGTCGATGCGTACATCTGAGGGCGCCGGCCGGAACGCCGAGCGGGTGAGATCTCCGGCGGATGTGACATGCTCCGCTCGCAACGGGCCGGCCGCCACGCGGGTCGACGGATCCGCCCGGCGCGAGGCCCTCCCATGCTGACGATGGTGGTCGGCAGCGGCTATCTCGGCGGGCGCATCGGCGCCCGGATCCGCGCGCTCGGCGGCAGGGCGGTCCTGTGCTCGCGACGACCGCCGACGGCCCGGTCCTCGACGGGCATGAAATGGCGGGAGCTGGACGTACGCGACCCCAGGGCCTGCCGGGACACCCTCCGCCTCATCGCGCCGGACGCCGTCGTCGTCGTGCACGGCCCCTCCGACATCACCTGGTGCGAGCGGCATCCCGAGGAGGCGATGGCCGCGCACGGCACCGGCGCGGCCAACCTCGCGGCGGCCGTCGGGAGACGTCCCGTCCTGCTGATCTCGACGGACAACGTCTTCGCCGGCACCCGGCACAGTCACCGCGAGTCCGACGAGGTCGCGCCCGCCAACGCGTATGGTCACGCCAAACTGGCCGCCGAACGGACCCTGCTGGACACCGGCTCTACCCTGGTGCTGCGCGTCAGCCTCGTCTACGGCTGGGATCCCGACGGCCACCGGCCCAACTACTTCACCACCTGCGCCCGCAGGCTCCGGGCCGGGCTTCCGGTGGAGGCCCCGGACGACCACTGGAACACCCCGGTGCTCGTCGACGACGTCGCCGCCTGGTCGGCCGAGCTCGTGCGGACCCGGCGGACGGGTGTACTGCACCTGGCCGGGCCCGATCGCCTCTCGCGGTACGCCTGGGCCGGCCGGATCGCCCGGGGCCTCGGGCTGGACGAGAGCCTGATCCGTCCGGTCCGCAAGGCGGGTACGGCCTACGCATGCCGCCCGGACAATGCCTGCCTGCACAGCGAGTACGCGGCCGACCTGCCGGAGCTGACCGGCCTGTGGCCGGTGGACGTCGACGAGGGCACCCGCCGGCTGGCCGGGCGTGCGCTCGCCCCCGAAGCACCCTTCACCGTCCCCGCACCCCGATCCGTGGAGGAGTGAGAGTGAGCAAGCGGGTCTTCCTCGCCAGCAAGCGCGCGGTGGTCAGCTACGCCCCCGAACCGGAGACCGGGCGGCTGCGCGCGTGGCTGGCCCCGGGCGGCACCGGCAACGTGGTCGCCGAGCAGGCCGGGTACCTGGACGTGGCGTGGATCGTGAGCGCGGACAGCGACGACGACCACCGGGCGGCGATCGAGAACCCGGACGGCATGAGCATCGAGCTGCCGTCGGGACGCACGGTGCGGCTCCACCAGCTGCGCCACGACCGCGACGCCTTCCGGACCGTGCAGAACTTCTTCACCGCCGAGCTGATGTGGGCCGGGAACAACTACGGCTGGGACCGCTGGACCCAGCCGTCCTTCGGCGAGGAGACCCGGCAGGCGTGGGAGCGGTTCGGGGAGTTCACCGAGGACTTCGCGGGTGAGCTGCTGCGGCGCTCCGCGGACGAGCCCGACCCGGTCTTCCTCGTCCACGACTACCAGCTCGTCCGCGTCCCCGAACGGCTCCGGGCCCGGCGCCCGGACGCGCCGATCCTGCTGTTCGTGCACATTCCCTGGCCGTCCGCTGACTACTGGCGGATCCTCCCCCGGACGATCCGGACCGGCGTGCTGGAGGGCATGCTCGCGGCCGACACCATCGGGTTCTTCGCCCACCGCTGGACGGCCAACTTCCTGGCCTGCGTGGCCGACCTCCTGCCCGACGCCGAGGTCGACACGGACGCCTGCACCGTACGGCGCGCGGGCCACCTGACCAAGGTGCGCACCCAGCCTCTCGGGTACAGCCCGGAGACGCTGCACCGCCGTGACGCGCGGCTGCCCGCGGGCATCGCCGAATGGGCCGGCGACCGCCCTCTCGTCGTCCACTCCGGCCGCACCGACCCGATCAAGAACGGTGAACGCGCCGTGCGGGCCTTCGTCCTGGCCGTTGAGGGGAACGAGCGCCTGCGCGGGACCCGGATGCTCGTGCGGATGAACCCGAACCGCCTGTACGTCACGGCCAACGCCGAGTACCAGAAGCGGGTGGAGCAGGCCGTCGCCGAGGCCAACGCCACGCTGGGAGCCGACACCGTGCGCGCGCACTGCGACAACGAGGTCGGCCACACCTTCGGCTGCTTCGAACGGGCCGACCTGCTGATCTTCAACTCCACGGTGGACGGCCAGAACCTCAGCGTCTTCGAGGCGCCCCTGGTGAACGAGCGAGACGCCGACGTCGTGCTGTCGGAGATGGCCGGCGCGGCCGAGATCCTCGGCCCGGTGTGCCGCACGGTCAACCCCTACGACCTGACCGAGCAGGCCGAGGCGATCGCCGCCGGGCTGCTGGCCGGCCCGAAGGAACGGGCCGAGGCGGCACGGCGGCGACGCGAGACCGCCCGGCCGTGGACCCTGGAGTCCTGGGTCACCGCGCAGCTGGCCAGTCTGGACGTCGGGTGATGGACGCCGGCGCCGACCCGCAGGCGTTCGCCTACTACGAGCTGGGCGACGTCCACCTGGTCCACGGCGAGGGCGTGCGCGTCTGGGACGCGGACGGCCGGGAGTACCTCGACTGCGTGTCCGGGACGTTCAACCTCGTGCTGGGGCACAACCACCCGGCCGTGCTGGCGGCGGTCCGGGACCAGCTCGGCGACCTGGTGTTCGCCAGCTCCTCGTTCCGTACGACGCCGACCGACCGGGTCATGGAACTGCTCGTCGAGCTGAGCCCGCCGGCGCTGACCCGCGTGAACCTGCGCAGTTCCGGCGGCTCCACCGCCAACGAGGGCGCCATCAAGATCGCCCAGTGGATCACCGGCAGGCGGGACGTCATCGTGCCGTTCCGCGGGCACGTCGGCCAGAGCGTCGCCGCCACCAGCTACAACGGGACCTCGCGGATGCGGGCGCCGTTCCCGTACCACCTGCCCGGGGCGGTGCACGTGCCCGAGCCGTACTGCTTCCGCTGCTTCTACCGGCAGACTCCGGACACCTGCGGCATGTGGTGCGTGGACCGGATCGAGGACTTCATCACCTACGCCAGCTCGGGCAGCGTCGCGGCGATGATCATCGAGCCGATCAGCGGGGTGGGCGGCAACGTCGTCCCGCCCCCGGGCTACCTCCGGCGGCTCAAGGAGTTCTGCGAGGAACGCGACATCATCCTGATCTTCGACGAGAACCAGACGGGGCTGGGCCGGACCGGCCGGCTGTTCGCGGCCGAGCACTTCGGTGTGACCCCGCACATGATGACGCTGTCCAAGGGGCTGACCGGCAGCGGCTTCCCCCTCGCCGCGATCCTCACCGAGGAACGCCTCGTGGGCATGCCGCGCTCGATGCACGGGTTCACCTACGGCAGCCACACCCTGTCCGCGGCGGCCGCCGTCGCGACCCTGAACGAGGTGCGCCGCCCGGAGTTCCTTGCCGGCGTGCGCGCGACCGGGACCGTGCTGCTGGACCGGCTGCGCGCGCTCCGCTCGGACTTCCCCTGCGTGGGCGACGTGCGCGGCGTCGGCCTCATGCTGGGAGTCGAGCTGGTCGAGCCAGACGGCGCCCGCTCCCCCCGGCTGGCCACCGCGCTCAACAAGGCGCTCACCGACCGGGCGGTGATCACCCGGGTGTCCGAGCACGGCCAGGGCAACGTGATAGAGCTGCGGCCGCCGCTGGTACTGACGGCCGAGGACGCCTGCCTGATCGCCGACCGCTTCGGCGAGGCACTGGAGACGCTGCGGCCGTGAGCGGCGCATCGGACACGGCGGCGTGGGGAGCGGCGCCGCTGAGCGTGGAGCTGACGAGCTCCGGGCCGCGGCTGTCCCGCGCCTGGCCCCGCCGCCCGGACACACCGGAGGCGGTGCTCGTCGAACCGGCACTGATCGGGATCTGCAACTCCGACCTGAAAGAGATCGCCGGCCGGCGGCCGGGGCCGAGCCAGTTCGGCCACGAGCTGGTCGGCGTGGTGGCGCGCAGTTCGACTCCCCGCCTGCCGGTCGGCGCCCGCGTCTGCCTCGATCCGAACGTGCCGGTGCTGCGGAGCACCGGATTCGCCCGCTCGATGTGGGCCGGTGGGGACGGCGACGCGCTGGTACGGGCCCTGCCGCCGGCCCCGGCCGGGGTCGGGGAACGCCGCCTGGTCTTCGCCGAGCCGCTCGCGTGCGCCGCGCACTGTCTCACCATGATCAGCCGCCATCTCGGCGGTTCCGACCTTCGCGGCGCGACCGTCTGCGTACTGGGCGCGGGAACGGCCGGCGTGCTCATCGCCCGGCTGGCCGAGGCCGCCGGCGCCCGCGTCCTGATCGTGAACCGTGCCGCCGACCGGCTGGCCTTCCTCGCCGCGCGGCGGATGCTCCCCAGGACCGGCGGCGCGCCCCTGGGCGAGACGTCCTCCGACGCCCACGACATCGTGGTGGTCACCACCAGCTTCGTGCTGCCGGAACTTCTGGAGCACGCGCTACGGCTGGCGCACCGCCACGGGCTCGTCATGCTCTACGGCGGCACCGCCGCAGGCGACCGGCTGCCCGGCCTGAACTGCGACCTGGACCGCCTGCGGCGGGGCGAGCGGGTTCAGGAGGCGGAGTGGCGCGGCAAACCGGTCCGGGTCGGAGGAAGCTACGGAACGACGCCCGACGACTTCCGGCGCTCGCTGCGGGCACTGTCCGACTCCCCGGACGGGCTGGGCGTCGAGCGGCTGATCATCGCGGAGGTGTCCCTGTCCGAGCTGCCGGCCACCCTGCGCCGGCTCGCGGCGGAACGGCGATTCGGCAAGGTGCTGGCACGCCCTTGACCCTCCTTCGGTCCGCGGCCGACGCCGTCAGCGGACCAGCCGGAGCACGGCGGTGAGCCCCCGCGGCGTGCGCACGGACCGCTCGCTGGGCAGCAGGTAGACGGGCAGCCCGGCGCGCACGGCCGCGCCGTCCTTCACCGGGTCGTCCCCGACGTACAGCACGCGGTCCGGGGAGGCGCCCAGCCGCTCGCAGGCCAGGGCGAACAGCGCGGGATCCGGCTTGGCCATCCCGTGCTCGCAGGACAGCACCACGGTGTGCAGCGACTCCAGCGCGCCCACCCGCGCGAACGCCGGCCGGATGTCCCAGCCGATGTTGCTGAGCACCCCGATGCGGACGCCGGAGTCCCGCAGGGCGCGCAACACCGGCACGGTGTCCGGGTACGGCAGCCACGCCTCCGGATCGATCAGGCATGCGTAGAGCGCCGCGACCAGCTCGGGCCCGAACGGCCCGGCCTCGGCGATCAGCCTGGTCCACACCGACCGGTGCGCCTCCGGGGAAAGGTCGGATCCCTCACGCGCCGCGAAGCCCTCGGGCGAGTCGACGTGGCGCAGGGTCCGCCGGATGACGTCGGCGGCCGTGAGCCCGTCGAGTTCGACTCCGTGGCGGGCGGCCGTCGCGACGAGGGCAGCCGGGTCCAGCACCCCGGTGTCGTCGAACAGCGTGCCGGAAAAGTCGAACAGAACAGCTTCCACGCGGGCGTCCGCCAGTTCGTCCACGTCGACAGCATAGGGGGCGGCGCGCGGGCACCTCTGCCCCCTCCAGACTCAGTGGCCACAGCTGAGACCGAGGATCGGACCGGCATACGTATACCTAGGCGGCGGTTCGGGTACCCACGCAGGTATTTGTCCCACTTCGGCGCCGTCAGATCCGAGGCATTCTTGTAACTGGAAGAGGTACACCACGACCAGCCAGAAGGGGGAGATCCGCAATGTGCCAGCACCGACCGAAGTGCCCGTCCGCGGACGCTCCCGATCACGACGCGGCCCGCCTCGTCACGTACCACGCCGAGCAGGGTTGGGGTCTGCTTTGCAACGGCGTCATCGTCTTCGACGACACCGGCGAGCTGCTGCCGGACGGCCGCAGTGTCCCCATCCACGACGACATGTTCGAACCCGTGGCCGCCTAGCCCGCCCGCGCCGCCGCGAACGCGCGACGACACGGCCCTCGGCAGGCCCCGAGCCGCCGAGTGATCCTCGCGACGGAGCCACCCGCACCCCCGCGGGTCCCCCAAATGGGCGCCGGAGCCGACATACCCTCCATGTGTCGGCTCCGGCGCCCACTACGTGCGCAGAAGCCCTCCTTGCGCGGCCTCCGGGGAACACTCCCCCGTCGGAGGCCTCCACGACCGGCACAGGCGTCGTCATGCGTCCACACGGCCCGGTGATGTTCGCGCGGTCCTCGTGCCGGCGAAGCCACCGAGGCGGAGCAGCGGTGGCGCCAGGACGAGCAGAGCGGCGCCGAGGGCCGCGACCGCGACCATCGCCCCGCGCAGCCCGACGGCGTCGGCCCACAGGCCGACGTAGACCGGGCTGAGCAGGAAGCCCAGGTACGAGACGGTGCCGACGATCGACGTCGCGCGGCCCCGGTACGCCTCGTCGACGTCACGCGACACGATGCCGAGGAGGGTCGGGAACAGCACGGCGGTCCCCGCTCCGCCCAGGACGAGCCCCAGCGCGGCCACCAGCAGGGTGGGGGCGGCCGCGATGATCAGTGCTCCGAGCGCGGCGGCGAGCGCGCCGGCCAGGACGACGGACCGCGCGTGGACGTCCTTGAGCCCGCCGATCGAGAAACGCGTGATCGCGACGGTTCCGGCGAAAACGGCAGGGGCCACCGTGGTGAGCCACGCCCCGGCATGCAGCTCGTCCTGGGCGAAGATGGCGCTCCAGCTCTGGTGGGCGTTCTCACTCGCGAAGGCGAGCGTGCCCAGGACCCCAACGAGGAGCAGCGGAAGGTAACGGGATCGGGCGGTGGACGACGCCTCCGCCGGGCCGGTGCCCGCGTCGGCGTCACCGTGACCGGCGGTGTTCGGCGGCAGCGTCCGGAGAAGGGCCGCGCCCGCGACGACGGCGAAGACGGCCATGGCGATGAACGGCACGGCGAGCGGCCAGGACGCGGCGGAGGCGGCCCCCGTTCCGAGGCTGGCGAGCACGACGAGAGCGGAGAACGTGCCGTGGGCGTGGGTGATGACCGGCCGTCCGGCGATCTTCTCGGCCCGTCCGGCCACCGCGTTCATGGCCACGTCGGCCGCGCCGCTCGTCGCTCCGGCGATGGCCAGCCCGGCGCACAGGCTCGGCAGGTTCACCGCCGTCAGCGCCAATACGGCTCCCACGATGCCGAGCAGGGCGATGACACCGGCGGCGACCTTCAGCCCCCAGCGGTCGAGCGCCCTGCCCACCAGCAGCATGGCCGGAAGGGCGCCCGCTCCGACGAAGAGCAGCGCGAACCCGAGCTCGCCGTCGTCGACCCCTGCCTGGTCCTGCACTCGGGGCACCGAGGCACCCCAGACGCCCCAGAACGCACCGAAGGCGGCAAATGCCGTGAACGCCGAGAAGACGAGACTGCGTGGCGAGGCGATGGGAACTCCTTGGGCCCGTGGTCGTCAAGATCGCGAGCGACCACGGTATCGAGAGCACGCCGATGCCCGCGCCCGGCCGATCCGGCTCGGTCACCGTCTGACCCGGAGGACCTCAGGATCGCCTGAGGTCCTCCCTCATTCCGGGTCGTAGGCGAGGTTCGGGCGGAGCCAGCGCTCGACCTCGGCGAGGGGGACGCCGCAACGCCCGGCGTAGTCCTCGGCCTGGTCGCGGCCGATGCGGCCCACGGTGAAGTACCGGGACGCCGGGTGGGCGAACATCAGGCCGCTGACGCTCGCCGCCGGGGTCATCGCGAACGACTCGGTCAGGCCCATGCCGATCTCATCCGAGCCGAGCAGACTGAACAGCGTCCGCTTCTGGCTGTGGTCCGGGCTCGCCGGGTAGCCGAGGGCCGGGCGGATACCACGGAAGCGTTCGGCGTGCAGGTCCTCGATGGCCGGGTCGGCGTCCGGCTCGAACCACTCGCGCCGCGCCTTCAGGTGCAGGTACTCGGCGAACGCCTCGGCGAGACGGTCGGCGAGGGCCTTGACCATGATGGCCCGGTAGTCGTCGCCCGCGGCTTCGTACGTCGCGGCGAGCTCCTCGGCGCCGTGGACCGCGACGGCGAAGCCGCCGAGGTGGTCGCCGGAGGGGGCCAGGTAGTCGGCGAGGCAGCGGTTGGGACGCCCCTCGGGCTTGGCGGTCTGCTGGCGCAGCATCGGGAACCGCTCGCCGTCGTCGAGGACGATGTCGTCGCCCTCGGAGCGGGCGGGCCAGAAGGCGTACCGGCCCTGGGCCCGCAGGGAGCCGTCGGCGATGATCTGGTCGAGCAGGGCGTTGGCGTCGTCGAACAGCTCGCGCGCCACCGGCTGTTCCAGGATCGCCGGGTACTTGCCCTTCAGCTCCCACGCGAGGAACAGGAACTGCCAGTCGATCATCGCGCGGAGCTCGGTCAGCTCCGGTTCGACGGTCCGTACGCCGGTGAAGGCGGGGACGGGCAGGTCGTCGTACGGGACGCGCTCGGGGTTGGCGCGGGCCTGCTCGAGCGTGAGCATGGGGCTGCGCCGGCGGTTCTCGTGCTCGGCGCGCAGGCGGTCCTGCTCGGCGCGGTTGCTCACGGCCAGTTCCTCGGCCCGGTCGGGGTCGAGCAGGTCGGAGACGACGCCGACGACGCGGGAGGCGTCGAGCACGTGGACGGTCGTACCGTCGTACGCCGGGGCGATCCGGACCGCGGTGTGCTGGCGCGAGGTGGTGGCGCCGCCGATCAGCAGCGGCATCTTCAGGCCGCGGCGGTCCATCTCGGCGGCGACGGCGACCATCTCGTCGAGGGACGGGGTGATCAGCCCGGACAGGCCCACCGCGTCGGCGTTCTCGGCGACGGCGGTGTCGAGGATGGTGGCGGCGGGGACCATGACGCCGAGGTCGATGACCTCGTAGTTGTTGCAACCGAGGACGACGCCGACGATGTTCTTGCCGATGTCGTGCACGTCACCCTTGACGGTCGCGAGCACGACCTTGCCGTTGCCGCGCTCAGCCTCGGCGCGGCCCTCCAGGCGGGCCTGCTCCTTCTCGGCCTCCATGTACGGCTCGAGGTAGGCGACGGCGCGCTTCATGACCCGGGCGCTCTTGACGACCTGCGGCAGGAACATCTTCCCGGAGCCGAACAGGTCGCCGACGATCTTCATGCCGTCCATCAGCGAGCCCTCGATCACGTCGAGGGGCCGCGCGGCCCGCTGCCGGGCCTCCTCGGTGTCCTCCTCGACGAAGTCGACGATGCCGTGGACGAGGGCGTGCGCCAGCCGCTTCTCCACGGGCGCGTCCCGCCAGGACAGGTCCACCGTCCGCTGGGTGCCCTTGCCGTGCACCGTCTCGGCGAACGCGACGAGCCGGTCGGTGGCGTCAGGGTGCCGGTCGAACAGCACGTCCTCGACGAGTTCGAGCAGGTCGGCGGGGATGTCCTGGTAGACGGCGAGCTGGCCGGCGTTGACGATGCCCATGTCCAGCCCGGCGCGTACGGCGTGGAGCAGGAACGCCGAGTGCATCGCCTCGCGTACGACGTCGTTGCCGCGGAAGGAGAACGACAGGTTGGAGATGCCGCCGCTGGTGCGGGCGCCGGGGCACCGCTCCTTGATCAGCGGGAGCGCGTCGATGAACGCCTTGGCGTAGCCGTTGTGCTCGGCGATGCCGGTGGCGACGGCCAGGACGTTCGGGTCGAAGACGATGTCCTCGGGCGCGAACCCGGCCTCCCGCGTCAGCAGGTCGTACGCGCGGGCGCAGATGTCGACCTTGCGCTCGGTGGTGTCGGCCTGGCCCTGTTCGTCGAAGGCCATGACGACGACGCCGGCGCCGTAGTCGCGGATGCGCCGCGCCTGCGCCAGGAACGGCTCCTCGCCCTCCTTGAGGCTGATGGAGTTGACGACGGCCTTGCCCTGCACGCACTTGAGCCCGGCCTCCAGCACGCTCCACCGCGAGCTGTCGATCATGATCGGGATGCGGGCGGCCTCGGGCTCGGTCGCGATGAGGTTGAGGAACGTCGTCATGGCCTGCTCGCTTTCGAGCAGGTCGGCGTCCATGTTGACGTCGAGGATGTTCGCGCCGCCGCGGACCTGCTCCAGGGCGACGTCGACCGCGCTCTGGTAGTCGTCGGCCTCGATGAGGCGCCGGAACCGCGCCGAGCCCGTGACGTTGGTCCGCTCGCCGATCATGACGAAGCCGGTGTCGGGCGCGATCTCGAACGGCTCCAGGCCGCTGAAGCGGGTGCGCCTCTCCGGGACCGGGACCGGTCGCGGCGTCAGCCCGGAGACGGCAGCGGCGATGCGCTCGATGTGCTCCGGTGACGTGCCGCAGCAACCGCCCACGATGTTGACGGCTCCCCCGTCGGCGAACTCGCCGAGCAGCCCGGCGGTCTCCTCCGGCGTCTGGTCGTAGCCGCCGAAGGCGTTGGGCAGGCCGGCGTTGGGGTGGCAGGCGGTGTACGTGCCGGCGATCCGGGACAGTTCGGTGACGTGCGGGCGCATCTCCGCGGCGCCGAGCGAGCAGTTCACGCCGACGACGAGCGGCTCGGCGTGCTCGATGGAGTTCCAGAACGCCTCGACGGTCTGACCGGACAGCGTCCGCCCGCTCAGGTCGACGATCGTCACCGAGATCCACAGCGGCAGGTCCGGGGCGACCTCGCGGGCGGCCGTGATCGCGGCCTTGGCGTTGAGCGTGTCGAAGATCGTCTCGATCAGCAGCAGGTCGACGCCGCCGTCGGCGAGCGCCTGGATCTGCTCGGCGTACGAGTCGCGGACCTGGTCGTAGGTCACGGCCCGGTAGGCGGGGTCCTCCACGCGCGGGGACAGCGACAGCGTGACGTTGAGCGGGCCGACCGAGCCGGCGACGAACCGCCCGCCGGCCTCGTCGGCGGCCTGGCGCGCGAGCCGGGCGGCCTCCAGGTTCATCTCCCGCACGTGGGACTGCAGCCCGTAGTCGGCCTGGCCGACGCTGGTCGCGGTGAACGTGTTGGTCGTCGTGATGTCGGCGCCGGCGGCGAGGTAGCGCCGGTGCACGTCCAGGACGAGGTCCGGGCGGGTGAGGTTGAGCAGGTCGGGGTCGCCGGTGACATCACGGGGATGGTCGCCGAACCGGTCGCCCCGGTAGTCGGCGGGCGTCAGCCCGGCACCCTGCAGCATGGTGCCCCAGGCGCCGTCGAGGACCGCGATCCGCCGGTCCAGCAGGTCGCGCAGCGCCTGCGTTCGGTCCGAGCGCTCCTGGCCGTCATGGTTCGCTGATGTGGTCACCGACACCTCCCGTTTACTGGGAGGCGCCCTTGCGAACATCGATGGCGGCCGAGCGTGGCGGGCCTGAGCCCGTTGCAGCGCCTCTCGGCCTATGAGATCGAGCGTATCAAGATCTGACGCCGTGAAGGATGGACACCGGGTTTCGAGGCGGTGCCCGGACGGTGACGCACGCCGGGCAGTGCCCGGATGGCCGACTGCTGACAAAGGTATTGACTCGCCAGAAGTAGCGACATAAGAACCACTCGACAACGTTGTCATCCGCCCCGATCCCCCGCGAACGGCGGTCAGACATGAAACTCCTCCGCCCCCTGCGCGTCCTCCTGCCCTGTCTTCTGGTGGTCGGCGTGCTTCTCCCCGCCCCGGCGAGCGCCGCCACGCTCGTCTCCGACCCGGCCTCCCTCGTCAACCCGCTCCTCGGCACGACCAACGGAGGCAACGACTTCCCCGGCGCCGACGTCCCGTTCGGCATGCTGCAGTGGAGTCCCGACACCGCCAGCCGAGCCCTGGGCGGCGGTTACTCCTACAACAGTTCCACGATCACCGGGTTCAGCCTCACCCACATGGCCGGACCGGGCTGCGGCGCGTACGGTGACGTGCCGATCATGCCGACGACCGGCGCGGTCACCTCCCCCGGATCGGCCAGTTCCTCGTACTCGCACGCGAACGAGTCGGCGTCGCCCGGGTACTACGGCGTGACGCTCGGCAACGGCGTCAAGACCGAACTGACCACCACGACGCGAGGCGGCATCGGCCGCTTCACCTTCCCGTCCACCACCCAGGCGAACCTGCTGTTCAAGCTGACCGGCAGCCAGAACGGCGACTCCGGGACGACCTGGCAGACCGTCGGCAACACCGAGGTCGTCGGCTCCGTGACCAGCGGCCGCTTCTGCGGCGCCGGCAACGCCTACACGCTGCACTTCTCGGTGGTCTTCGACCATCCGTTCAGCACCGGGACCTGGCTCGCGTCCGGCGTACGGGCCGGAGCGCAGCGGCTGGCCCAGAAGTCGGCCGCGCACGCCACCCGCACGACCGTGTCACCGCACGCGGCGGACCGGCCCAACCAGCCCCGCCTGCACGGCCCGGCGGGGACCACGGCGGCACCGCTGGCCGCCCCGAACGGGGGATACCTGACCTTCGACACGACCGCGAACCACGTGGTGACCGCCCGGGTCGGCGTCTCGTTCACCTCCGACGCCAACGCGAAGGCGAACCGGGACGCCGAGGTGCCGAACTTCGACTTCGACGGCACCCGCACGGCGGCGCACAATGCCTGGAACACCATGCTCGGCAAGATCCAGACGGCCGGCGGCACCGCCGCGCAGCAGCACGTGTTCTACACGTCGCTGTATCACGCGCTGCTGCATCCCAACGTGTTCAGCGACGCGAACGGCCAGTACATGGGGTTCGACAACGCCGTGCACACCGCCGCCTCCGGGCACGCGCAGTACGCCAACTACTCCGGCTGGGACATCTACCGCAGCCAGGCCCAGCTCATCGGGATGATCGCGCCGGCGCAGGCGAGCGACGTGGCGCAGTCCGCGGTCAACGACTACGCGCAGGGCGGTCAGCTGCCGAAGTGGGCGCAGGCCAACGGCGAGTCGTACGTCATGGTCGGCGACCCGGCGGCCTCGATCATCGCCGACATCTACGCGTTCGGCGGCCGGGACTTCGACACGACGGCGGCGAAGAACGCGATGGTCCATCAGGCCACCGTCACGAACAACGACCGGCCCGGCCTGAACTACCTCTCGAGCATCGGCTACCTTCCCAGCGACGGGTCGTACGGCTGCTGCAACTACTACGGATCCGTCTCGACGACCCTGGAGTACGACACGGCCGACTTCGCGCTCGGGGCGTTCGCCGGTGCGCTCGGTGACACGGCGAACCAGAAGAGGTTCGTCGACCGCGCCCAGAACTGGAAGAACCTGCTGAACACCTCCAGCGGCTTCATGCAGCCGCGGACGGCCAGCGGGCCATGGGCAGGCGGTTTCTCCGCGACGAGCGGCACCGAAATGGTCGAGGGCACGTCGTGGCAGTACACCGGGATGGTGCCGTTCAACGTCCGCGGCCTGGCCGACGCGAAGGGCGGCAACGCCGGGATGGTGAGCTACCTCGACCACGTGCTGGCGGCGTACGACGGCAGCGGCGGCGACCACGCCGATCTCGGCAACGAGCCGAGCGTCGAACTGCCGTGGGAGTACGACTACGTGGGCCGGCCGTGGCGTACCCAGGAGGTCATCCGGAACGTGCAGAACAAGCTGTGGCCGGATTCCCCGACCGGGTGGGGCGTCGGCAACGACGACCTCGGCACGATGAGCGCCTGGTACGTCTGGTCGGCGATGGGCATGTTCCCCGAGACGCCGGGCACGGCCGACCTGGCGCTCGGCAGCCCGCTGTTCACCCAGGTCGTCATCACGCTCAGCACAGGCAACAAGCTGACGATCAACGCGCCGCAGGCCGCGACGGACACACCGTACGTGCAGAGCGCCACCTGGAACGGCGGCGGCTGGAACAACGCCTACCTGCCCGCCTCGGCCGCGACCGGAGGCGGGACGCTCGACCTGACGCTCGGCACGACGGCGAACACCTCGTGGGCGACTTCCGCCTCGTCGGCGCCCCCGTCCTACCCGGGCACCGGAGGCACGCCCGCCAAGACCGGCCCGATCACCTCCGGCATCGCCGGGAAGTGCGTCGACGTGGCGAACAGCTCCACGGCCAACGGCGCGCACGTCCAGATCTACGGCTGCAACAACTCCAACGCGCAGCAGTGGACGGTGCAGGGGGACGGCACGCTGACGGCCTTCGGCAAGTGCCTGGACGTCGACCACAGCGGCACCGCCGACGGCACGAAGGTCCAGCTCTGGGACTGCAACACCAGCGGCGCGCAGCAATGGACCTACGACACGGCGAACAAGGCACTGACCAACCCGGAATCGGGCAAGTGCCTCGACGATCCGAACAGCAGCACCACGGATGGCACCCAGCTGCAGATCTACGGCTGTAACAAGACCGCCGCCCAGCAGTGGACGCTGCCGGGCTGAGGCACTGAGCGGAGTGCGGGGTGCCCGCCCGCCCCGCACTCCGCGCACGGCGGGGCGCTGTTCGTAACGGGACGGCCCCCGCCGGGCGCGGCTACGGCGTCTCGGTGGTGAGACGGCGGGCCTGGTCGCGGCCCACGTCGGCGGCCTGGCGGAGATAGTCGGCGATGATCTCCAGCTGCTCGTCGGTGTAGCGCTCGAGCACCGTGCCGAACGCCTTTCCCGGCGTCTCCCACGCCTCCGAGATCCGGGCGGCCGCGTCGGGGGCGAGGGCGACGAGGGCCCGCCTGCGGTCGTTCGGGTCGGGCTGCCGCTGTACGAAGCCGGCCTTCTCCAGGCGGTCGACCAGCCTGGACGCGGACCCTGACGCCAGGCCGGTGAGCCGGGCGATCTCCCCGGTGGTCACCGGCCCGGGCTCCAGGTCGAGCAGCGCGATGCACTGCACGTCGGTGGGGTGCAGCCCGATCCGGTCGGCCATCGCCTGATTGAACAGCGTGTACGCGGCATAGTGCCGCTGGCTCTCCCCCACGACACGCGCGAGCAACTCCGCCCGGTTTGACACGCGGCACCTCCATGCCTCAAATTTACCTTCGCCACGAAGATACTTCGTCACACAGAATCCGCGTGACGAAGTATATGCGTCACGTGCGCATCCTATCCGGCTCTCCGAAAGGGAATACGCATGTCCACGCTCGCCCGCGCCGCGCCCGCGAGCACGGTCTCCGAGGGACGCCGCCGGGCCGTCCTCGCCGTCATCGTCACGGCCGCCGTGCTCGACCTTCTCGACGGAACCATCACCAACGTGGCCGCGCCCACCATCGCGGCCGACCTGCACGGAGGCGAGCCGCTCATCCAGTGGCTGGGCGCCGGCTATGCCCTGGCGCTCGGCGTGCTCCTGGTGGTCGGCGGCCGTCTCGGCGACCGGTACGGACGGCGCCGTCTGTTCCTGGTCGGCATCAACGGCTTCACCGCGGCCTCGGCCGCCTGCGGCCTGGCGACCGGACCGGCGTCCATCATCGTCGCCCGGCTGGTGCAGGGCGCGTTCGGCGCGCTGCTGATCCCACAGGGGTTCGGCATCCTCGGCGCGGTCTTCCCCCGTGAACGGCTCGGCTCCGCCTTCAGCGTCTTCGCCCCCGCCCTCGGACTGTCGGCCGTCGGCGGCCCGATCCTGGCGGCCTTCCTCATCGAGGCCGACCTGTACGGCCTGGGCTGGCGCACGATGTTCTTGATCAACATCGTCCTCGGCGGCGCGGTGACCGCCGGAGCGATCACGCTGCTGCCCGACGACGAAGGGGACCGCGCCCAGCCCGTCGACGCACTCGGCTCACTCCTGCTCGCGGCGACCATGCTCGGCCTGCTGTACGGGCTGATCGACGGATCCGCCCACGGCTGGGGCGCCACGCCGATCCTGTGCCTCGCCGCCGGCGCGGGGTTCTTCGTCCTGTTCGGCCGACGTCAGGTCCGGGCGGACCGGCCCCTGATCGAGCCGACGCTGCTGCGCAACCGCGGCTTCACCTCGGGGCTCATCCTCGGCGTCTTCTTCTTCGCCGCCGTCTCCGGTCTGCTGTACGTGCTGTCCCTGTTCATGCAGAAGGAACTGCACTTCACCCCGGTACGCGCGGCACTCGGCCTGGCGCCGATCGCGGCGGGCATCGTCATCGCCTCGATCACCTGTCACCGCCTGATCGCCCGGCTCGGCCGCACCCTGATCGTCACCGGGCTGCTCATCACGCTGGCCGGCACCGGCTGGCTGCTGGCCCTGGTCCTCGCGTCGGGCACCGGCCTCGGCGGCTGGGAGCTCGGCCCGCCGACCCTGGTCGTCGGCATGGGCATGGGCACCTGCTTCGGCACCGTCTACGACGTCACGATCGGCGACACCGACCCGCGTGAGGCCGGCAGCGCCAGCGGGTCGCTGTCCGCGGTCCAGCAGCTGGCCAACGCCCTCGGCGCCGCCGCGGTGACCACCGTCTACTTCCACGCCTCGGCGACCGGGGCCACGGCGATGTCCGCCGGCCTCGCCGTCGTCGCCGCCGTCATCCTCGCCTGCTGCGGCCTCGTGTGGCTCATGCCACGCAAGGCCCCGGCACACCACCACTGAAAGGGATCATCGCCATGACCGTCCTCGTCACCGGAAGCCGCGGCGCCGTCGCCCGGCACCTCATCGCCCTGCTGGACGAGCGGGGGCTCGCCGTCCGCGCGGCCTCCAGCACCCCCGAGGGCCCGGACACGATCCGCTGCGACCTGACCGACCCGTCCACCTTCGCCGCCGCGCTGAAGGGTGTGACCTCGGTCTTCCTGTACGCCTCGCCGTCCCACATCGGCGCGTTCGTCGAGGAGGCCACCGACGCAGGCGTCGAGCACATCGTGCTGCTGTCCTCCTCGGCGGTCCTCGCCCCGAACGCCGACGACAGCGTGGTGGCCAAGTCCCACCTGGACGTGGAACGGGCCCTGACCGCCTCCTCCATCCATGCGACGTCGCTGCGCCCCGGCTCGTTCGCGAGCAACGCGCTGGCGTGGAGCTGGAGCCTGCGGTCGGGCCGGCCGATCAGCCTGCCTTTCCCCGGCTCCCACAACGACTCGATCCACGAGGCCGACGTCGCCGAGGCCGCCCTGGCCGTGCTCACCGACCCCGGCCTGGGCGGCCGCCCCTACACCCTGACCGGTCCGGAGTCGCTCACCTTCGCCGGGCAGATCGACATCCTGAGCCGGGTGACCGGCCGGCCGATCCCGTTCCGGAAGGTCACCCGGGAGGAGTGGAAGGAGGAGATGGCCGAGCACGTTCCGGCCGCCTTCGCCGACTCCCTCCTGGACTGGTGGGCGTCCAACGACGGCACCCCCGTTGAGCTCACCCAGGCCGTGCGGGAGCTGACCGGCCACCCCGCGCGTACCTTCGCCACCTGGGCGCGCGACCACGCCGACGCCTTCCGGGCATAAGCCCCCGGAGGCTCGCGCGGGCCGCCGTCCGGCGGTCCGCGCGGGCCCTTGCTATGGGAGGAACTCCCCGGGACCCAGGTGACCGTGGAAGGGCGGCAGGCGCTCGCCGAGCAGAAGCCGGCGCGCGACGTGGGCGACCTGCCCGGCTGCGTACCTCGCCTCGCCGGCGAGCTGCGGGTAGCCCGACAGCGAGGTTCCGATGAGCTCGACCGAACGCCGGGATCGCTTGGACAGCGCCTCCCGCCCGCCGAGCCAGGAGATGAGCCCGTCGAGGTAGGTCTCGGGACGGCCTGCCACCAGACCGTGGAACGGTTCCAGATCCGGATGGCCGCCGTACGGCTCGACGCTCAGGAAACCGCGTTCGTCGGCGGCGTAGACGACGTCGACTCCCCGATCCCTGGCGAGCCGCCGCACGAGGTGTTTGATCGCGAGCCCGTCGCACTCGTCCACGAGGAGGTCGAGGCCCTCCACGAACTCCGCCGCGTTGTCCTGCGTCACGCCCTCTTCGACGAGAGTGATCTCCAGATAGGGATCGATCACGGCGATCCGGCGGGCGACGACACGAGTCTTGGGCAGACCCAGATCGTGAAGGCCGGCGCCAAGACGATTGAGGTTCGACAGATCGAGGCGGTCATGGTCGGCCAGCACGATGTGGCCGCACAGATGCTCCTGGGCCAGCGCGACCGCCGCCTCACCACCGACGGATAATCCGATCACCGCGACCCGCTTTTTCCGCAGCAGGTCCTGCTCGGCACGTGTGATCTTGAGCTGGTTACGCGCGGTGACGACCTCGAAGTAGTCCGACGGAGGCAACACGTGCGCGACCTGCGACATCCACGGCAGATGGACCCAGGCGCCGTATGCCGACACGTCGTCGCCCGCCACCTCCCGGGCGTACCGCTCGTGCTCTCCCGGCCGGTCCGGCAGCCGGACGGCCGCCAGCTCGCTGAGCTGGCGGTCGATCGTGTCGATGACCGCGATGCCCCGACGCCGGCACAGCATCGTGAAACGGTCCATCTCCCCTGAGCTCAGGCGCACGATCACCGGGCGCCAGCTGTGCCCGGACGGGGCGTCGAGCGTTCCCGCGAAAGCATCAAGATCGATCATTTTCTTGCCCTCGTCAATGTTAAGTTTGACTTGGTCAAGTAAATATCGACTCCTCTGGCGGCGCAACCCCCCGATACGACTCCCGGTCCAACCGCGCGGGCCGCCGCCGGCGGCCCGCGTCGCACGAGATCAGAAGTTGATCATGTGGCCGGCCAGGCCGTGGATCGCCTCCTTGACCGCCTCACCCAGCGTCGGGTGGGCGTGGACGTTCCGTGCGACCTCGTGGACGGTCAGGTCCCACTGCTGGGCGAGGGTCAGCTCGGGCAGCAGCTCGGTGACGTCCGGGCCGATGAGGTGCGCGCCGAGCAGCTCGCCGTACTTCTTGTCGCTGAGGATCTTCACGAAGCCGGTCGGGTCGCCCAGGCCGTGCGACTTGCCGTTCGCGGTGAAGGGGAACTTGGCGACCTGGACGTCGAAGCCCTTCTCCCGCGCCTGTGCCTCGGTCCAGCCGAAGCTGGCGATCTGCGGCTGGCAGTAGGTCGCCCGCGGGATCATCACGTAGTCGAGCTCCATCGTCTCGGCGTCCGCGATGGTCTCGGCGGCGACGATGCCCATCGACTCGGCCGCGTGCGCCAGCATCAGCTTGGCGGTCACGTCGCCGATCGCGAAGATGTGCGGCACGCTGGTGCGGCCGCGCCCGTCGATGTCGATCGCGCCGCGCTCGGTCAGCCGTACGCCGGTCTTCTCCAGGCCGTAACCGTCGACGTTCGGCCGGAAGCCGATCGCCTGCAGCACCTTGTCGGCCTCCAGGACCTGCTGCCGCCCGTCCTTGGAGACGGTGACGCGGACCTTCTCGCCCGACTCGTCGATGCCCTCGACGCGGGTGGAGGTCAGCACGTCGATGCCGAGCTTGCGGTAGCGGCGCGCCAGCTCCTTGGAGACCTCCTCGTCCTCCAGCGGCACGAGCCGGTCGAGGAACTCCACGATCGTGACCTTGACGCCGTAGTTGCTCAGGACGTACGCGAACTCCACGCCGATCGCGCCCGCGCCGGCGATGACGATGCTGCCCGGCAGGTCCTCGCTGAGGATCTGCTCCTCGAACGTCACGACCCGCTCGCTCAGCGACGTGCCCGGCAGCAGCCGCGCGCTCGCGCCGGTCGCGAGGATGCAGTGGTCGAACGTGACCGCCTCGCCGTTCACCTGGATGGTGTTCGGGTCGGTGAAGGTGCCCCGGCCGTTGAACTCGGTGATGCCGTTCTTCTTCATCAGGTAGTGGACGCCCTTGACCCGGCCGTCCGCGACCGTCCGGCTGCGGCGGAACGCCTCGCCGTAGTCGAAGCGCACCTCGCCGTCGGCCTGGATGCCGAACGTCTTCGCCTCACGGGTGAAGATGTGCGCCAGCTCGGCGTTGCGCAGCAGGGCCTTGGAGGGGATGCAGCCCACGTTGAGGCAGACGCCTCCCCAGTACTTCTCCTCGATGACCGCGGTCTTAAGGCCCAGCTGGGCGGACCGGATCGCGGCGACGTACCCGCCCGGGCCCGCACCGAGAACGACGACGTCGAAATGAGTGCTCATGAGCAGTAACGATATTGCCCGCCGGCGGGTCCGGCCGACACCGTCCCCGCCGTCGCCCGGACCTCGCTCGCGGGCTCAGCGCTCGCCGTCGAGTTGGATCATCAGGCGGCCCGGTACACGACGAACGAGACCGCGATGTACTGCGCCACGTACGCGGCGATCGTGAAGGCGTGGAACACCTCGTGGAAGCCGAACCAGCGCGGTGACGGGTCCGGGCGGCGCAGCCCGTACACCAGGCCGCCCGCGCTGTAGAGCAGACCGCCCACGCAGACCAGGGTGAGCGCGGCCCAGCCCGCGCCGTCCAGCAACTGCGGCATGACCGCCGCCGCGACCCAGCCGAGCCCGACGTACAGCGCGGTGTAGAGCCAGCGCGGCGCGCCCACCCACACGATGCGGAACAGCACCCCGGCGGCGGCGCCCGACCAGATCACCGACAGCACCACCGTGCGCGCCGTACCGTGCAGCGCCAGCAGCGCGAACGGCGTGTAGGTGCCGGCGATGATCAGATAGATGTTGGCGTGATCGAACCGCCGCAGCACCGCCTCGGCCCGCGCCGACCAGTGCCCACGGTGGTAGAGCGCCGAGACGCCGAACAGCAGCGCCGACGTCACCGCGTACACCGCCGCGGCCAGCCGCGCCGACAGCGTGGGGCCGAGCGCCACCAGGACGATGCCGGCGACCAGCGCGGCCGGGAAGGTGCCGGCGTGCAGCCAGCCGCGCAGCCGTGGTTTGACCGCCTGGGCGAGCTCTCCCACGCGTGCCGCCGGTCCAGCCATGGGCTCCTCCTTCGTCCGTCCGCCGAGTGTGCCGACACTCAGTATTCCGAACGGCGGGCGAGCCGTCTCCCTCCACCCAGGCGTGAGGTGAACTCGGTGTCCACCTCCTGGACGTCCTCGACCGTGACGGCCACGTCTTCCAGCGCCGGGCGGTCGCGGAGCCGCTCCGCGGCCTTGCGCAGCGCCCGCTCGCCGACGAGACGGCTCAGCTCCAGGCCGAAACAGTCCAGCTTGTCGGCGTCGGTCAGGTCGTCGCGGGCCCGCAGGTCGGCGGCGAGCTCCCCGAGGCGCTGCGCCTCCGCCAGTTCGTACCGCCGCAGCGCGTGACTGCACAGCTCCGCCAGCGCGGCGTGGTCGCGGGCGAAGGAGAGGCCGTGCAGGTCGTTGCCCGCCAGCCGGCTGAGCGCCCGCTTGCGGTCCATCGCCGCGTCGACGATCTTCAGCAGCCCGGACAGCAGGAGGATCGGCCCGATGCTGACGCCCTTGTCCTGAGCGATCATGAAGGAGGAGCGGAAGACCGCGGCCGAGCCGACCGCGGCGGCCATGACCTGCGCGACGTCGGCGCCGATGGGCGGAGCGCCCTCCGGCAGCGCGAAGCGCCATCCCATCGACTCGGCCAGGATGAGCGCCAGCGTCGACGCGGAGGCGTTGACGATGATGTAGAGCATCCCGGACGGCGAGAACACCGCCGACGCGGGCTTGTCCTGGTAGCGGCCGGCCAGCTCGGCGCCGCCGATGACGGCGCCGAGCAGGGCCGCGAAGAGCATCCTCGTGACCACTAGGCCCCCCTCGCGCGTACCGGCTCGAGGCCGCCGAGGACCATCGGCCGGCCCGCCCGAGCTGCCTCCAGGAAGACCAGGAGCCACTCCCCCGGCCCGGTCGCCGCGCCGTGCCAGCGGCGCGGCGGCGCGTCCCTCGCCTGGAGGAACACCAGCAGCCAATCCCCTGTGCCCGAGGCCATGCCCCGGCGCATTCGTGTCGCCATGGCGAGTACTTTCGCCAGCGGGCCCGGGGAAGGCGACTACCGCGCGGCAATGCCTTCCGAACGCCCTGCCCACGGCATCCGCAGGGCAGAGTTGTGGCGAGTCCCCGCCATCCCGGCGGATTCTTCGCGGACCGGGGGCTCCGGCGGGCTCGGAGGCGGATCCGGGGTTCCTGCGGTGCGGGAGCGAGAAGGCGCCGCCCTTTACAAAGTAAGTCGACGGCCCGAGGCTGCGGGGACCCCACCCCGCCGCTACCGGTTGAGCCTCGCCGCGGAGCTCAGATTCGAGGCGGACGGCCCTCGTAGGGGGTGCTCAGCACGACCGTGGTCCGCGTGGAGACGTTGGCCGCCGCCCGGATCTGCTGCAGGAGCTCCTCCAGCGCGAACGGTGAGGCGACCCGCACCTTCAAGATGTAGCTCTCCTCACCGGCCACCGAGTGGCAGGCCTCGATCTCCTGCAGGTGGGCGAGCTTCTCCGGCGCGTCGTCCGGGGCCGCCGGGTCGATCGGCTTGATCGAGATGAACGCGGTGAGCGGCAGACCGACCGCCTCGTGGTCGAGCACCGCCGAGTAACCCCTGATCACGCCACGCTTCTGCAGCCGCCGTACGCGCTGGTGCACGGCCGAGACGGACAGACCCGTCTCGCGCGCCAGGTCCGTGAAGCTCATGCGGCCGTCCTCGGCGAGCAGGGCCACGATCTGCCGGTCGATGTCCTCCACGCCTCAGAACCTATCGCGATGGACGATTTCGCGGGGAACGCCCTATCAACCCGCCAGGTGGCGGCCGATGACCATGCGCTGGACCTGGTTGGTCCCCTCGACGATCTGCAGGACCTTCGCCTCCCGCAGGAACCGCTCGGCGGGGAAGTCTGTGACGTAGCCGTAGCCGCCGAGCACCTGGACCGCGTCGGTGGCCACCCGCATCGCGGTGTCGGTGGCGAACAGCTTGGCCATCGCCGCCTCCGGGCCGTAAGGCTTCCCGGCGTCGCGGCGGCGGGCCGCGGCGAGGTACAGCGCCCGGGCCGCCGCCACTCCGGTGGCCATGTCGGCGAGCATGAACCGCAGGCCCTGGAAGTCGGCGATCCGCTGCCCGAACTGACGGCGCTCGCGGGCGTAGGAGACCGCGGTGTCCAGCGCCGCCTGGGCGACGCCGACGGCGCAGGCGGCGATGCCGAGCCGCCCGCCGTCCAGCGCCGACAGCGCGATCGGGAAGCCCTGTCCCTCCGTGCCGATCCGATCGCCCTCGGGGACGGGCACGTCGTCGAAGTGCATCTGGGCGGTCGGGGACGAGCGCAGGCCCATCTTCTTCTCCGGCGGTGCGGCACGGACGCCGTCGGTGCCGGCGGGGACGTGGAAGCAGGAGATGCCGCGGCTCTTGTCGGCGCCGGTGCGTGCGAAGACGGTGTAGAAGTCGGCGTGCCCGCCGTGGGTGATCCACGCCTTGGTACCGCTGATCGTGTACGCGCCGCCGTCGTGGTAGGCCTTGGTGGTCAGCGCGGCGGCGTCGGACCCGGAGTGGGGCTCCGACAGGCAGTAGGCGCCGAGCAGCTCGCCGCCGAGCAGGTCCGGCAGCAGCCGTTCCCGCTGCTCGGCCGAGCCGTACGCCGCCGTCGGGAAGCACGCCAGGGTGTGCACGCTCACCCCGAGGCCGACCGCGAGCCAGCCCGCGGCCAGCTCCTCCACGACCTGCAGGTACACCTCGTAAGGCTGCCCGCCGCCGCCGAACTCCTCCGGATAGGGCAGGCCCAGCAGCCCGGCCCGGCCGAGCGTGCGGAACACCTCGCGGGGGAACCGGCCGACCTCCTCGTCGGCGGCCGCCCGCGGGGCGAGCTCGGCGGTGACCAGGTCACGGGTCAGCTCGAGCAGGTCGTACGCCTCCGGCGTCGGCAGTTCACGATCAACGCCCATCGTCCACTCGCCTCCCGGCCATGGCCCCTCCACGCTGAGGGGACACATCGGGAAAATAGTAGGACGTCCAAGTAACTGATTGCCATCGACCGAGGGACACAATCCGGCATTCCGGGACGAACTTCCGCCGAACCGGCCCGCTAGGGCGTGTCCGGTGGGTCTTGAAAAGATCCACCGGACACGCCCGAGGACCGGTCCGGCGGCAGGTCAGCCGCCTGCGATGATGAGGTCGCGGGTCACGTGGTTCACGCTCTCGTGACCGTCGGCGGTGCACACGACGATGTCCTCGATGCGCGCCCCGTGCGGTCCCGGATAGATGCCCGGCTCGATGGAGAAGGCCATCCCCGGCTCCAGCGGCTCGGTGTTGCCCGCCACGATGTACGGCTCTTCGTGCGTCTCCAGGCCGATGCCGTGGCCGGTGCGGTGGATGAAGTACTCCCCGTACCCGGCGGCCGCGATGACGTCGCGCGCGGCTGCGTCGACCGCCTCCGGGGTGACCCCGGGCCGTACGGCGGCGCGGGCCGCCTCCTGCGCGTCCTTCAGCACCGCGTAGTAGGCGTGGAAGTCCGCCGGCGCCTCGCCGACGGCGTACACGCGGGTCTCGTCGGAGCAGTACCCGCTGGGCATGGTGCCGCCGATGTCGACGACGACGGGCTCGCCGGCCTGGATGACCCGGTCGGACAGCTCATGGTGGGGGCTCGCGCCGTTGGGCCCCGAGCCGACGATCACGAAGTCGACCGTCGCGTGCCCCTCGGCCACGATCGCCTCGGCGATGTCCCGGCCCACCTCCCGCTCGGTACGCCCCGGCTTCAGCAGGGCCGGGACGATGCCGTGCACCCGGTCGATCGCCGCGCCCGCCTCCCGCAGCGCCTCGATCTCCGCCGCGCTCTTTCGCTTGCGGAGCTCGCCGAGGACCGCGCCGGCCGCGACCTGCTCCGCGCCGGGCATCGCGGCGCGGAACCGCAGCGCCATGACCGCCCACATCCGGTCCGCGACGCCGACGCGGCCCAGGTCGCGCGGCAACCGCGCGGCGACCAGCGCGTACGGGTCGTCGAGCTCGCCCCAGGGCACCAGCTCGACACCGAGCGCGCCCGCGGTCGACGCCTGCGCCGCGGCCAGCTCCAGCCGGGGCACGACCAGGAAGGGATCGTCCGCGGCGGGCACCACCAGGCACGTGAGCCGCTCCAGCGGGATGGCGTCGTAGCCCGTGACGTAGCGCAGGTCCGGCCCTGGCGTCAGTAGCAGCGCGCCGAGTCCGGACTCGGCGGTCGCCTCGCGCACCCGGGCGAGACGGTCGGGCTCGAATAGGGCTTTCGGGCTAGTCACACCGTTCCCTCTCCTGTGAGACCTACATGACGGCCGCAATCTACTCCTCGCCTTCCACCTCGAGTATCCGCCCGCGCTCCATGGCCCGATCCGCCGGTCCGGGCCCCCACGGACGCGTGCACAAGACGCGCACAAGAGCGATGGACGATGCTCGCTGTGTGCGATAACCCCATCACGGACAGCGAAAATCGCTACCATGACGTACACGCTCAGGGCGTGCACAGGGCGAGCGAGAGCCCCATCCGCCCCGCGTGTCACACCATTCCCGACCGACCGACGACGACCATCTCAGCGAGCAGATCCACAATCGCCCCGCAGGCGATCACCATCGAAAGTGGTCTCCATGGGATTCCCTCACACCACGGGCGACACGCCCCAAGAGCAGCAGGCGGGCACCTCAGAGGCGACCGTCGAGCAGCTCCGCGCCGAGAACGAGCAGCTGCGCGACAGGCTCCGCACCGCCGCCGTCGAACAGGCCAAGGGCGCTCTGGCCGAGCGCCTGCGGTGCGGCGTCGACGCCGCCTACACGCATCTCCTCCAGATCGCGCGCGACAGCGGCATCTCCCCGCAGGACGCCGCGTCATTAATGTTCGCCACGGAGCAGCGCGACGGCGAGTCCCCGCCGGCTCCCCGCTCTCCCGCCGACGGCACCGGTGACACCGCGCCGGCGGCCGTCGCCCCGTGCCCGCCCGAGACCGTCCCGCCGGGCCGCTCCGGGCCGCCCTCCCGGCCGGCCCCCGATGATCGCCTCGACCAGTTCCAGCACGCCCAGCGTCTGGGCAATCTCGGCTGCGGTGTGTGGGAGCCGGCGACCGGCACGAGCCATTGGTCCGACCAGGTCTACGTGATCTTCGGGCGTGACCCCGCCGACGGGCCGCTGCCGCTCGACCGGCTCGCCGCGGTCGTCGTACCGGAGGACGTCCCCCTCACCGCCCACCTCGTCAGCACGCTGGTGGACGGCCGGGAGGCCGTCGACAGTGAGATCCACATCCGGCGCGGCGCGGAGACCCGCGAGCTGCGGCTGATCGGAGAGCCCGTCGTGGACGGGGCGGGCCGGCCCGTCGCCGTCCGCTGCGTCTACCAGGACGTCACGGGCTGGCGCCGCGGCGAGCGGGCGCTCACCGCCTCCCGGCGGCAGCTCGAGCAGCTTCGCGTCGACGAGGAGCGGCGCCACGCCATCGACATGCAGCGGTCGATCCTGCCCCTGCCGCCGCGCGTCATCGACAAGCCGGGCCTGCGGGCGGCGGTCCGCTACCTTCCGGCCGGCATCCTCGCCCGCGTCGGCGGTGACTGGTACGAAACGAGTGCGATCGACGGGGAAGGGGTGTTCCTGGCCATCGGCGACGTCTCCGGACACGGGCGGAACGCCGCGGCCGCCATGGCCCGGCTGCGCAACGGTCTCAGCGGACTGGCGTTCACGGGAGCATCGCCAGACCGCCTGCTGGCCTGGCTCAACCGCCTGACGCTGCACTGGCCGACGTCGCTGACCGCCACGGCGCTGGCCGGCCGGTTCGATCCGGAGACCCGCACGCTCACGTGGGCGCAGGGCGGGCACTTCCCGCCGCTGCTGATCCGCGACGGCAAGGCCACGACGCTCGACCCGCCGGAGGGGATGCTGCTCGGCGCGGTCGAGGACGCGGAGTTCGGCGTCGCGACGACGCCACTGGAATCGGGTGACCTGCTACTTCTCTACACCGATGGATTGATCGAGCGGCGCGACCGCGACCTGCAGGTCGGCCTGGACCTGCTGCTGCGCGTCGCGTCCACGGTCGGCAGCAACGACCCGGAGACCGTCCTGGACCGGGTGCTGTCGGCGTTCGGCGCTCCCAACCCCAACGACGACACCTGCGTCGTGGCCATCCAGATCGTCTGACCCGCGGCGGGCCACGGCGCGAAGCTGAGAGGATGGCGGCGTGGGTGGACTCATGCTGCTCGACACGCCGTCGCTGTACTTCCGCGCGTTCTTCGGGGTCCCCGAGTCGGTGACCGCGTCCGACGGCACGCCGGTCAATGCCGTACGCGGGCTCCTCGACATGATCGCGCGCCTGGCCCGGGACCGCGCGCCGCGCTCCCTCGTCGCGTGCATGGACGCGGATTGGCGGCCGGCGTTCCGGGTGGAGGCGCTGCCGTCCTACAAGGCGCACCGGGTGGGTCCGGACGGCGGCGACCAGACGCCGGACGCGCTCGCGACCCAGGTGCCGGTGATCGAGGAGGTCCTCGACGCCTTCGGGATCGCTCGGATCGGCGCTCCCGGTTACGAGGCCGACGACGTCATCGGCACGCTGGCCACCGTGCACGACGGCGAAGTGGACGTCGTCACCGGCGACCGCGACCTGTTCCAGCTCGTCCGCGACGACAAGCCCGTGCGGGTGCTCTACACGGCGCGCGGAATCAAGGCCCTGCAGATCGTCGACGAGGCCGAGGTCACCGCGAAGTACGGCATTCCCGGCCGCGCCTACGCCGACTACGCCACGTTGCGGGGCGACCCGAGCGACGGGCTGCCCGGCGTTCCCGGCGTGGGGGACAAGACGGCCGCGGCGCTGATCACCCGGTTCGGTGATCTGGAGGGGATCGAGCGTGCCCTCGACGAGGGCGAGACGTCGGGGTTCCCCACGGGGAGCCGGCTGAAGCTGGAGAAGGCACGGGACTATCTCGCGGCGGCGCGGACGGTGGTCAGGGTCGAAACGCGTATCCCCATTCCGGCGTTCGACGCGGAGGTGCCGCGCACCCCGCGCGATCCGGAGCGCCTCGTCGCGCTGAGCGAGCGCTGGAGCCTCGACAGCCCGGTCAACCGACTCCTTGCCGCGCTCGCCGCCGAATGACCCTCCCGGCGACTCTCAGCGCTCGGAGCCGGGCCTTTCGTCATCTCCCGGTGGGTGGGTTTGAAACCTCTTGGTCCCGTCATGTGACCAGCGGGTGACTGTTTGCAGCAAAAGCGTCATTTGGCGCACTACGGCGGCACCTACGGCGTTCTCATTTCAGTGACAGGGTCAGTGAAAGTTGCAATCCTGACAGGAGGAAGGCTGCCCATGACGCCCACCCTCAGCCGCAGGACGCCGGTCTCGCCTGGAGACGATGAGGCGGCGTTCGCGACCGTGACGGAGATGTTCGCCATGACGCAGCGCTCGAACCACGCCACGGCCTTCGCCGGGTGGACGGTCACGACGAGCGCCATGGGCCTGGTGCTGCAGTGGCGCACGATCGAGACACTCTACGGATCCGCCCCGGGCCGCGTGCTGCTGGCCGCGCTCCTCCCCGTCGCCGTCGGCCTGGCGTACGTCCTGCTGCTCCTGGCGCGCGCCCACGCCGTCACCGCGGGGGCACAGGAGGACTTCCATCGCTTCATCGCGATCACCCCACCGGAAATGCCGGAGTTCGCCGCCCCGGCGTTCCGGCAACTGCGACTACTGACCGCCGCCACCCGCCACCGTTCGATCCTCACCCGGAAGGCCCTGGCCTGGGCATACGTCTCAGGGACCGCATTCCTTGCCTGGAGCGCCGCCGCGACGACGGCGGCCTTCGGTCACTGAGGGCGACACGGACCGGCCGGCATCCGGGCGTGGAAACTCCGCTCCCCTTCCCATGACCCGGGTGCCGACCACTAGACAGATTTCCCCTTTATTGGGTCCACTGGAGGTAATGAGGTTCAATAGCGAACCTCTGCCGTCACGGGCAGACGGAGATCGGGTGCAGGAGATCCTCGCGAACAGGAACGGTTTTTGGCAGGCGTTGCAGGAGTCCGAACGTGCCGCGTTGCGTACGGCCGGTCGGACTCGTGAGTATGCGCCCGGAACGCTGCTGTGCAGCCAGGGCGCCGATCCCGATCACGTCCTGATCATCTTGGACGGCTGGGTGAAGGTGACCGCCGGGCGGGCGGACGGTCAGGAGGTCATGCTCGCCATCCGTGGCCCGTCGGACACGATCGGCGAGAGCGGCTGGCTGAACGGCCGGCCGCGGTCGGCGAACGTGAAGGCGCTGGGCAAGGTCCGCGCGCTCGCGATCCCGGCCGAGCAGTTCGCCGCCTTCCTCAACAGTCACGCGCACGCGGCGCAGGTCCTCGCGCGGGTGATGGTCGGGCGGATGGACGACGCCGACCGGCGTATGACCTCACAGGTCGGTACGAGCGGCCCGAAGCTGCTCGCCCTGCTCCTGCTGGACCTGGCCGAACGCTACGGCGTGCCGGGCCCGGGCGGGTCCGTCACCCTGCCGCTGCCCCTCACCCAGCAGGAGCTCGCCACCATGATCGGTCGGGCCCGCGAGACGGTCGCGCGGGCGCTGACCGTCTGGCGCCGGGAGGGGATCGTGGTGACCCGCCGGATGCGCATCGTGATCCTGCATCCGGAGGCGCTGCACGACATCGCCGAGCGCGACGACGACGGCTGACCCGGCGCCTGCTGTCGGCGGCTACCGCCGCGCGCGCCGGCACATACAGCGCGCGTAGCGGCGGCACGTGCGGTCCGCGCGTGTCGCCGTACGCACGGTAGGCATGACCGCCGGGACGCGTGTCCTGCCGGGCGGCCCGCGAAGCGCGTGCGTCATATGCCACACAGCCCGGGGACCAGGGCGGTTACACTTCATCACCCCGAGTCATGCCCCGCGCTGAGGGGAGCATCACTCCCAGATGACGAGCGATCGGTCGCCCGGCGGTGAGCCGGGGCGGTCGAAGGTCCTGCGGGAGCTCTTGGACGTCGTCACCAACCTGTGGCAGCTCCTCGTCTTCCTGATCCCCGTGGCGGGCATCGGCGCGGCCCTGGTCCTGCGTCATCTGGACCAGATCTCGATCGTGCTGACATGGGTGATCGCCGTTGCCAGTTCGCTGTCCGGTCTCGCGGTCCTGGCCCGCGAGAAGGACACGATCGCCAAGTGGCTCCGCGGGTGGGTCGATCACGCCGGAGGGCAGCTGTCCCGGCTCGCCGGATCCCTCCTCGCGTTCGGCCTGACGGCCGCCCTGGTCGCCGCGCTCGGCTGGGCCGCCACCGGCACGGTGGCCGCGGTGTTCGGGGGATCGTGCGCTCCGCCCATCGACCTGCGCGTGCTGACCGCGCCGGAGAACCTCACGGCCCTGACGCGGGCCGCCGCGGAGTACACCGCCGAGGCCCGATGCCCGCCCGTGCGGATCACCGTGGCGGCCTCCGGCAGCGTCCTCAACGTCGCGTCCGGCTTCCAGAACGGCTGGTACTCCGTACCGGGGGCGGGCGAGGGCGGCCGCGGCGCCCTCCAGCCGGACATCCTCATCCCGGCCTCCTCCGGTGAGGCCGACCGGCTCCTCGCGGCACCCCACCCGGGCTTACGGCTGGCGACCGAAGGATCGATCGGCAGCTCACCGCTGGTCGTCGGGATCTCCGCCTCGGCCAGTGACGACCTGCGCAACGCGCTGGCCGGCCGCGACCGGCCGAGCCTCGGCGAACTCCTCGCCGCGGCCCGCCACAACGGCGTGCAGCGCGTCTACCGCGCGAGCCCGGACGTGTCGGAGATCGGCGCGCTGGCCGACGTCGACCTGTACACCAGTGGCGCACTCGGTGATCCGCAGGCCACCGAGCGCGCGCTCGGCAGCGCCGACCTGCCCCTCAGCGACTCCGCCGCGCTGCTGTGCGGGCTGCGGCGCCGGCCCGTCGTGCCCGAGCGCATCGCCGTGATCGCACCCGAGCAGGTGATCGAGGACTACGGGCACGGCCGGGCGCTGGGCGCCTCCTGCCCGGCCCCGGGCGGGGGCGGTCCGCCGCTCGCCGTCCACTGGGTGTCGGACGCGCGGGTGTTCGACTATCCCTTCATCCGCGTCACCTGGGACGGCCAGTCGTCGGCGCGCCGGGCGCACGAGATCGACGACTTCCGGCGCTGGCTCGGCCACGGCAGGCTGCGGAGCGAGGCGTTCCGCGACACGGCCGGCCGCGCGGGCACCGCCGACTCCACCGACGGCCGTCTCTACCTCGGCCCGAGGCCGCGCGTCGCCGTCCGGCCCTACCGCCGGGTGGAGATCGACGACGCGCTGGCCCGGTTCGCCCAGGTCCGGCCTCCCCTGCACATCGTCATGGCCCTCGACGTGTCGGGCTCGATGAGCGGCGGCCGCTCGCAGGGCGGCTCCCGGTTCACCTACGCCGTCCAGGTCGCCCGGACCGCGTCGCAGACCGCCGTCCACGACACCGACACCGTCGAACTCGACGCCTTCTCCCGCGTTCAGGGGCAGCCCCCGATCCGCCTGGCGGCTCCCCCGGGTCGCCGCGACGCGATCGGCACCGCGCTCGACGGGCTGACGCCCCAGGGCAGCGACATTCCGCTCTACGACGCGATCGGCGGCGCCGCCGCCCGGGTCGCCGCCTACCCGCAGGCGGCCGTCGTGGTCTTCACCGACGGCGGATCCGAGGCGGCCGACCCCCGGGCCCGCGCCGCGGCCCTGAAACGCGCGCTGAAGACCCGCCCGGTCGTCGTTCTGACGGGCACCGACACCTGTGCCGGATCGGCGGCGATCAAGGCCCTAGGAGCGTCCGTACGATGCGTGGACGCCGGCGACCGGGAGCCGAGCGACGTGGTCACGTCGGTCTTCGACCTCACGACGCAGTCTGGCGGGGGATGAGACGGATGCTGGGACGCCATCTCCGGAATCACCGGACCGCGACGCTCGCCGGCGTGGTGTTCGGCGTGTTGGCCGTCCTGGTGCCGCTGGCGCCGTGGAGCGACTCGGCCGGCCGTACCCCCTGTCCAGGGCACGCCGGGCTCGTGGTGGCCGGCGGCACGGACGTCAGCGCGTCGAGCGAACGCCAGGCGCTCATCCAGGAGTGGAACGCGCAACACCAGGACGACCCCGACCTGCAGGCGCGGCTCGTGGAGATCTCCGGCCTCGCCGACGTCCAGCGCGCGCAGCTCGCGGCGACCTCGGGGGCGCACGGCTGCGACTACGACGTGCTCGAACTCGACGCGCCCTGGACGGCCGAGTTCGCCGCGAGGAGGGCGATCGTCCCGTTCCCGCTGCCGCACGGCTGGGATCCGGACTTCCTGCCGGAGCTGCGGCAGTCGGTGACCTGGCATGGCACGGTGTACGCGCTGCCGATCAACGCCGACGTCGGCCTGCTGTACTACTGGAACGACGCCCGGCGGCAGCCGCCCGCGGGCCTGCCCGACCTGCTCGGCCAGGCAGCCGAAGCGGCCGGCGCGCGCGGCTTCGAAGCGGGCTACTCCCTTCAGCTCGCCGACTACGAAGGCGGCACCGTGAACGCCCTGGAGCTCATCTGGGGGTTCGGCGGTGACGTCGTCGACGACGACCGGGTGGTCATCGACGCGTACGCGACGCAGATCCGGTCCGCGCTGGCCGCCCTCCACGCCGATCTGCGGGGCCAGGGCGTCGACCGCACCGCGGCCGACGCGACCGAGGCCTCGAGCATCCAGGCGTTCGAGGACCGCAGGGTCGCCTTCATGCGCAACTGGCCGTACGCCTTCCGGGTGCTGGCCGCCGACCCGCGGATGCGCGCCGGCACCCGGCTGAAATTCGGGGTGTCACCGCTGCCCGGCTCGAGCGTGCTCGGCGGCCAGAACCTCGCCATCTCGGCCTACGGCAAGAAGCAGGACCAGGCCCGCCGTCTCGTCGAGTTCCTCACCGACCGGAACGCGCAGGCCGAGCTGTTCGCCTGCGGAGGGTTCGCGCCGACCCGGGAGTCGGCGTACCAGACGCCCCGGCCCTGCCCCAGGTCCTCCCCGAGCGAACAGCAGATCGGGCAGGCCGACCTCGCCCAGCTCGCCACCCAGATCCGGCAGGCGATCGCGAAGGCGCGTCCGCGCCCGGTGACCCCGGCCTACCAGGTGTTCAGCGAGGTCTTCCGGCGCTGCTTCCGCGCCGCCGCGTTCCAGTCGGAGAACGTGGACTACGCCGCCTTCACCCGGCTGCTCCGCGCGGCGTACTCCGGACGGCCGGTCCGCTCCGACCCGCGCCGGCCGTGCGGCTGAGCCGGGCGCATCGGAGCGTGCCGCCAAGGCGGACCGGACGGACCCGGCCGTCCCTGCGGACTCAGCCGACGGAGGAGTAGGCCACGACGCCTCGCCGGATCGCGTCCATGGCCCGGCCCGCGACGCGGCGCACCGGGCTGCCGGGCGGGGCGGCGTCCGCGACCTGCCCGAGCATGTCCAGCAGCTGCTTCATCCAGCGGACGAAGTCGCCGGCCGTCAGGTCGGCGTCGGCCAGCACGGCGTCCAGCTGATCGCCGCTCGCCCACCGGTGCGCCGCCCAGGCGAAGCCCAGGTCCGGCTCGCGCAGGAACGCGACCCGATGATCCTTCTCGATCTCCTGCAGCTCACCCCACAGCCGGAGCATCTCGGTGAGCGCCTCCCGTACGGGTCCGCTGGGCACGCGGGGCGCCCGCCCGTCCTCGGGCTGCCGGGACTCGTACACCAGCGCCGACACGACCGCGGCGAGCTGCGCGGGCCCCAGGTCGTCGAAGATGCCGGCGCGCAGGGACTCGGCCGTGAGCAGGTCCAGCTCGGTGTAGATGCGCCCGAGCCGACGGCCCTCGTCGGTGACCCGCTCGCCTTCGAGGTAGCCGAGTTGCTCCAGCACGGCGCAGACCCGGTCGAAGGTCCGGGAGATCACCTGCGAGCGGCCCTCGACGCGGCGGCGCAGCGCCGCCGTCTCCTTCTCCAGCCGGAAGTAGCGCTCGGCCCAGCGCGCGTGGTCCTCCCGGTCGGCGCAGCCGTGGCAGGAGTGTTCGCGCAGCCGCCGCCGCAGGTCGCTGATCTCCGGGTCCTCGCGCGTGGAGTCCGGGTGCTTCTGCGGACGGGGCTTGTCGAGGTGCGCCGTCTTGTTGCGCAGCGTCGAGGCCAGGTCGCGGCGGTGCTGCGCCGACCTGCGACTGAACCACTGCGGGATCTTGATGCGGTCCACCGGCTCCACCGGCCCCCGGAAGTCGGCCAGCGCCAGCTGCTTGACCTGCCGGTTGATGGTGAGGACCAGCGGGGACGGGTCGTCGGAGCGCTTCCCGGCCCCCGGCTCCAGGACCACCGCCGCACCGGCGAACCGGCCGTGCGGGACCATGATGACGTCCCCGAAACGCAGGCGCTCCAGGGAGCGCGCGGCCTCCGCCCGCCGGACGCCGGACCGCTCCCGGGCCAGCTCCCGCTCGCGTTCGGTCAGGCGCTGCCGCAGCCGGGCGTACGCCATGAAGTCACCCTTGTCGCAGGTCGCCGCCTCCAGGTAGCCCTCCAGGGCCTCCTCGTTGCGGTGCAGCTGCTTGGCGAGCCCGACGACGGCACGGTCGGCCTGGAACTGCGCGAAGGACTCCTCCAGGAGGGTACGGGCGCGTTCGCGGCCGACCTGGCCGACGAGGTTCACGGCCATGTTGTACGACGGGCGGAAGCTGGAGTTCAGCGGGTAGGTGCGCGTGCCCGCCAGGCCGGCCACCGACGCCGGGTCGACGCCGGGCGCCCACAGGACGACGGCGTGGCCCTCCACGTCGATGCCGCGCCGCCCGGCCCGCCCGGTGAGCTGGGTGTACTCGCCGGGGGTCAGGTCGGCGTGCATCTCGCCGTTCCACTTGACGAGGCGCTCGATCACGACGGTGCGGGCGGGCATGTTGATGCCCAGCGCCAGGGTCTCGGTCGCGAAGACCGCTTTGATCAGCCCTTCGGTGAACAGCTCCTCGACGATCTCCTTGAACGTCGGCAGCATGCCCGCGTGGTGGGCGGCCAGGCCCCGCTCCAGCCCGGCCAGCCACGTGCCGTGGCCGAGGACGTCCAGGTCGGCCCGCGGGATGTCGGCGGTGCGCGTCTCGACGTGCGCCCGGATCTGCTCGGCCTCCTCCTTCGTGGTGAGCCGCAGCCCGGAGTACATGCACTGCTCGACCGCCGCGTCGCAGCCGGCGCGGCTGAAGATGAAGGTGATCGCGGGCAGCAGCCCGGCGCGGTCCAGCCGGTCGATGACGTCGGTGCGCGACGGCGGCCGGTAACGCTCGGGGCGGCGTTCGCGCCGACGGCCGCTGCGGCGGCCCTGGTTGATCCTCGTGCGCCGTAGGTCGTCGAGCGCGAACCGGCGCAGGTCCGGGTTGACCTTCGTGTGATCGTCGTCGACGAACAGGTCGTACAGCCGGTTGCCGGCCAGCATGTGCTGCCACAGCGGCACCGGGCGCTCCTCGTCGACGATGACGGTGGTCTCGCCGCGGACCTCCTGCAGCCACTCGCCGAACTCCTCGGCGTTGCTGACCGTCGCCGACAGCGCCACCAGCCGCACCGACTCGGGAAGGTGGATGATCACCTCTTCCCAGACCGCGCCCCGGAACCGGTCGGCGAGGTAGTGCACCTCGTCCATGACGACGTACGCCAGCCCCGACAGCGTCGGCGACCCGGCGTACAGCATGTTGCGCAGGACCTCGGTCGTCATGACGACGATCGGCGCCTCACCGTTGATGGCGTTGTCGCCGGTGAGCAGGCCGACCTTCCCGGTGCCGTACCGGCGCACGAGGTCGGCGTACTTCTGGTTCGACAGCGCCTTGATCGGGGTGGTGTAGAAGCACTTCTGGCCGCCCGCCAGCGCCAGGTGCACCGCGAACTCGCCGACGACGGTCTTGCCCGACCCGGTGGGCGCCGCGACCAGCACGCCGTGGCCGTTCTCCAGCGCGCGGCAGGCGTCGACCTGGAAGAAGTCCAGGTCGAAGTCGTACAGGCTTTGGAACTCGGTCAGTGCGGGCGTGAAGACCGCCATGCGCTGCCGGTGCGCGGCGTAGCGTTCCGCGGGGGTGGTCATGGGTCAAGCCTACGGACCGCCGGTGACCGAAACGGCTGCGCTCCCGGGATCGGACGTGCCCTAGACGCGCTCGCCGTCCTCGATCTCGCCGTCTGGCAGGTCGAGCGGCGAGGCCTCGTCGTCGGACAGGTCGGCGTACGGGTCGGGTCGGGCGGCCTTACGCCGGTCGTGGACGTAGGCGATGAGCTCGGCGACCTCGAACAGCACGACGGTCGGCAGCGCCAGCGCCAGCATGGTGAACGGGTCCTGGCTCGGCGTGGCGACCGCGGCGAACACGAAGAGGCCGAAGATGATCAGTCGGCGCGACTTCCTGATGCGCGCGTGCGTGAGCACGCCCGCCAGGTTGAGGATGACGACGAACAGCGGCAGCTCGAACGTCACCCCGAAGATCAGCAGCATCGCCACCGCGTAGCCGAGGTAGCTCGTCACCGTGACCAGCGAGGTGGTGCCGTGCGGGACGAACGAGAGCAGGATGCCCAGTCCCTTGTCGAGCGTTACGTAGGCCAGGACCGCGCCGCCGACGAACAGCGGCACCGAGGCGGCCACGAAGATGTACGTCCAGCGACGCTCGCGCTGGTACAGCCCCGGAGCGACGAACGCCCAGATCTGGTACAGCCAGATCGGCGAGGCGAGCACCACGCCGACGATCAGCGAGATCTTCAGGTTGAGGAAGAAGCCTTCGGTCAGGCCGTTGACGACCAAGCCGCAGCCCTTGCCCAGGCGGTTCTCCTGGGGGATCTGGCAGTACGGCTTCTGGAGGAAGTTCCAGACACGGTCGAATTGCCACAGCCCGATGCCGGTGCCCACGAGAATGGCCAACATGGCCTTGAGCAGGCGGCTACGGAGTTCGCGGATGTGCTCCATGAGCGGCATGCGCCCATCAGGGTTCGCACTCCGCGACGGCTTGGTCGTCATGGTCCCTAATTGTGGCGGTAGGTCAGGACTTCTTGCCGTGCTCCGTCTGGGACAGCGGCACGCCGCTGATCGTGGTGCCGTCCTCAGCCGGACGGCTCAGCTGCGGCTGCTGGGCAGCCTGCTGCTCCAGCAGCGCCGCCTGCTCCCGGAGCCGTGCCGCCTGGGCACGGGCGTCCTGCGGCTGCGACTGCGGGCGCGGCTCGTCATCGTCGTCGCTGATCAGGCCCTTGGTCTCGGACTTGAAGATGCGCATCGACCGGCCGAGCGAACGGGCGGCCTGGGGCAGCTTGGCAGAACCGAACAGCACCAGGATGACGACCGCGATGATCGCGATTTCCCACGGGCCAAGATCCATGTCAGTCCTCTTCAGCAGTGGCTCTTTCTCACCCGATCGTACGCCGTCGGGCCGGATGTCTCACTCCCCCGCCCCCTCAAGACGGCGCATCTCACGGGCGAGTTTCGCGTGTTCCGGCTCCAGACGCTCCCTGGTCCGCCGCAGTTCACGGCCGAGACCGCGCACCGCGAGCGACACCTTGATCGCGCAGCCGCCGAGAACGACCAGCCCGGCGAAGGCCAACGCGACGTACAGCATCATCCACGGCACAGGCCGACACTAGCGAATCTCCACGGTCGACAGAAGAGATCACGCGTCGTAGAGCTTGAGGGCGCGGGCGGCGTCTTCGCGGACCTGGGCGGCCAGGTCGGCGGGCTCGGCGATCCGGCCGCTGCCCGCCAGCCGCAGCGCCAGGCGCCGCACCCAGCGGACGTCCGGGGTGCGCAGTACGACGCGGACCCGGCCCTCCCCGAGCTCGGTGACGCTCTCGCACGGGTAGTGGTCGGCGACCCAGCGCCCGGCCGGGGACAGCTCGAAGGTCACCCGCACGTCGTCGGGTGAGGGGCGGAACAGCCCGTCGTCCAGGTCGAGCGGCTCGGCCTCGTCCGGGATGCTGGCGGGAACGTCGAGGACCTGCAGATCCACGATGCGGTCCAGGCGGAACAGGCGCACCGCCTCGGCGCGGCGGCACCAGCCCTCCAGATAGGACCAGCCGTCGACGATGAGCAGCCGCATCGGGTCCACGTCGCGCTCGGTGTTCTCGTCCCGGCCCGGCACGTAATAGGTCATCCGCAGGCGACGCCCCTGGTCCAGCCCCGACCGCGCCTGGACCAGGACGTCCGGGTGGACGTCCAGTTGAACGGCGACCTGGCTGCTCGGCCGGGCGGCGGCGCCCGCCGCCTCTTCCAGCTTGGCGATCAGCCGGCTCACGGCGTCGCCGTGCTCGGGGATCTCGGCGATCGTGCGCAGCGCGACCAGCAGGGCGGCGGCCTCGTCGACGTCGAGCCGGAGCGGCCGGCTGATCGACTCCGCCTCGCACACCACGATCTCGCCGCCCTCGTAGGACAGGTCGATCGGGCAGTACGGGTCGGGCGCGCGCAGTTCGACGCACCACAGCAGGTTGAGGTCGTCGATGATCTGCTTCTCGGTCACGCCGAAGGCCGCGGCGGCCTCCTCGACACTGACCGAGCTGCGGTTGATGACGTACGGCACCAGCGCCAGCAGCCGCCGCAGTCGTTCCGAGGAGCTCACTGGCACACCGCCTTCAGGTGCTGGATCATCGCGTCACGTACGTCGGGCGGGTCGACGACCACGACGTCGTCGGCGAACCCGGCCAGGTAGTCGGCGAGCCGCTCGACCTCGGCGAACGTCAGCTCGGCCAGGTCCCATTCGTCGTCCTCGCGGCGGATGTTCGCCGCCCAGCGCCGGATGCCGTCCGCCGCGCCGCGCCGCAGCCGTACGGTGGCCGTGCGCCGCCCGGGCACCGGGCCGCCCATCGAGGTGACGACCTCCCGCAGGTCGATGCCCTCCGGGACCGTCACCGCGCCGGCGGGGCCGTCGGCGACGACCTCGCCCCTGATGCGGCTGAGCCGGAACACCCGGGTCTCCCCGCGGTCCCGGTCATGGCCGGCGACGTACCAGCGGCCGCGCCTGCTGACCACACCCCACGGCTCCAGGTGCCGCCGCTGCGGGCCGCTGCGCCCGACGCCCTGGTATTCGAAGGTGACCGGCCGACGGTCGCGGACGGCCCGCCACAGCGCCGGGAAGGCGGGCTCGTCGGCACCGACCCTGGGCTCGACGCCGAGGGAGGCGGCCTCGTCGGTGTCGATGCCGGCCGCGCGCAGTTTCAGCAGAGCCCCGGAGGCCGCTTCGGCCAGGCTGGCCCGCTGCCAGACCCGGGCGGCCAGCCCGAGCACGGCGGCCTCGTCGGGGGCGAACTGGATCTCCGGCAGTTCGTACGCCTGGCGCTGGATCCGGTAGCCGGCCTCCTCCTCGCCGTCGCTGCCCATCTCCAAGGGGATGCCGAGCTCGCGCAGCTCCTCCTTGTCGCGCTCGAACATGCGCTTGAACGCCTCGTCCCCGCCGGGATAGCCCGGCACGGCCTGGCGGATCTGCTCCGCGGTGAGGTACCGCCGGGTGGCCAGCAGGCACACCACGAGATTGAGCAGCCGCTCGGTCTTGCGGCGCGACATCGTCACTCCTTCTGGCCCGTCCCCGTGACCTCCGACGCTACCGTTGGCGGGTGATCCGATGGCGCAAAGGCACGGTTGTCAAGATACGCCGCGAATGGCCCGGAGCGGTCGAACTCGACGTCACGATCGACGACGACGGCGAAGCCCGCGCCCTGGCCTATCCGGCGCTGGTGGGACGGCCCCACCCGGGCGACGTCGTGCTGCTGAACACGACGGCGCTCGCGATGGGGCTTGGCACCGGAGGGTACGCGATGGTGGTCGCGGTACCCGACCGTTTCCCGCCCGATCCGTCCGGTCCAGGCCATCTGGTCAAGGCACGCTACACCCCACTGCAGGCCACGGTGCTCGGCGCGGACGAGCAGGACTCCGCGCACCACGAGGTTCTGCGCGACGCCGAGTCGGTGGGCGGCATGCCGGTCGTCGTCGCCGACCTGCACTCGGCGCTGCCGGCGATCATCGCGGGACTGCACCTGGACCGCCCCGGCACCCGCGTCGTCTACGTCATGCCGGACGGCGGTGCGCTGCCCGCCTGGTTCTCCCGGACGATCGCGGCGCTGCGCGAGGCCGGGGCGCTGTCCGCGACGGTGACCGTCGGCCAGGCGTTCGGCGGGGACCTGGAGGCCGTGACCCTGCACACCGGCCTGCTCGCCGCGCGGCTGGTGCTGGACGCCGAGGTGGCGATCGTCGCGCAGGGCCCCGGCAACCTCGGCACGGGCACGCGGTGGGGCTTCTCGGGCGTGTCGGCGGGTGAGGCCGTGAACGCCGCCGCCGTCCTGGAGGGCCGCCCCGTCGCGTCCCTGCGGGTCAGCGAGGCGGACGCCCGTGAGCGCCACCGAGGGATCTCCCACCACAGCATGACCGCATACGGTCGCGTCGCGCTGGCTCGGGCTCAGGTGGTCGTGCCGGATCTGCCAGGAGCGTTCGGGGACCGGGTGCGGGCGGAGGCGAAGCCGCTCGGCGAGCGGCACGAACTCGTCACCGTGTCCGTGGACGGCCTCAACGAGGCGGTGCGCGACTCGCCGGTGCGGGTGTCGACCATGGGCCGGGGCCTGGACGAGGACCGCGCGGGGTTCCTGGCCGTGGCCGCCGCCGGCCGCCATGTCGCAAATCTCCTAAGGTGACGCCTTTACGGCATAGATCCTAAGTCGAGAATCGCCCAAGCCGCACGGAAATGTCCTCCTCATTACCGTTTGATTGTTTTACCGGTACGACACCGGAGGATGCTGGAAGTCGAAGGCCATATCCCAAGAGAGGAGCATATCCCTACCGGCCTTCCCGCTTTTCCGGCAGCGAGGAGAACACCGTGCCCAGCAGGACCAGCGCCTCTGTCGGCCTGGCGGCGATCGCCACGACGGCCGGCACGCTCTTCATGACCTCGCCCGCGTCTGCCCAGAGCATCGCGGCACCGACACACGTCAGCGCCGTCGCGGCCCAGGTGAGCGCGAGCGCGCCGTACGGCGACGGCTGGTGGTGGCGCCACCGCCACTTCCGGCACCATCGCCACTTCCGTCACCACGGCTTCTTCTTCCCGCGTCACCACTTCCGGCACTTCGGAGGCTTCCACGAATTCGGCTTCCGCCCTGGCGGCTTCCACGATGCGGGCTTCCGCGACTTCGGTTTCGGCGGCTTCGACGGGAATGTGAACCGTAACGTCAATGTGGTGTCCAACAATTTCGGGATCAGTAACGCGAACACCAACGTCGGGGTCTCCCGTGGATGGTGAAACGGCAACAGAGCACAAAGACGCCGGAGCACGCGCTCCGGCGTCTGCCGTACGACCGGGACGGCACATCGGGATTTCAGTGATGGCCTTTACGCTGTAGATCATACTTTGACGAGGTCGCCGACCGGGTCGTACATCTGCCGGAACGTGAACGCCTCCGGCCCGGGACCGTCACGCCGCACCCGCTCGAGCCGCTCCCGCGCCTCCTCCACCGGCGGGATCCGGCCCGCCGGGACCCACCACAGCACGATGTACGGCTCCGCCATGCGCAGGAACCATTCGCGGCGCCGCCGCAGCACGTCGAGGTGGGCCGACCGGTAGGCGAAGTCCCACAGCGCCTCACGCGACTCCCACACCGACATGTTGACGATCACATCGTGGCCGTAGGGCCGGATGCTCGTCGCGTCGTCGGCCTCGCCGTCGGTCAGCCGCCAGACGAAGCCCGGCGCCGAGTCGGCCAGGGCGTTGATGGGCTCGAAGAGGGCCAGGAACTCGGCCATCCCAGGAGCGTCGAGGGGCACGCGGAGGCGGCCCACGTTGAGCTGGGCCAGGTGGTGGTCGGTCATGGTCGCCAGCAGACCATCGCTCGCGACCCTATGTCAACTGTCATTATTTTTAGAAGCCAGCATCACACAACACTCCCCCGGCCGCGGATCCATGCGCGCCACCATCCCGGTCGGTCCCAGGCCCTCCAGGAGGCCCTCCAGCAGCGCCAGGTTCATCCCGCAGACGAGAGGCGGGAACTCCACCGCCAGCGCGTGGAACGGGCAGTTGCGCAGGCGCACCTGCTCGCCCTCGCGGTACGGCTCATAGCCCCGGGCCGCCAGCGCGGCCTCCACCCGGTCGCCCGGCTCGTTCCCGGCCCCGTCCGGAACCGCGCCCGCACCGTTCTCAGCGGCCCTGTCGGCGTGTGCGGTCTCGGCGGCCCCTTCGGCTCGTACGGTCCCGGTCGCTCGTTCGGCCCCGGCCACCCGGTCGGTTCGTACGGTCCCGGCAGCCCCGTCGGCGTGTACGGTCCCGGCAGCCCCGTCGGCGTGTGCGGCCCCGGCAGCCCCGTCGGCTCGTACGGTCTCGGGCCGTGCGGCTCCGGCGGACCGGCCGTGGGCCCGCGCCAGCCGTTCCAGGACCTCCTCGCCGCCGACCGTCTCCACGACTTCGGCGAGCAGCTCCGCCGCGGCGCGGTAGTCGCGCGGCGGCACGCTCACCACCCGCTCCGCCGCCGAACGGCGGTACAGCTTCGCGGGGCGCCCGGCCCCCGGGCCGGTACGTCCGGCGGGCCGCCGGTAGATCGCCTCCAGCAGACCCACGTCGGTCAGCCGGTCGAGGTGGAAGGCGGCCAGGGTGCGCTGGATGCCGGCGGCGTCCGCGGCCTCCGCCCGGCCCACCTCGTGATCCTGCCCGGCCACGTACTCGTAGAGCCTCCGGCGTACCGGGTCCTGCAGGGCCGCGATGGCCTCGACGTCGTCCACACGCCGAGTCTAAGGACGGCGCGGAACGCTCCCGCCCATCGGACGGCGACCGCCGGCCGGCGACGTCCTTGCCCGGAAGGTCAGTACGCCGCGAGGACGTCGATGACGAAGGCCAGGGTGTCGTTCTTCTCGATCCCGGAGGCGGCGTGTCCCTTCGCGCCATAGCCGTCCTTCGAAGGGATGACGACGAGCACGCGGCTGCCGACCCGCTGCCCGACCACCGCGCGGTCCCAGCCGCTGATCATCTGACCGGCTCCGGCCACCACAGAGTCCGGGCGTCCCCGGCCCCGCGAGTCCTCGAACACCTTGCCCGTCCGCCAGACCTGTCCGAGATCGTGGAAGACGACGAGCTGATGCGCCTGGACCGGCGGACCGCTCCCCTGGATGATCGTCCGGACCCGCAGCCGCCCCGGCGGCGCCGTCGACGGGATCTTCATCGTCGGCGTCGCCCCCGGCGTCACCTGCGGCATCGCCGGGTCGTTCTGCAACTGTGACTGCCCCTGCGCGCTCGCGCCGTTGTGATACGTCGCGATCACGTCGAGCACGAAGACCATGGAGTCGTTCGCACCGATCTGCCACGGCGCGTACCCGCCCGCGCCGTAACCCTGGTTCGGCGGGATGACGGCCAGCACCCGGCCGCCCGGCCGCTGGCCCTCGAGGGCCTTGTTCAGGCCGGTGACCAGGCGGCCGTACGGAAACATCGCGGGCCGCCCGGCGTCGTAGCTGCTGGCGACCAGCTTGTGGTCGCCGCCGTTCCAGCGGTACCCGACGTAGTTGGCGACCACGAGGTCGCCGTCGGTCACCTCCGGGCCCTTGCCCTTGCGCAGGGTCTCGACCTTCAGCTTCCCCGACGGTGACGACCCCGGGATCGTCACCGTCGGCTGCCGGCCCACGACACCGGCGACCTTCAGCCCGTCGGGCAGGTCGCCCCCACTGCACGCCGTGACGGCGGCAAGGGGGAGCACCGCCAGCGCGGCGACCCGCCGCATGCGCGAACCTCCGGACACCGGGCGATCAGTACGAGCCGAGGACGTCGACGACGAACACCAGCGTGTCGGTGCCCTTGATGCCACCCTGCGGGGAGCCCTGCTTGCCGTACCCGTCGTTCGGAGGCACCACGAGCAGGACCCGGCTGCCGGCCTTCTGGCCGACCAGACCGGTGTCCCAGCCCGGGATGACCTGCTTGACGCCGATCGGGAACGACGCCGGCGCGCCGCGCTTCCAGGACGAGTCGAAGACCTGCCCGTTGCGCCACAGCACGCCGTGGTACTGCGCGATCAGCGTCTGGCCCTTCTGCACCACCGGGCCGCTGCCCTGGATCAAGGTCTTGACCTGGAGCTTGTCGGGCGCGTCCGTGGACGGGATCTTGACCGCCGGCGCCGCGCCGGCCGCTCCGGCGGTCACCGTCGGCAGCTTCGGATCGTCGACCTTCTGCGGCGTGCCCTGCGCCGACGCGGTCTTGCCGTAGGCGTTGAGCACGTCGACCGCCACGACCAGGTCGTCACCCTTGGCGAGCTGCAGCGACTGGGCGATCTGCTCACCCACCTCCCCGTACGGGAGGGTCATCACCAGCCGCGTGCCCGCCTTGCGGCCGACCAGCGCCTTGTCGAGCGGGGAGAGCCCGGTCAGCTGGCCCGACTGGCCGATGATCGGCTGCTTCTTGCTGTAAGTGTTCAGCTGTTCCTTGCCGCCGCCCTTGGCCGCCCACTTGTAGGCGACCAGCTGGGCGACCACCAGGTCACCGTTGGCCACGGCCGCACCCGAGCCCTGGACGACCTCCTTGACCTGCCTCTTGACGGGCGCCTTGTCCCCGGGTGCCTTCAGCGAGAGCGCCTTGCCGAACGCCCCCGTCACCTTGACCGACGGCGCCGGGCGGGTCTCGTACCAGACCGCCGCGGAGGTCGCCAGCCCGACGAGCACCACGGCGGCCGTCACGTAAAGGATCCTGCGCCGCTTCGCCTGCGCGCGGGTGCCCGAGCGCGGCGCGCCACGGCCCTTGGCGCCCAGCGCGTGCGGCGTGAAATCGGTCTGGGTGATCTCCTGGGCCGCCCGGATCTTCAGCTTGATCGGGTCCGGATGCGCGAACCGGCTCTTCGGCTCGTCGTCCGTGTCGTCCTCGCCCGAGCCGGTGTCGGTGTCGGTCGCGTCGGCGGCCTCGGAGCCGGAGGCGGCCGCCTCGGCGTCCTCAGCGGCCTCCTCGGACTCGCCCACGGTGTCCTGCGGCTCCTCGGCCTCCGCGCGCGCTTCCTCAGTCTCGGGCCGCTCGGCGGCTCCGGGCTCGCCGCCCGCCGGCGCGTCCGCCGCCGAGGCGTCCGCCTCCTCGGCGTCCTGCGGCTCGTCCGTACGCGTCTGCGCGCGGCCTTTGACTTCAGACATCTTCTCCACCGTTCGCGGGTCGACGACTATCGCGACAAGGCCCCCACCCTGTCAGCGGGTATCTAAAGGTAGCGTGAGATCGCCGCTACATTCCCGCGATCAGCTTGTCGACGCGGTCATCGACCGACCGGAATGGGTCCTTGCACAGCACCGTCCGCTGTGCCTGATCGTTCAGCTTCAGGTGCACCCAGTCGACCGTGAAGTCCCGCCGCTTCTCCTGCGCCTTGCGGATGAACTCCCCGCGCAGCCGCGCCCGAGTCGTCTGCGGCGGCACCGACTTGGCCTGGAAGATGTCCAGGTCCCGGGCCACCCGCTCGACGGCGCCCTTGCGCTCCAGCAGGTAGTACAGGCCGCGGCCGCGGTGCACGTCGTGGTACGCGAGGTCGAGCTGCGCCACCCGCGGTGAGCTCAGCGGCAGGTCGTACTTGCGCCGATACCGCTCGATGAGCTGGAACTTCGTCACCCAGTCGATCTCGCGGGCGACCAGGTCCAGATCACCCGTCTCGACCGCGCGCACGGTCCGCTCCCACAGCTCGAGCACCCGCAGCACCACCGGATCCGCGCCGCGCCGGTCGATGAACTCCCGCGCCTTGTCCAGGTACTCCTTCTGGATCTCCAGCGAACTGGCCTCCCGGCCGTTGGCCAGGCGCACCTTCCGCCGGCCGGTCATGTCGTGGCTGACCTCCCGGATCGCCCGGATGGGGTTCTCCAGCGTCAGGTCGCGCATCACGACCCCGGCCTCGACCATGCGCAGCACCAGGTCCGTCGCGCCGACCTTGAGCAGCATCGTCGTCTCGCTCATGTTCGAGTCGCCGACGATGACATGCAGCCGGCGGAACCGCTCGGCGTCCGCGTGCGGCTCGTCCCGGGTGTTGATGATCGGCCGCGACCGCGTCGTCGCCGACGACACGCCCTCCCAGATGTGCTCGGCGCGCTGGCTCACGCAGTACACCGCGCCCCGGGGAGTCTGCAGCACCTTGCCGGCGCCGCAGATGATCTGGCGGGTGACGAGGAACGGGATCAGCACGTCGGCCAGGCGGCCGAACTCGCCGTGCCGCCCGACCAGGTAGTTCTCGTGGCAGCCATAAGAGTTGCCGGCCGAATCGGTGTTGTTCTTGAACAGGTAGATGTCACCCGCGATGCCCTCCTCGCGGAGACGCCGCTCGGCGTCGACGAGCAGACCCTCCAGGATCCGCTCCCCCGCCTTGTCGTGTACGACGAGCTCGTCGACGCTGTCACACTCGGGCGTCGCGTACTCAGGATGACTGCCGACATCGAGGTACAGCCGTGCCCCGTTGCGCAGGAACACGTTGCTGCTACGGCCCCACGACACAACCCTGCGGAACAGGTACCGCGCCACCTCGTCGGGTGACAACCGCCGCTGCCCTCGGAAGGTGCACGTTACGCCGTACTCGTTCTCCAACCCGAAGATGCGCCTATCCACATCCGCAAGGCTATGCGTCCGAAGGCCGCCGACGGTAGAGATCGCGACGCGGATGACGTGACGGTTGCGGCGGAACCCACCCGGCGGCCGGCGCTCGGCGGGCTCGACAGGGCCGCCCCACGGCGGACCGGAGCACCCCTACAGACCTGTGACCAGGCACAATAACGAGCACTGCAGGCCACGGCCTTTACGTTGTAGATCAATAAAAAGAGAGCGCCCGCCGCGCCCCGGAGGGCACGACGGGCGGCATCACGTCACTCCGCGGCGGTGTCCCCCGCCTCAGAACCCGACTCATCCTGCGGCTCGGCGGACTCCGCCTCCTCCAGCAGCGCCCGGATCCGCGCCGCCGGCAACCGCCGGAACAGCCGATGCGTCCGATTCCGGTCCAACACCGCGACCTCGAGCTGCTCCGCCTGCAAGTGCCGGTCGGCGTCCTGCCGCTCCAGCGCCCGCACCCCCAGCCGAAGCGCCCGCGCCAGCGTGAGCCCCTCCTCGAAGTGCTCCTGCAGCGCCGCCGCGACCTGGTCGGCCTGCCCGCCCATCGCGACGTAACCATGCTCATCGGCGACCGACCCGTCGAAGGTCAGCCGGTAGATCTGGTCCGAGGCCGCGTCCTCACCCAGCTCCGCGACGACCAACTCGACCTCGTACGGCTTGTTCATCTCGGTGAACACCGTGCCCAGCGTCGTCGCGTACGCGTTCGCCAGGCCCCGCGCGGTCACGTCACGGCGGTCGTACATGTACCCGTTGACGTCGGCATAGCGCACACCGGCCTGACGGAGGTTCTCGAACTCGTTGTACTTGCCGACCGCGGCGAACGCCATCCGGTCGTAGATCTCACTGATCTTGTGCAGCGCACGGGACGGATTGTCGGCCACGAACAGGATGCCGTCGTCGTACTGCAGCACGACGACGCTACGGCCGCGCGCGATGCCCTTACGCGCGTAGTCGGCCTTGTCCTTCATCTGCTGTTCGGGCGACACGTAGAACGGCATGGACACCGGTGGCGTTCCTTACTACTCGTTCAGTACTCGATCGCGGACGTTACAGCAGCGGAGCCGACGGCCCGCCGGGCGATTGCATCCGCGCCTCGACGACCCGCTCCGCCAGACCACCGACCTCTTCGTCCGGCACCCGCCGGTACCCGTCGGAGGTGACCACGGCGACCACCGGGAAGATGCGGCGCGCCAGATCCGGGCCGCCGGTGGCCGAATCGTCGTCCGCCGCGTCGTACAGCGCCTGAAGGGAGGCGATCACCGCGTCCTCCTCCTCCAGGTCCCCCCGGAACAGCTTCTTCAGCGCGCCCTTGGCGAACACCGACCCCGAGCCGATGCTGTAGAACTCGTGCTCCTCATAGCGCCCGCCGGCCGGGTCGTAACTGAAGATCCGGCCCTTGTCCCGGTCCTCGTCGTAGCCGGCGAACAACGGCACGACCACCAGCCCCTGCAGGGCCATGCCGAGGTTGCCCCGGACCATCGTGGCCAGCCGGTTGGCCTTGCCCTCCAGCGAGAGCGTACGGCCCTCCATCTTCTCGTAGTGCTCCAGCTCCACCTGGAACAGGCGCACCACCTCGAGGCCGATGCCCGCGGTGCCCGCGATCGCGACGGCGGAGTACTCGTCGGCGCGGTAGACCTTCTCGATGTCCCGTTGAGCGATCACATTCCCCGCGGTCGCCCGCCGGTCGCCCGCCATCACCACACCGCCCGGGAACGTGATCGCGACGATCGTCGTGCCGTGCGGGATCTGGTCCCCGGCCGACACCCCCGCCGGAAGCTCGCGCGAACCCGGCAGCATCCCCGGCGAGTACGACGACAGGAACTCGGTGAACGACGGGGGGCCCTGGCTCATGAACGCGCCCGGCAGACGCCCCGGCGCGGAACCTTGCGACGTCACACGACTCCTTCCAAAGGCAACGGATGCGATGCGCCTCCGCAACTCAGACCCTACTGTCACTGCGACGTCAGGCGCATTCCGCGTGATCCCTGCCCCCGTCCGCCCAGGGCGAACCCGACCGCGTCAGTCAGCGGCCGTCAAGACATACTCCGGCGCCCCCAGCGGCTCCCGCGGCAACGCCTCGAGATCGAGGAACCCCGGATCGCTCAGATCCAGCAGGGGAAACCGCAACGCGGTCGGCTCCGCATCCGCGACCACCATGTCCGTCTCCCACGGGTCCTCAGAATCCCCCTCGGCCGTGGCATGCAGAAGCGCCAGATCGTCTGTGCAGGCCCGCCCCAGCTCCCGCCGGGCTCGACGGCGCCTTCAGACCGTCGCGTGCGTACGACGGCTACCTCATAACAGCCGTCATCGTCCAGCAGGAGCCCAAACAACCCACCCGTCAAGTACTCGATGGCCCTCCGCACCACCCACGGGTCGTCGCGAAGCTGCCCCATCCCCGTATTACAACCGGCGCACAGAATCCCCCGCACGTCGCCCGTGAAATGATCGTGATCGACGTGCTCGGCGGCCGCCACCTGGCAGATCGGGCACAGGCCCCCCTGCCGCTCGACCAGCAGCTCCACCTCATCCGCTCCGATCCCGTACTTCTCGGTGAGCCGGTAATGGCGACGACTCTTCCGTTCGCCTCGCGAGCGGCGCAATGCCCGTTTCGGCTGGTACGGCTCCCCCAGCCGACCCTCAAGATAATCCACGGCTCGGCGCATGACCGTGGCATCGTCCTTTTCTTTCTATAACCGGCGGCGTTTCGCAAGCCGAAGCACTCTTTGCAGTACAGAGCGAGGCCGTCAGGCGACTGCTTCCGGCGCCAGAACTCTGACGCCGGTTTAACCTCTCCGCAGTCTTTGCACCTTTTGTTCGGAGGGATTAAATCGGACATATCCTCACTGGCCGCCCTTTTGTACGTAACTACGGACAAATTCCTCTGCGTTCTCTTCGAGAACTTCGTCGATTTCGTCCAGAATTGCGTCGACGTCGTCGGTCAGTTTCTCCTGGCGTTCCTGGACGTCCTCGCTGGGCGCGGCCTGGGTCTCGTCGACCTCTTCCTCGCGCCGGGTCGTCTGCTTCTGACCGCCCGTGTCCCTCGTTGCCATGAGTGATCCTCCCGTTCGTGCCGAGACCTTGACTCTATCGTCGCCCGCCGACATGGAGTGGATCACGCACCGTGTGCCACGCCGATCGACGGTTGGTCTTCTGACGCCGTTATCGCCGGTGGCGATCTCCGCGAAACGGGCATAGCCGTCACAACTGTGCAGCGATCACAGCCGCCACCCGCTCATACGACCGCCCGTACGCGTCCTAGGAGGGCGTACGGGCGGGCGTGCGGGTCATTCGCCGGTGAGGGCGGTCACGAGGTCGGCGGCGGTGCGGCAGCGGTCCAGGAGCGACCCGACGTGCGCCTTGGTGCCGCGCAGCGGCTCGAGCGTCGGGACCCGCTGCAGAGACTCCCGGCCGGGCACGTCGAAGATGACCGAGTCCCAGGACGCCGCCGCGACGGAGTCGGCGTACTGCCGCAGGCACCGGCCCCGGAAGTAGGCGCGGGTGTCCTCCGGCGGGTTCTCGATCGCCGCCTCGATGTCGGCGTCCGTGATGATGCGCTCCATGCGCCCGCGGGCGGCGAGACGGTTGTACAGGCCGCGCTCGGCGCGGACGTCGGAGTACTGCAGGTCTACGAGCTGCAGGCGCGGGTGGGACCAGTCGAGCCCGTCGCGGCTGCGGTAGCCCTCGAGGAGCTCGAGCTTGGCGACCCAGTCGAGCTCGCGGGACAGCTGCATCGGGTCCTCACCGAGCCGCTGCAGGACCGACTCCCAGCGGGCGAGGATGTCGGTGGTCAGGTCGTCGACGTCGCTGCCGAAGCGGTCCTCGACGTACTTGCGGGACTGCTCGAGGTACTCCATCTGCAACTGGACGGCGGTCATCTTGCGGCCGTCGCGCAGCGTGAGCAGGTGCTTGCAGCTCGGGTCGTGGGAGATCGCCCGCAGGGTGGCGACCGGCATGTCCACCGACAGGTCGACGGTGAGGAAGCCGTCCTCGATCATGGCGAGGACCAGGCCCGTCGTGCCGAGCTTGAGGTAGGTGGAGACCTCGCTCATGTTCGCGTCGCCGATGATGACGTGCAGCCGGCGGTACTTCTCCGGGTCGGCGTGCGGCTCGTCACGGGTGTTGATGATGGGACGCTTGAGGGTGGTCTCGAGGCCGACCTCGACCTCGAAGAAGTCGGCCCGCTGGCTGATCTGGAAGCCGTCGCCACGGCCGTCCACGCCGATGCCGACCCGGCCGGCGCCGCAGACCACCTGCCGGGTGACGAAGAACGGCGTGAGGTGCCGGACGATGTCGGAGAACGGGGTCTCCCGGCGCATGAGGTAGTTCTCGTGGCAGCCGTAGGAGGCGCCCTTGTTGTCGGTGTTGTTCTTGTAGAGCTGGATGGGGTGGGTGCCCGGCACCCGGGCGGCCCGGGCGGCGGCGTCGGCCATGACGCGCTCTCCGGCCTTGTCCCAGATCACGGCGTCCCGGGGGTTGGTGCACTCGGGCGTGGAGTACTCCGGGTGGGCGTGGTCGACGTAGAGGCGGGCGCCGTTGGTCAGGATGACGTTGGCCAGCCCGAGGTCCTCGTCGGTGAGCTGGGAGGGGTCGGCGACCTCCCGCGCCAGGTCGAAGCCGCGGGCGTCGCGGAGAGGGTTCTCCTCCTCGAAGTCCCACCGCGCCCGCCTGGCCTTCGCCGCCGATGCCGCGAGGTACGCGTTGACGACCTGTGAGGAGGTCACCATCGCGTTGGCCCCTGGCTGACCGGGCACGGAAATGCCGTACTCGGTCTCGATACCCATCACCCGCCGCACGCTCATACGTCTGAGCCTAGTGCGCGATGGCCGCGGTCCAGCGCGGCGCGGCGGGATCGTGATGCGAAACGCGTCGTGAGGGCAGGTCGGGGATGCCCGCAAGCGGTCATCACAGGCCCGCTGGGACGGCCGGCGGACCGGGAGGATGGGGAGGATGAAGGAAGTCCGAAGCCGCCGTCGCGGCCGCGTACGGGGCCGTGGGCGTGTCTGACGCGGTGGGGTGCGGCGCTCCCCGGCAGGACACAGTGCGGCGCTGCCGGATGCGCCACGGTCCGGATGTGGCCGGGGCACGGGCTGTGGGCTGCGGCGCGTACGTGTGCCGGGCACAGGGCTTCCGGGTGCGGCGCGCGTCGGGGAAGCCGGGCACGGCGCTGTCCGGGGCCGTACGGGTGCTGGAAATGCCGCGTGGCGGCCGGAACGGGTGTTCCGGCCGCCACGGGGTGGTGCTGGGTCAGAGGTACTGCCCGGTGTTCGCGACGGTGTCGATCGAACGCCCGGCCTCCGTGCCCTGCTTTCCGGAGACGAGGGTGCGGATGTACACGATCCGCTCGCCCTTCTTCCCGGAGATGCGGGCCCAGTCGTCGGGGTTGGTGGTGTTGGGCAGGTCCTCGTTCTCGCTGAACTCGTCGACGCAGGCGGCGAGAAGGTGGGTGACCCGCATGCCCTTCTGACCGTGGTCGAGGAAGTCCTTGATGGCCATCTTCTTGGCCCGGTCGACGATGTTCTGGATCATCGCGCCGGAGTTGAAGTCCTTGAAGTACAGGACCTCCTTGTCACCGTTGGCGTAGGTGACCTCCAGGAAGCGGTTCTCCTCGGTCTCGCTGTACATCCGCTCGACGACCCGCTGGATCATCGCGTCGACGGTGGCGTCCGCCGAGTTGCCGTGCTCCTTCAGGTCGTCGGGGTGGAGCGGCAGGCCGGTGAGGATGTACTTGGAGAAGATGTCCTTGGCCGCTTCGGCGTCGGGACGCTCGATCTTGATCTTCACGTCGAGTCGGCCGGGACGGAGGATCGCCGGGTCGATCATGTCCTCCCGGTTGGAGGCACCGATGACGATGACGTTCTCCAGGCCCTCGACGCCGTCGATCTCCGACAGCAGCTGGGGGACGATGGTGTTCTCGACGTCGGATGAGACACCTGATCCGCGGGTGCGGAAGATGGAGTCCATCTCGTCGAAGAACACGATCACGGGGGTACCCGCAGAGGCCTTCTCGCGGGCCCGCTGGAAGACGAGGCGGATGTGCCGCTCGGTCTCGCCGACGTACTTGTTGAGCAGCTCGGGGCCCTTGATGTTGAGGAAGAAGCTCTTCCCCTCGGCTCCGGTCTTCTCGGCGACCTGCTTGGCGAGGGAGTTGGCGACCGCCTTGGCGATGAGGGTCTTGCCGCAGCCGGGCGGGCCGTACAGCAGGACTCCCTTCGGGGGGCGGAGCTGGTGCTCGCGGAACAGGTCGGCGTGGAGGTAGGGCAGCTCGACGGCGTCGCGGATCTGCTCGATCTGCGGTCCGAGCCCGCCGATCTCCTGGTAGGAGATGTCGGGGACCTCTTCGAGGACGAGCTCCTCGACCTCCGCCTTGTGGATCTTCTCGTAGGCGTATCCGGATCGGGTGTCGAGCATGAGCGAGTCGCCGGCGCGCAGGGACACTCCGCGCAGGGGCTCGGCCAGCTTGACGATACGTTCTTCGTCGGCGTGGGCGATCACAAGGGCGCGTTCGCCGTCTTCGAAGGCCTCCTTCAGCATGACGACCTCGCCCTGCGTCTCGAACTCGAGCGCGGCGACGACATTGAGCGCCTCGTTGAGCATGACCTCCTGGCCACGCTGCAACTCGTCGATCTCAATGCCCGGACTGACGTTCACCCGCAGCTTGCGTCCGCCGGTGAAGATGTCGACCGTGCCGTCCTCGCGCGCGGCGAGGAACGTTCCGAAGGCCGACGGTGGCTGCGCGAGCCGGTCGACCTCCTCCTTCAGGGCGATGATCTGCTCTCGGGCTTCCTTGAGAGTCGCCACGAGACGTTCGTTCTGGCCCGTTACCGCGGCCAGGCTTGCCTGCGCCTCGTGAAGGCGCTCTTCGAGTACACGAACTTGTCGGGGGGACTCCGCGAGCTTGCGGCGCAGCACGGAGATCTCCTCCTCCAGGAAGGAGACCTGCGTCTGGAGGTCGCGGACCTCCTTTTCGTGCTGCGCCTTACGCGCCCCGGCATCGTCACGAGCGGCCACGCTCGTCACCTCCTCAGGCAGAGACGACGACCTACCTGAAACCCTACCTATCCCGAGCGCCTCCGTAACCTGGCCCATGGGTACTCGTGTCGTGGCGTGGGAACCATGTTCTGGATGAAGTGGCAGGTCTGTGAGGTGAAGGACCTGCGGTGGAAGCCCCCGGTCTAGGACAAAAAGATCGCTTCGGGGGCCGAACCGCGCAAGTCCTCGCGTTCGGACAGGGCCGTTCGGGGTGGAGAGATTCTCGTCACTCTCCGGACAGATCGGGTTCGGCGGCGGGTACCCGGGGCGTCGTCTCGGCTTCGCGGGGCGTCGTCTCGGCGTCGCGGGGCGTCGTCTCGGCGTCGGCGTAGGCGCCCTTGGCGGGGCGCCGGCGGCGCGCCGGGGGGCGGACGCCGTCGGCGAGGCGCCGCGCGGTGGCGAGGAATCCGGTGTGGCCGACCATGCGGTGGTCGGGGCGTACGGCGAGGCCTTCGACGTGCCAGGAGCGGACGAGGGTCTCGAAGGCGTACGGCTCGGCGAAGGTGCCGTGCTCGCGGAGGGCCTCGACGACGCGGGAGAGCTGGGTGGTGGTGGCGACGTAGGCGCAGACCATGCCGCCGGGGACGAGCGCCTTGGCGACGGCGTCGAGGCATTCCCAGGGGGCGAGCATGTCGAGGACGACGCGGTCGACGTCGGTGTCGGCGAGGACGTCCTCGAGGGAGCCGACGGTGAGGCTCCAGGCGGGGTGCGGGCCGCCGAAGTAGCCCTCGACGTTGGCGCGGGCGATGCCGGCGAAGTCGGCGCGGCGCTCGTAGGAGGAGACGTGGCCGTGCTCGCCGACGGCGCGCAGGAGCCAGCAGGTGAGGGCGCCGGAGCCGACGCCGGCCTCGACGACGCGGGCGCCGGGGAAGATGTCGGCGGCGGCGAGGATCTGGGCGGCGTCCTTGGGGTAGACGACGGCGGCGCCGCGCGGCATGCGCAGAGTGTGGTCCGAGAGGAGGGGGCGGAAGGCGAGGTACTCGGTGCCACCGGAGGAGCGGAAGACGGTGCCTTCGGGGCTGCCGATGATCTCGTCGTGCGGGATGGAGCCCTTGTGGCTGTGGTAGAGCTTGCCGGTCTGGAGGGTGATGGTGTTGATGCGGCCCTTGGGGTCGGTGAGCTGAACCCGGTCGCCGGGACGGAACGGTCCGTGCGGGACCTTGGGCATGCGGGAGCCGGCGATGGAGGGTTCGGTCATGTTCTAAGGCTACGGCCTCGCGACCGTACGGCTGACGTCCTCGGTGGCGAGCACGCCGTACATCTCCCCGGTGGGTTCGACGAGGAGATATTCGGTGGCGGGGGCGCGCTGGACGGCGGCGAGGAGGTCCTCGCCGGCGATGTCGGCGGGCAGGATGAGATCGGGGTCGAGTGTGCGGGTGACGGCGGCGGCGTCGACCCAGGGGCGGCGGTGTTCGGGTGTGGCGTTGACGGCGCTCTCGCTGACGATGCCGATCGGGGCGCCGTCCGGTTCGACGACGACGATGGCGCCGGCGCGGGCCTCGCGGGCACGGCGGATGGCCTCGGCGAGGGGCAGGTCCTGGGGGACGCGGACGGCGCGGCGGGCGAGGGCGCGGGCGTTGAGGAGGGGGATGCGCTCGCGCAGCTCGGCGACGCGGATGGCCTCGCCGGCGCCCATCCAGATGAAGGAGGCGACGAGGGCGCCCCACAGCACGGTGAGCCAGTGGTTGCCGCCGGTGACGGACATGCCGGCGCTGGCGGCGAGGACGGCGATGGCGACGCCACGGCCGATCCAGCCGGCCGTGACGGTGGCGGTGCGCTGCCGTCCGGTGATCTTCCACACGCCGGCGCGGACGATGCGGCCTCCGTCGAGGGGCAGCCCGGGCAGGAGGTTGAAGACGCCGACGATGAGGTTGGCGACGGTGAGCGCCTCGAGAAGCAGTTCGCCGACCGGGGGCAGCGTGGCGAGGTGGAGGGCGGCGAAGCCGCCGGCGGCCAGGGCGAGGGACAGGATCGGGCCGGCGGCCGCGACGGCGAACTCACGGCCGGGGGTGCGGGGCTCGCGTTCGATCTCGGAGACGCCGCCGAGGATGTGGAGCGTGATGGCGCGCACGGGGAGGCCGAATCTCCGGGCGACGACGGAGTGGCTGAGCTCGTGGACGAGCACGGACGCGTACAGCAGCACGGCGTAGGTGAAGGCGACGAGGAAGCTCTCCGGCCGGTTGACGATGCGCAGCGCGGTGGGCTCGAACATCACCGTGATGATGATCGCGACGATGAACCAGGTCGGCGAGACGTACACCGGAATGCCGAACGGCCGACCCATGAGGATTCCCGGGCGGGTGGGGCGTTCGCCGTCGCGGGGGGTGCTGTCTGCCACGTTCGGAATGGTACGCGGCGGGTCGTCAAGGCGGCCTAAGGCCGTGTCTGACAAATCCGCGCTGCCGGACGGCGGATTTGTCAGACACGCCCTACGGTCGTGAGGCGCGGTTCCGGCCCGATTCTGTCGCAGGTCTCCCCTAGGGTTGCGGGCATGACGGCGATCGAGACCGACGCGGCCCGTTCGGGCGGCGACGCCAGCGTGATCGGCACGTTGTCCCCGTCGCGGGCGGGTGATTTCATGACGTGCCCGTTGCTGTACCGCTTCCGGGTGATCGACCGGATCCCGGAGCGGCCGAGTCCGGCGGCCGTGCGCGGCACGCTCGTGCACGCGGTGCTGGAGCGGCTGTACGACATCCCGGCGGCGGGGCGGACGCCGGCGGCGGCGCTGGAGCTGCTGGGGCCGGAGTGGGATCGGCTGCTGGCCGAGGAGCCGGAGCTGGCGACGCTCTTCGACGGCGAGGGCGGTGAGGGCGGCGCGGACGACGAGGCGGCCCGCGCCGAGTGGCTGGCGGAGGCGCGGACGATGGTCGAGCGCTACTTCGCGCTGGAGGATCCGCGGCGGCTGGAGCCGGCGAGCCGTGAGCTGTACGTGGAGACGGTCCTGGATTCGGGGCTGCAGCTGCGGGGCTACATCGACCGGCTCGACGTCGCTCCGACCGGCGAGGTGCGGGTCGTCGACTACAAGACGGGCCGGGCGCCGAGCGCGGACTTCGAGGCGCGGGCGCTGTTCCAGATGAAGTTCTACGCGCTGGTGCTGTGGCGGCTGCGCGGCACGGTGCCGCGGCTGCTGCAGCTGATGTATCTCGGCAACGGCGAGGTCCTGCGCTACTCCCCGGACGAGGCCGACCTGCGGGCGACCGAGCGGAAGGTCGACGCGCTGTGGCAGGCGATCCGCCGGGCGATGGATTCCGGTGAGTGGCGGCCGCGCAAGAGCCGGCTGTGCGACTGGTGCGACCATCAGCAGCGCTGCCCCTCGTTCGGGGGTGAGCCGCCGCCGCTGCCGGCCGCGCCCGCGGGGGCGGCGGCGCTGCGGGACGAGGTGTCCCCGCGAGATCCACGCGACGACGTGTGACGGCCGGTGGCCGGAAAATCGGGTGCCCGGGCGCCCGGTGACCGGCATGATCGGCTGGTATGAGCAGGAACCAGACACTCCGATCGCTCAGCCGGCCTGCTCCCGACGTGTACATCTCCGCCGATGTCGAGGCCGACGGTCCGATCCCCGGCCCGTACTCGATGATCAGCTTCGGGCTTGTGGTCGCGGCGACGTACGACGGCAGGACGTTCGCGCGCCGGGATCCGGAGGCGACGACGTTCTACGCCGAGCTGCGTCCGATCAGTGACGAGTACGACGCGGATGCGCTGGCCGTCAGCGGGCTGGACCGCGATCGCCTGCTGCGGGAGGGCCGTGATCCGGCGGCGGCGATGTCGGCGGCGGCGAGCTGGGTGCGGGCGGTCGCGGCGGCGGAGGGCGGCAAGCCGGTGTTCGTGGCCTATCCGCTCGGCTTCGACTGGATGTTCCTCTACTGGTACTTCGTGAGATTCGCCGAAACGGGGTCGCCGTTCGGGCACTCGCGTTTCCTGGACCTCAAGACGCTGTACGCCGCCAGGTCCGGGGAGACGGTGACCCGGTCGGTCAAGGGGAGGATGCCGCGTCACCTGCTGTCCCGGCGGCCGCACACGCACAACGCGCTCGACGACGCGATGGAGCAGGCCGAGCTGTTGCAGAACCTGATGGTCTGGAACGCCCCGGGGGACGGGTGACCTCATCCCGCAGGAGGAGACGGGATCCGCGCGCAGGAGGGGACCACATCCGGCCACACGCCCTAACGTGTGGGTGTGTCCGAGCTCATCCGTGGTCGCCGCGCGTGGCTGGAGGCGCATCCGATCATGGCGGATGCGGTGATGTCCGTTCTTCTGGCGGCGGCTTTCCTGGCCGCGGCCACGCTTCAGGGAGACAACGGCGCGTCGGGGACGCGGCCGGACGCCTTCAGCCTCGCGCTGGACGCCATGGCCCTGCTGTCCCTCACGGTGCGGCGGCGGGCCCCGGTCGTGGTGCTGGCGTTCTCGACGGGCGCGTGCGTGGCGCTGACGGCGACGGGGTACGACATCTCGGCGCCCGCGGTGGCCCTGCTCATCTCCACGTACACGGTCGCGGCGCATCGCGGGCTGGCGACGAGCCTTCCGGCCGGGACTGCGACGCTGATGGCGTTGATCGGGATGCTGATCTCGCTGGGCGCCGACTTCTGGCCGACGGTGACCAACTCGATCCTGTTCATCGGCGTCTGGTGGCTGGGGCGGAGCCTGCGGCTGCGCCGGGCGTACCTGGACGAGCTCGAGGCCCGGGCACGGCGGCTGGAACGCGCGCGGGAGGCCGACTCGCGGGCGGCGCGTACGGAGGAGCGTTCGCGCATCGCGCGGGAACTGCACGACGTGGTGGCCCATCACGTCAGCGTGATGACCGTGCAGGCGGGTGCGGCGCGGCGGATCCTCGAACGGGATCCGGAGGCCGTACGGGACGCGCTGACGACGATCGAGCAGATGGGGCGTACGGCGCTGGGCGAGATGCGGCGGGTGGTGGGCGTCCTGCGGACGGAGGCCGAGCCGGTGCGCGGGGAGCTGTCGCCGCAGCCGGGGGTGAGCGACGTCGGCGAGCTGGTGGATCACCTGCGGGAGACGGGGCTGCAGGTGCAGCTGTGGATCGAGGGGGAGAGCCGGTCGCTGTCGCCGGGCGTCGACCTCGCGGCGTTCCGGCTGATCCAGGAGGCGCTGACCAATACGCTGAAGCACGCCGGCCCGCAGGCGCGGGCGTGGGTGCGCATTCACTTCACCGACCGCCACCTGACGGTGGAGGTGGAGGACGACGGCCGGGGGCTGGCGGCCGGGCTCGGGCAGCCCAACGGCAGCCGTGGGCATGGGCTGGTGGGCATGCGCGAACGTGTCGCCCTTTATGGTGGCGATCTGCGGATCGGGCCCCGCTCCGGCGGTGGCTTCGAGGTCCGCGCCCGTTTCCCGTTGGAGGTCTAGGTGACGATCAGGGTGCTCCTCGTCGACGATCAGCCGTTGCTGCGCACCGGCTTCCGGCTCATCCTCGAGGGGGAGCCGGATATCGCGGTGGTGGGCGACGCCGGCGACGGCGCGCAGGCCGTGGAGCTCACGCGGACGCTCCTGCCGGAGGTGGTCCTGATGGACATCCGGATGCCGGGCGTCGACGGGATCGAGGCGACGCGGCGGATCGTCCGGGAGGGCGCGGCGACGCACGATCCGCGGGTGCTGATCCTGACCACGTTCGACCTGGACGAGTACGTCGTCGAGGCGGTTCGGGCGGGGGCCAGCGGGTTCCTGCTGAAGGACGCGCCGCCGGAGGATCTGGTGGCCGCGATCCGGATCGTGGCGGCCGGTGACGCGATCGTCGCGCCGAGCGTGACGCGGCGGCTGCTGGACAAGTTCGCGACGCGGCTGCCGGCCGTGCGGGAGACGGCGCCGCCGCGCGGGCTGCGGATGCTCACCGAGCGGGAGCTGGAGGTGCTGCGGCACGTCGCCCGGGGGCTGTCGAACGCGGAGATCGCGGCGGAGCTGGTGGTCAGCGAGACGACGGTGAAGACCCACGTGGGCAACCTTCTCGCCAAGCTGGGGCTGCGCGACCGCGTGCAGGCCGTCGTGTTCGCCTACGAGACGGGCCTCACCCAGCCGGGCCAGGGATAGAGCGGGTCCGCTCCCCCGAGGTCGCCCCCCCGAGGTCGCCCCCCCCCCGAGAGGGTCTCCTCCCGCAGGAGGAGACCGCCGGATCGCTCCGCCTGGGGGTGGAACCATGCTCCCGTTCGCAGGGCCGACGAAACCGTTCGCGCCGCGTCCTAGTCTCATCTGCGACACCCCCGACATGCGAGCAGGGAGCCTCCTCCGTGACCGATATCCCCTCCCCCATGACCGGCGGTCCGCCCGGTCCCGTCGTCGCCGCGCCGGCCGCGCGCGTCGAGCGGATCACCAAGGAGTACGGCCGGGGTGACGCGAAGGTCGTCGCGCTGAACGAGGTGTCGGTGGATCTGCCCGCGGGACGGTTCACCGCGATCATGGGGCCGTCCGGTTCGGGAAAGTCGACCCTCATGCACTGCATGGCGGGTCTGGACTCGGTGAGCGCCGGGCGGGTGTTCATCGGCGACGTCGACCTGACCCGGCTGGACGACAAGCGCCTGACGCGGCTGCGGCGGGACCGGATCGGGTTCATCTTCCAGGCGTTCAACCTCGTGCCGACATTGACGGCGCTGGAGAACATCACGCTGCCGCTGGACATCGCCGGCCGTAAGCCGGACCAGGCGTGGCTGGACACCGTCATCGACACGATCGGGTTGCGTGAGCGGCTGAAGCACCGGCCGAGCGAGCTGTCCGGCGGTCAGCAGCAGCGGGTCGCGTGCGCCCGTGCCCTGGTCGGCCGCCCGGAGATCATCTTCGCGGACGAGCCGACCGGCAACCTGGACTCCCGTTCGGGCGCGGAGGTCCTGTCATTCCTGCGCAACGCGGTGCGGGAGATGGGCCAGACGGTCGTCATGGTGACGCACGACCCGGTGGCCGCGGCCTACTCGGATCTGGTGCTGTTCCTCGCCGACGGGCGCCTCGTCGACCAGATGGCGGATCCGACCGCGGAGAAGGTCCTGGAGCGCATGAAGGGCTTCGAGCTGCCGGGGGTCGGCTCCCGGTGATACTCAAGGTCACCGTGCGCAACCTGGTCGCGCACAAGCTGCGCCTGGCGCTGACGGCGTTCGCGGTCGTGCTCGGGGTGGCGTTCGTCGCCGGCACCCTGGTGTTCACCGACACGATGAGCCGCCAGTTCGACCAGCTGTTCTCCAAGACCGGCAAGGGCGTCGCCGTGCAGGTCCGGCCGAAGAAGGTCGTCGACGGCGGGGACGGCCAGAACGGCGCCGAGGCGCCGACCCTCCCCGGGTCCCTGGTCACGACCATCGCCAAGGTGCCGGGCGTGGCACGGGTGCACGGCTCGGTGGGCGGCTTCGCCGCCATCGTCGGTAGGAACGGCAAGGTGGTCGGCGGGTCCGGGGCGCCGCAGCTGGGCACCGACTGGGACCCGGCCAACAAGGACTTCCCGCTGAAGGCGGGGCGCGGCCCGGCTGGCCCGGGCGAGGTCGCCATCGACGACAAGGCGGCCGCCAAGGCCGGCCTGAAGGTCGGGGATCAGACCCGCGTCATCGTCCAGGGGCCGCCGCAGACCGTCACGGTCGTCGGGGTCGTCGACTCCGGCAACCTCATGGGCGCCACGGTCACGGCCTTCGACCAGCGCACCGCGCAGCGGCTGCTGCTGAAGCCGGGACGGTTCAGCGACATCACCGTGGCCGCGCAGGGCGGCGTCTCCGAGACGGCGCTGCGCGACCGGATCCAGCAGGTGCTGCCGTCGCCGGACTACGAGGCGATCACCGGCACGAAGATGCGCGACGAGAACAAGAGCGAAGTCGGGCGCATCCTGTCGTTCATCCGGACGTTCCTGCTGGTGTTCGCGGTGATCTCGATCTTCGTCGGCGCGTTCATCATCTTCAACACCTTCTCGATGCTGGTGGCCCAGCGCTCCCGCGAGCTGGCGCTGCTGCGCGCCGTGGGCGCCTCGCGCCGGCAGGTCACCCGCGCGGTGCTCGGCGAGGCGATCGGCGTCGGGTTCGTCGGCTCGACGATGGGCCTGGCCGCCGGCGTGGGCCTCGCGCTGCTGCTGCGGCAGCTGTTCAAGGCGCTCGGCGCCGACTTCTCCGGCGGGCTGGCCTTCACCTACAAGCCGGTGGTCTGGTCGTACGCGATCGGCATGGTGGTCACGGTCGTGGCGGCCTACTTCCCCGCCCGCCGGGCGGCGAAGATCCCGCCGGTCGCCGCGATGCGCGACGACGTCGCCATGCCCCAGCGGTCGCTGCGGATCCGCGTGCTGATCGGGTCGCTGCTGACCGTGGCCGGTGTCGTGTTCGCCGGGCTCGGGCTCGGCGGGTCGGGGCTGGTGCTGCTGGGCGTGGGCCTGGCGCTGGTCTTCCTCGGCGTGGCGATGCTCGCGCCGGTGATCGCGCGCCCGGTCGTGAAGGTGGTCGGCGCGGTCTACCCGCGGGTGTTCCGCACGCCGGGCCGCCTGGCGAAGCAGAACGCCCTGCGCAACCCGCGCCGTACGGCGGCGACCGCGTCGGCGCTGATGATCGGGCTGGCGCTGGTCAGCGGGATCAACGTGATGAGCGCGTCGGCGAAGGCGTCGATCTCCCGGCAGGTCGACAAGAGCTTCGCCGCCGACTACATGGTCTCCGCGACGGCGCGGGCGTTCAGCCCGGCGGAGCCCGCGCAGGCGGTGCGGTCCGTGCCCGGGGTCGAGCTGGTCACGGCGCTGTACGCCGGCCGGTTCGCGGTCGGGAAGAAGGCGCAGTCGTTCCTGGCCACCGACCGCCCCGACGACCTGAAGCGGACGGCCAAGCTGTCGCTGGTGTCCGGCTCGGCGGAGCTCGGCGACGACGGTCTGCTGGTGGCCGAGCCGACCGCCACCTCCGACCATCTTCAGGTGGGTTCGACGATCCCCGTCCGCTTCCCCGACGGTAAGACCGCCTCGGTACGGGTCGCCGGCGTGTACGCCAAGAATCCGCTCCTGGGTTCGCGGGTGCTGGCGCTGCCGGCCTACCTGGCGCATACGGACCGTCCGACGGGCACCGGCCTGATGATCAAGACGACGAAGGCCGACGCCGCCACGAAGAAGGGCATCGAGAGGGCGCTGAGCGCCTTCCCCGACCTGCAGGTGCAGGATCAGTCGGACGTGAAGAAGAGCGTCCAGAAGAGCGTCGACCAGTTCGTGACGCTGCTGACGGTGCTGCTGGCGCTGTCGATCATCATCGCCGGGCTCGGGATCATCAACACCCTGGCGCTGTCGGTGATCGAGCGGACGCGGGAGATCGGGTTGCTGCGGGCCATCGGTACCAGCCGCCGGCAGACACGCCGGATGATCCGCCTGGAGTCGGTGCTGATCGCGCTGTTCGGCGCCGTGCTCGGCATCGGCATCGGCGTGATCTTCGGGATCGGCGTGCAGCGGGCGGTCAGCGACCAGGGCGTGAACGTCCTGAGCGTGCCGGTCTCCACACTGGTCGGCTACGTCGTCCTGGCGGCGATCATCGGCGTTCTCGCGGCGTTCTGGCCGGCCTGGCGGGCCTCCCGCATGGACGTGCTGAAGGCGATCGCCTTCGAGTGAGTCCGTGCCGTCCCCCTGACCGCCGTGTCCGGTCAGGGGGACGCCGTCGTCCGGGGGCCGGGCCGCAGGCCGAGCGCGGCGTAGTCGTACGTCCCGTAGGCCGGATGGACGTAGACGCCGGTGAGGGTGTCCGGCCGGTACAGCACGGTCTTCTCGGCGAAGAGGGGCACGAAGGCGGCCGACTCCATGACGGCGCGGTCGGCCTCGGCCCACGTGTCCGCCCGGCGCCGGTCGTCGGAGATCCCGGCGCCCTCGGTCAGGATCCGGTCGACGCGCGGGTCGCGCAGTTCCATGAGGTTCGGGTTGTTGACCTTCGCGAGGGCGCCGGTCAGGGGCCGCAGGAAGGCCTCACCGGTGGGCCGGTTCGCGGCCCAGGCGTCGATGAGGATGCCGAGGCCGTGCCGGTGGACGTAAGCGGGCGACCCGGCGGTGCTCCCCCACTGGAACGCCGACAGGGTGGTGACCTGGGCGCCGATGCCGACGTCCGCCAGGGACCGGCGCAGGGCCTGGGCGGCGGCGACGTCGCCCGATCGGTCCCCGCGTACGGCGATGCCCGTGGTGAATCCGCCGGGGTGACCGCACGCCTGAAGCTCCCGCCGGGCCTGCGCGAGGTCGCGGGGGTACGGGTCGGCGGGCCGGTACCCGGTGACGGTGGGCGGCAGCACGTTCGTGGCCGGGGCGGCCACGGCGGGGCCGCCGTAGGCGCGCTGGATCGCGGACCGGTCGACGGCGTACTGGACGGCGCGGCGGCAGTGGACGTCGCCGAACGGTCCGACGCCGGTCGACAGCGCGGCGTAGCGCACCAGCCCGGTCAGCGGGTCGTCTGCCCGTGCTCTCGCCACAGGCGAGGCGAGGATCGCGGTGCGCGTCTCCGGCTGGACCCCGGCACCGGCCAGGTCGGCGTCGAGGGACCCGGCGCGCAGCCGGGCGTCGAGGTCGGCGGCGGCGACCCTCTCGGTCACCTCGATGCGGTCGGGCAGGGCCGCGCGGTTCGGGTCGTCGTGCCAGTGCGGGTTGCGCACGAGCGTGAAGCCCGTGCCGACGTCGTGCCGCGCGAAACGGTAGGGCCCGGTCGACAGGGGGTGCTTCTCGTACGCGAGCCGGGTGTCCTTCGCCGGGGGCACGGGCGCGGTCTGCGGGCTCGCCGCCAGCTGGTCGAAGTCGAAGTCCGAACGTCGCAGATGGAACACCACCGTACGGTCGTCCGGGGTGGTGACGCCGGTGAAGTGGTCCAGATCGCGGTCGAGATAGGGCCCCCAGTAAGTACCGGTGAGCGCCTCGCGCAGGTCGCGGGGCCCGCCGGTGAGCTCGGCCGTGTAGCCGCTGCGGGCGACGGCGTACTTGACGTCGCGGGCCCGGACGGGGGCGCCGTCCTCGTACGTGAGGCCGCGCCGCAGCCGGTACGTCCAGGTCCGGCCGCCGTCGCTCGGCCGCCCGAGGCCCTCGGCCAGGTCCGGCACGAGGCGCAGGCCCGCCGCTCCGGGCACCGGCGCGTAGGTGACGAGGGAACGCGCGTACAGGCGGGCGAGGTCCGCCTCATACGCCAGGCCGATGTCGCCGGGGTCGAGGGAGACCGGGGCGTCGGTGACGGCCAGGCGCAGGGTGCCACCGCGGGCCGTCGACGGGCGTACGACCCGGGACGACGCCTGGTCGTACGACGTGCCGGGGCGCGCGGTGGTCCGCCCGCCGCCGCAGGAGGCGACGCCGAGCACGAGGAGGACGGCGCAGGCCGCGAATCTACCTCTCACGGGTAAATCATTGCAACGAGTGCATGTTTGCACCAAGCGCATGCCGTGAGAGCTTCGCCACCTTCACGCGAAAACGGCCGGGCACCGCGTACCGCCGCCTGAGGACCCGGCACTCCGTACCGCCGCCTAACGGCCGCGCGCCGCGTGCCGCCGCCTGGCGGCAGAGCGCGAAAACGCCCGCCCCCGCGCCGTCGGCGGCGCGGGGGCGGGCGTGCGTTCCGTTGGTCGCCCTATTCGGCGAGGCCGGCCTCCTCGGCCGCCTTGGTGACCTTCGCGCCCGCGCCCTCCGGCGCGTTCTCCGGGAAGTGGCAGGCGACGCGATGCCCGGGAAGGATCTCGACCAGCGGCGGCTCGACCTTGCCGCAGATCTCCTGTGCCTTCCAGCACCGCGTGTGGAATCGGCAGGCCGGCGGCGGGTTGAGCGGGCTGGGCACGTCGCCCTGCAGCCGGACGCGCTCGCGGCCCTTGCGCTTGGTCGGGTCGGGGATCGGGACCGCCGACAGCAGCGCGACGGTGTAGGGATGCATCGGGCTCTCGTACAGGCCCTTGCCGTCGGACATCTCGACCATCTTGCCGAGGTACATCACGCCGACCCGGTCGGAGATGTGGCGCACCACCGACAGGTCGTGGGCGATGACGACGTAGGTGAGGTTGAACTCCTCCTGCAGGTCCTCCAGGAGGTTGACCACCTGCGCCTGGATCGACACGTCGAGCGCGGAGACCGGCTCGTCCGCGACGATGAGCTTGGGCCGCAGGGCGAGGGTGCGGGCGATGCCGATGCGCTGGCGCTGACCGCCGGAGAACTCGTGCGGGTAGCGGTTGTAGTGCTCGGGGTTGAGCCCGACGACCTCGAGGAGATCCTGGACGGCCCGCTTCACGCCGCTCTCGGTCTCGATGCCCTGAAGCCGGAACGGCGCACCGATGATCGAGCCGACGGTCTTGCGCGGGTTCAGCGACGAGTACGGATCCTGGAAGATCATCTGCAGGTCGCGCCGCAGCGGCCGCATCTTCCCCTGGGAGACGTGGGTGATGTCCTGGCCCTCGAAGATGATCTGGCCGTCCGACGGCTCGAGCAGACGAGTGATCATCCGTCCGGTGGTGGTCTTGCCGCAACCGGACTCCCCCACCAGGCCGAGCGTCTCGCCCGGGCGCACCGTGAAGTCGATGCCGTCGACCGCCTTGACCGCGCCCACCTGGCGCTTGATCACCGCGCCGCGGGTCACCGGGAAGTGCTTGCGCAGCCCACGGACCTCCAGCAGCGCGTCGCCGTCGTCGGCCGGCCGCTGCTCCGCCACGACCTCGCTGTCGGGTGTAGTCACTGTCTCTCCAGTTCACTCCGGCCCTCGGGCCGGTGCCGTCCGTCGACCGCCGGCGCCGCGCGGCCGCCGCTGTTGCTCAAAGCCTCGGCCGGATCTCGTCGTTCCAGATGCGCCGCCGGTCCTCCCGGGCGAGGTGGCAGGCGACCCGGTGGCCCGGCGCGATCTCGCTCAGCTCCGGCCGCTCGGTCTCGCTGCGGCCCTCGTTGAGCTCAGCGTAGGCACAGCGCGGGCTGAACGCGCAGCCCACCGGAACGTTGATGAGGCTGGGCGGAGAGCCCTTGATGGGCAGCAGCCGCTCGGACCGGTCGCGGTCCAGACGCGGCATCGAGCCGAGCAGGCCCCAGGTGTAGGGGTGTTCGGGCCGGTGGAAGATGTCCTCGGCCGAGCCGTACTCCACGCACCGTCCGCCGTACATCACGAGGATGTCGTCGGACAGCTCGGCGACCACGCCCAGGTCATGGGTGATCATGATGACGGCGGAGTCGAACTCCTCCTGCAGGTCACGGATCAGGTCGAGGATCTGCGCCTGCACCGTCACGTCGAGCGCCGTGGTGGGCTCGTCGGCGATGAGCAGCTCGGGGTCGCAGGACAGCGCCATGGCGATCATCGCGCGCTGCCGCATGCCGCCGGAGAACTGGTGCGGGTAGTCGTCGACGCGCCGGTCCGGCTGCGGGATGCCGACCCGGCCCAGCATGTCGATCGCGTGCTTGCGCGCGACCTCCTTGCTGACGTTGTTGTGGATCCGGTACGCCTCGATGATCTGGGCGCCGATCGTGTAGAGGGGGTGCATCGACGACAGCGGGTCCTGGAAGATCATCGCCATCTTCCGGCCGCGCATGCGGCGGACCTGCTCCGGGGAGGAGCCGACGACCTCCTCACCGTCCAGCCAGATCTCGCCCGACACCTTGGCGTTGCGGCGGTTGTGCAGGCCGAGCAGGCCGAGGCTGGTGACGCTCTTGCCCGAGCCGGACTCGCCGACGATGCCGAGCGTGCGGCCGCGTTCGAGACTGAACGACAGCCCGTCGACGGACTTGACCAGGCCGTCGTCGGTCGGGAAGTGGATGCGCAGGTCCCGGACCTCCAGGAAGGCCCGGGGCGCCGCCGGGGCGGCGGTCTGGTCCTCGGTCACGACAGCCTCACCCTCGGGTCGATCACCGCGTACAGGACGTCCACGATGAGGTTGGCCAGCACGATGAAGAACGCACCGAGCATGACCACGCCGAGCACGCTCGGGAGGTCGTTGTTCCTGATCGAGTCGATGGCGAACTTGCCCAGCCCGGGCAGGGAGAAGGTGCTCTCGGTGAGCACCGCGCCGCCGAGCAGCATGCCCAGGTCCAGGCCGAAGATGGTCAGCACCGGGGTGAGGGTGGCCCGCAGCGCGTGCCGGACGATCACGGTGCGCTCGGGCAGGCCCTTGGCGCGTGCCGTCCGGATGTAGTCCTCCCCCATCGTCTCGAGCATTCCCGCCCGGGTGAGCCGGGCGTACAACGCCGCCTGGAGGAAGGCGAGGGTGACCCAGGGCAGGGCCATGTTCGACGCCCACTGGAGCGGATTGTCGGTGAATCCGACGTAGGTCCCGGCGTCGGGGAACCATTCGAGCTTGTCGCGGAAGATCGCGAGTGACAGCAGGCCGGTGAAGTAGATCGGCAGCGACACTCCGGCCAGCGCGAGGCCCATCGAGAGACGGTCGACGACCGTGCCCCGCTTCAGCGCGGACACGACGCCCGCCGAGACGCCGAACAGCAGCCAGATGATCGCCGCGCCGGCCGCGAGCCAGAGCGTGATCGGAGCACGGTCGAGCAGCGTCGGCCAGACCGGCGTCTGGTTGATGAAGGAGTAGCCGAAGCACGGCGGCCCGCACCAGACCTTCGAGGGGCCGGCGTCATAGTGGGCGCCGACGACGATCCCCTTGACGAAGTTCCAGTACTGGACCGCCAGCGGCTTGTTCAGCCCGAGCCGTATCTCGACCTCGTGGATCGCCTGCGGACCTGCGCTCTTGCCGACGTACCGGGACGCGAGGTCCGAGGTGGTGGCCCCGGTCAGCCTCGGCACGAGGAAGAAGATCGCGAACGTCACCATGCTCACGATGACGAGCAACGCGATCGCGGCGAGCAGACGCCGGATGAGGAATGTGACCACAGTGCCCGGCCACCGACGGCCTTCACCTGCCTTCTAGGGATGAGAAGTTACTTCACGCCCATCTGGACGAAGTCGTACTCGCCGTTGAGGCCCTGGTTGATGAACGCGTTCTTCGCGGACGGCGGCCGGTACATCAGGCCCTTCACGTTGAGGAACGGCACGATGTAGGCGTCGTCCATGACCTTGGCGTCGATCTGGGCCCACAGGTCGTTCCGGGCGTTCGTGTCGGCGGTGACCACGGCCTTGTCCAGCGTCTTGTCGACCTCGGGGTCCTTGACGCCGAGGTTGGTGTTGCCGGCGTCACGGATGACGCGGCTGTCGACGATCTGGGACAGGTAGCCGAAGCCCTCGGGCCAGTCCGCGGCCCACGCCATCATCATCAGGCCGAGGCCGTTCTTCTTCACGTACTCCGGCTTACCGGCGTACAGCTTGAAGTAGTCGCCCTGCGGGTACTTCTTGATGTCCGCCTGGATGCCGACCTTCGCGAGGCTCTGCTGCAGCGCGAGCGCGGCGTTGACCTCCTTGGTCCGCTCGGTGCGGGCGCTGATGGAGGTCTTGAAGCCGTTCGGCTGGCCGCAGGCCGCGAGCTCCTGCTTGGCCTTGGCGACGTCGCCGTGGTTGTCCGCGCCGGACGGGTACGGGTTCATGTCCTTGCTGCCCGGCAGCACCGGCATGATCAGGTGGGTGGCGATGTCGCCGCCCGAGAGCGGGCCACCGAAGGCGGTCTGCATGGCCTGCTTGTCGGCCGCGTACTCGATCGCCTTGCGGCAGTGGATGTTGTTGAACGGCGCGACGTCACCGGAGACCGCGACGTACCAGAGGCGGGCCGTCGGGGCGGCGTCGGCGTTCTTCTTCAGTCGCGGCTGCGACTGGATCCGGCCGGCGGCGGCCGCCTGAACGCCCGTGCTCTGCACGTCGCTCTGCAGGGTCCCGTTGATGAGGCGGTTGTCGACGTCGTCGGCGTTGATGCCGAGCTGGACCTCGACCCGGTCGGGCAGCTGCTTGCGGTTCGGGTCGGTGCTCGGGTCCCAGTTGGTGTTGCGGACCAGCACGATCGACTTGTTCGGCGTGTAGCTCTCGAACTTGTACGGGCCGGTGGCGACGACGTGCTGCTTGTAGTTCGCGCCCGTGTCCTTGGCCGGCGGCACCGGCATCGTGGACGGCAGCATCGCGAAGTAGTCGAACGCGCCGAACGGCTTCTTCAGGTGGAAGATGATCGTCGAGTCGTCCGGCGTCTCGACGGCCTTCAGGCCCAGCTTGCCCGGGGTCTTGTCGTTGTAGGGCGAGGTGTAGCCCTGCGTGTCGAGGTAGTCGTTGAAGTACGTCGGACCGTTCGGGAAGGTCTTCTTGTCCAGCGACCGCTCGATGTCGTACTTGATGTCCTGCGCCTTGATCGGCGTGCCATCTTCGTACTTGATGCCCGGCTTGAGCTTGTACGTCCAGGTCTTCAGGTCGGCGCTGTGCTGGCCCGGGCCCTGCGCGAGGTCGGGGGTCAGCTGGAGGCCGTCCTTGCCCGGTACGGACTTGAACATCATCAGCGTCCGTCCGTAGAACCGCGCGAAGTTCCACGAGAACGCGTAGTAGGTGTCGGCCGGGTCGACGTTGTCCCAGTCGCCCGCGTTGGCCAGGTGCAGCGTGCCACCCGTCTTGGTGGACGGGTTCACGACCCGCGTCAGGCCGGCATTGAACGAGCCGTCACCGCTGCTGCTCCCGCTTGAACCACCGCTCCCGCCGCCGCAGGCGGCCAGGGCGAGGGTCGCCGCGAGCCCCGTCGCGACGAGAGGGATTGATCTCCTCATTTGGCTACGTTCCTCCTTGTGGGACATTTCTTGGGGAAAGCGAATGGTCAGCGGGTCCGCGGGTCCAGAGCGTCGCGGAGACCGTCGCCGAACAGGTTGAACGCGAGCACCGTCACGAAGATCGCGACACCGGGCACGATCATGAACCAGGGGTCGAGCGAGTAGATCGGTACCGCTTGGGAGAGCATGCCGCCCCAGGTGGGCGTGGGCTCGTTGACGCCCACGCCGAGATAGGACAGCGCCGCCTCGAACAGGATGTTCGTCGGGATCAGCAGCGTGGAGTACACCAGAATCGGGGCGACGAGGTTCGGCAGCAGCTCACGGAACAGGATGTACGGGGCGCGCGCTCCCATCGCCCGCGCGGCGTCGACGAACTCCCGCTCGCGCAGCGACAGGGTCTGGCCCCGGATGATCCGGCCGATGTAGGCCCAGTTGAAGAAGCCGATGACGAAGATCAGTAGGGCGATGCGCAGCCCGTTGCCGGACAGCCCGAACGCCTTGCCCTGCACGACGCCGCCGAGCGCGATGGCGAACAGCAGGATCGGAAAGGCGAGGAAGACGTCCATCGCCCGGGCGATGATCGTGTCGACCCAGCCGCCGAAGTAGCCGGCGACCATGCCGAGGACGGTCCCGATCACCACGGACAGGAGCGTGGCCAGGAAGGCGATGAGCAGGGAGATGCGGGCGCCGTAGACGATGCGGCTGAAGATGTCCCGGCCGTTGGTCGGCTCGACGCCGAGCGGGAACTTCCCGCTGATCCCCGAGTGCCACGGGCCGTGCAGCGGGCGCTGGAGGTTCGGGTCGATCTGGTCCTGGTGGAACTGGCTCGGTGGGTGCCCGAACCAGGAGCTCAGCAGCGGGGCCAGGATCGCCATGAGGATCAGCAGGACCACCACGACGCCGCCGGTGATCGCGAGCTTGTCGCGCCGCAGCCGCATCAGCGCGATCTGACCGAGCGAGCGCCCCTCGATCTTGCGCGCGCCACCGAGGACGGCATCGGGCTGTGCCTCGAGCTCCGATCCGGTGACCTCGATCGGTGCGGTCACGACAGGTACCTCCCACGTTCGGCCGCATGCATCACAGGACCGTCACGAAGTCCCTGAGCAGGAAAACTCCGACCTTTACGGCCCATCGGAGAGGGAACTTACCTTCTCCTGAATGACTCTCACGCCCGTGAGCAGCCTCGCGCTAGTACCCGTGTCTCGATTGTGATCTCGTCGTCATCAAGGGCAGATGTGATCTGCGGAGGCGTGAGCCGGCGGACGCGGAGCGTCACCCTCTTTTCATATCTTCGCAGGTCATCAGCTGATACCGCGGTTCTTCAAAATCTGCTCGATCTCCGCGAGGTCCGGGTCGACGGCCGATCCCGGAGCCGTCCGACGGCTCTCGAGCTCACCCTTCGTCGCGCCCCTGGACGCGCTCTTGGGCGCCTTGGGAGCGCTCTTGGGCGCCTTGGGAGCGCTCTTGCGACCGGCCTCGTCCTCGGCCGGGGAGCCCTTGCGCAGCATGACGCCCGAGGCGACATAGAGGAGCGCGCCGAGCCCGAACAGGGCCACTCCGACCCACTTGACCGGGCTGAACGCCAGATCGGCCAGGAACTTGGTCAGGCCGGTGAGATAGGCGCCCATCGGCACCATGGACCAGGCGGCGCCCCGCATGCCCGAGGCGGCCCCGCGCCTGCGATAGGCACCCCAGCTGCCCAGCAGGCCCAGCACCGTGGCCGCCAGGCTGATCGTGAACAGAAGGACATCGCTCATTGACGCACCTCACCGCTGCGGGGGCGACCCTTCCGGCGCGGGCGAACGCCGCCGGACCGGCCAGGCCTCACCCCGACCCCTGTCGTGACCTCTCCATCGTGACACGTCATGACGCGTCTGGCACTCCTCCTCCGGGACCGTTCCGGGTACTCCCCCGGCATGACCCGGGGCGATCCCTGAGACGGCCGGTCAGATCAGGGTCCGGAGGCGCTCCAGGTCGATCTCGCGCAGGGAGGTCACGACCGTACGGCGCGGCGCCTCGTCGATCGGCACCACGCTGGGCACCGCGACGACGTGGCAGCCGGCCGCCGCGCCGCTGGTCGCGCCGTTGAGCGAGTCCTCCAGGGCGACGCAGCGGCGCGGGTCGACGTCCAGGAGGCGGGTCGCGGCGAGGTACGGCTCAGGATGCGGCTTCGTGCGGCTCACCTCGTCCCCGGCGACCGTCACGGTGAAGCTGTCGCGGCCCAGGCCGTCGAGGGCGTACTCCATCAGCGCGCGGTGGGTGGAGGAGACCAGCGCGGACGGCAGGCCGGCGGCGCGGACCTCGTCGAGCAGGTCGCGGGCGCCCGGCATCATCGGGACGTCGGCGCGCAGCCGTCCGGCCATCGCGTCGAGCAGCCTGCGGCCGACATCTTCGGGGGCGGCGGGTGTATCGGTCAGCTCCAGCATGTAGGCGACCGTGCGGTCGAGCGAGCCGCCGACCAGGAACTCCTGGTGCTCCGGCCCCCACGACCCGCCGAGCCAGGCCATCACCTCGGCCTCGGCCTCCAGCCAGAGCCGCTCGGAGTCGAGCAGCAACCCGTCCATGTCGAACAGGACCGCCTGCAACACCCGCACCATCTCCTTCAGCCCCCGTGAAATGGGGCAACGAAGGGTACCCGCGGCGGACACCGCATCGGGAAACGGAACGGTGGGGCTCAGGTGTACATCAAGTGTTGAAGTACTTGGCCTCCGGGTGGTGCACGACGATCGCGTCGGTGGACTGCTCGGGGACGAGCTGGAACTCCTCCGACAGCGTCACGCCGATGCGGTCCGGCCGCAGCAGCTCGACGATCTTGGCGCGGTCCTCGAGGTCGGGGCAGGCGCCGTACCCGAGCGAGAAGCGCGCGCCCCGGTAGCCGAGCTTGAAGAACTCCTCGAGGTCGCCGGGGTCCTCGCCGCCGAATCCCAGCTCCGAGCGGACGCGGGTGTGCCAGTACTCGGCGAGCGCCTCGGCGAGCTGCACCGACAGGCCGTGCAGCTCGAGGTAGTCGCGGTAGGCGTTCTTCTCGAACAGCTCCTGGGTGGCCTTGCTGATCTTCGGGCCGACCGTCACGAGTTGGAAGCCGATCACGTCGGTCTCCCCGGACGCGCGGGGCCGGAAGAAGTCGGCGAGGCACAGGTGCCGGTCACGCCGCTGCCGGGGGAAGGCGAAGCGGGTGCGCTCGGACCCGTCGGTGTCCAGCACGACCACGTCGTCGCCCTCACTCACGCACGGGAAGTAGCCGTACACGACGCCGGCCTCGACGAGCCCCTCGGTCTGGATGCGGTCCAGCCACGCCCGCAGCCGGGGCCGCCCCTCGGCCTCCACGAGCTCCTCGTACGAGGGGCCGTCGCCGCCGCGCGATCCGCGCAGACCCCACTGCCCCAAAAAGGTGGCGCGCTCGTCGAGGAAGGCTGCGTAGTCGGCCATCGGGACGCCCTTGACGACCCGGTCGCCCCAGAACGGCGGCTCGGGGACCTTGTTGTCGGTGGCCACGTCTGAGCGCTGCGGCATGTCCTCCGGCTCGGTGACCTTGAGCTTCGCGCCGCCGGTGACGCGGCGGCGGCGAAGCGGCGGCAGCGCCGCGCCCTCCTCGCCGCGCTTGACCGCCATGGCCGCGTCCATGAGCCGGAGCCCTTCGAAGGCGTCCCGGGCGTAGCGGACCTCCCCCTCGAACAGCTCGGCGAGGTCCTGCTCGACGTAGGCGCGGGTCAGCGCCGCGCCGCCGAGCAGCACGGGCCAACGGTCGGCGAGCCCCCGGGAGTTCAGCTCCTCGAGGTTCTCCTTCATGATCACCGTGGACTTGACCAGGAGGCCGGACATGCCGATCACGTCGGCGCGGTTTTCCTTGGCCGCGTCGAGGATCGCCGACATCGGCTGCTTGATCCCGAGGTTGATCACCTCGTAGCCGTTGTTGGACAGGATGATGTCGACCAGGTTCTTGCCGATGTCGTGGACGTCGCCCTTGACGGTGGCCAGCACGATCCGGCCTTTGCCGCCCTCGTCGCTCTTCTCCATGTGCGGCTCGAGGTAGGCCACGGCGGTCTTCATCACCTCGGCGGACTGCAGCACGAACGGCAGCTGCATCTCGCCGGAGCCGAACAGCTCGCCCACGGTCTTCATGCCGTCGAGCAGCACGTCGTTGACGATCTCCAGGGCCGGTCGCCCGCCCAAGGCCTCGTCCAGGTCGGCGTTCAGCCCGTCCAGCTCGCCGTCGATGATGCGGCGCTTCAACCGCTCCCACAGCGGCAGGCCGGCCAGCTCGGCGGCCCGGTCAGCGCGCATCGCGGCGGCGTCCACGCCCTCGAACAACTCCAGGAACCGCTGCAGCGGGTCGTAGCCGTCCCGGCGCCGGTCGTAGACGAGGTCGAGTGCCACCTGGCGCTGCTCGTCGGGGATCCGCGCCACCGGGAGGATCTTGGAGGCGTGCACGATCGCGGAGTCCAGGCCCGCGTTGGCGCACTCGTTGAGGAAGACGGAGTTGAGGACGATGCGGGCGGCCGGGTTGAGGCCGAAGGAGACGTTGGACAGGCCGAGCGTGGTCTGGACGGTCGGGTGGCGGTGCTTGATCTCGCGGATCGCGTCGATCGTCTCGACGGCGTCGCGCCGCGACTCCTCCTGGCCGGTGCCGATGGTGAACGTCAGGCAGTCGATGATGATGTCCTCGGGCCGCATGCCCCACGTGCCGGTCAGGTCCGCGATCAGCCGGTCGGCGACCCGGGCCTTCCACTCCGCCGTACGGGCCTGGCCCTCCTCGTCGATCGTCAGGGCGATGACCGCGGCGCCGTGCTCCTTGACGACCGGCATGAGCCGGGCGGTGCGGGACTCCGGGCCGTCGCCGTCCTCGTAGTTGACCGAGTTGATCACGGCGCGGCCGCCCAGCATCTCCAGCCCGGCCTGGATCACCGGCGGCTCCGTCGAGTCGAGCACGATCGGCAGGGTGGAGGCGGTGGCGAACCGGAACGCCAGCTCCTTCATGTCGGCGACGCCGTCGCGGCCGACGTAGTCGACGCACAGGTCGAGCAGGTGGGCGCCGTCGCGGGCCTGGTCGCGGGCGATCTTGACGCAGTCGTCCCAGCGGCCCTCCAGCATCGCCTCCCGGAACGCCTTGGAGCCGTTGGCGTTGGTGCGCTCGCCGATCGCCAGGTAGGAGGTGTCCTGCCGGAACGGCACGTGCTGGTAGAGCGAGGCGGCGCCGGCCTCCGGCCGCGGCCGGCGGGCGGCGACCTCCCGCCCCCGGACCCTCTCCACGACGTGGCGCAGGTGCTCGGGGGTGGTGCCGCAGCAGCCGCCGACCAGCGACAGGCCGAACTCCCGGGTGAAGGTGTCGTGCGCGTCGGCCAGCTCCTCCGGCGTCAGCGGGTAGAACGCGCCGTCGGAGGTCAGCTCGGGCAGCCCGGCGTTGGGCATGCAGGACAGCGCGGTGGTGGAGTGCCGGGCGAGGTAGCGCAGGTGCTCGCTCATCTCGGCCGGGCCGGTCGCGCAGTTGAGGCCGATGACGTCGAGTTGGAGGGGCTCCAGGGCGGTCAGCGCCGCACCGATCTCCGAGCCGAGCAGCATCGCGCCGTTCTGCTCGATGGTGACCTGCCCGATGAGGACCGTGCCGGCGCCGGCCTTGGCGATCGCCCGCTTGGCGCCGATGATGGCCGCCTTGGCCTGCAGCACGTCCTGGCAGGTCTCGATGATGAGGGCGTGCGCGCCGCCCTCGATCAGGCCGGCGGCGTTGCGCTCGTACGCGTCGCGCAGCTCGGCGAACGGCACATGGCCGAGCGTCGGCAGCTTCGTGCCGGGGCCCATCGAGCCCAGGACCCAGCGCGGCCGGCCGGGCGTCGACAGCTCCGCGGCGACCTCGCACGCGATCCGCGCTCCGGCCTCCGACAGCTCCTCGATGCGCTCGCTGATGCCGTACTCGCCGAGGTTGGCGAGATTGGCTCCGAAGGTGTTGGTCTCGACGCAGTCGACACCGGCGGCGAAGTACTCCGCGTGCACCCGGCGCACGATGTCGGGGCGGGTCACGTTGAGGATCTCGTTGCAGCCCTCGTGGCCCTCGAAGTCGTCGAGGGTCGGACCCGCCGCCTGGAGCATCGTCCCCATGCCGCCGTCGGCCACGACGACACGGTCACGGAGGGCCTGGCGAAGGGTCTCTGGCGTCGCACTCATGGGCCCCTAGCCTATCGGCGGCCCGCCCGGGCCCGATCGTGCGCGCCCCGGGCCGCCGCCCGGCCGAACGTGATCGACGTCTCCGCCCGCGTGCGTTCCGTAACCGTTACGGTCGAGGCGCGTTGTGACTTACGGATCAAACCTAGGAGGGCCCGTGGGTTCGTACAGCACCGTCCTCGTCGGCACCGACGGTTCCACATCCTCGTTCCGGGCGGTCGAGGCCGCGGCGCGGATCGCGGCCGACGCCGGTGCGACGCTGGTCCTCGCCTGCGCCTACCACCCGATGCCCGCCCGCGAGCGTCAGCACGCCGCCGACCGGCTCGGCGACCTCGCCTACAAGGTCGAGGGCTCCACGCCCGCCGACGACGCGCTGCGCGCCGCCCGCGAGCGGGCCGTCGCCGCCGGCGCCCGCGACATCGACGAGGTCGCCGTCGAGGGCGACGCCGTCGACACCCTGGTCGAACTGGCCGGCGACCGCCACGCCGACCTGATCGTCGTCGGCAACCGCGGGCTGAACAGCCTCGCGGGCCGGATACTGGGTTCCGTGCCGGCGAACCTGTCCCACCGCGCCCCCTGCGACGTCCTCATCGTCCGCACGACCGACGGCCGGTGACGGCCGCCGTGGAACCTGACGTGATCTCAAGGGGACGCCAGGGCGCGTACAGGACATAGGCTGGAGATGTCGTTTATCGGACGTCGATGGGGAGGCAGCGCGTGGTCGAGCTCGACGATGTGCCGGAGCTCGTCGAGCCGGTGGTGATCGCCGCCTTCGAAGGGTGGAACGACGCCGGCGAAGCGGCGAGCGGAGTGATAACCCACCTGGAGGAGAGCTGGGGTGCCACCCCGCTGGCGGCGCTCGACCCGGACGACTACTACGACTTCCAGGTGACGCGGCCCACCGTCGAGATGGTCGACGGGCAGACCCGGCGCATCAGCTGGCCGACGACCCGCCTGTCGGTGGCCAAGCTGCCGGGCTCCGACCGTGACGTGGTGCTGATCCACGGCATCGAGCCGAACATGCGCTGGCGGGCGTTCTGCCGGGACGTGGTCGGCATCATGCTCGAGCTGGGCGCCGAGACCGTCGTGCTGCTCGGCGCGCTGCTGGCCGACGCCCCGCACACCCGTCCCGTGCCGGTGACCGCGGCCTCCTCCGACACCGGCCTGGCCAAGCGGATGCGACTCGAGCCGGCCCGGTACGAGGGTCCGACGGGCATCCTGGGCGTGCTGCAGGACGCCTGCGCGAACGCCGACCTCGAAACGGTCTCCCTGTGGGCCGCGGTGCCGCACTACGTGGCGCAGCCGCCGTCCCCGAAGGCGACGCTGGCGCTGCTGCGGTGGGTCGAGGACATCCTCGACATCTCGGTGTCCCTCGGCGAGCTGCCCGAACAGGCGCGGGCCTGGGAGAACGGCGTCAACGAGCTGGCCGAGCAGGACTCGGAGGTCGCGGAGTACGTCCGCGCCCTCGAGGAGCAGAAGGACGCCACCGAGCTTCCGGAGGCCAGCGGCGACGCGATCGCCCGGGAGTTCGAGCGCTACCTCCGTCGCCGCGGCGACTCCGAATAGCCGAAGAGCACCCGGACAGCCGAAGAGCACCCGGCGAGGCGCGGGCCTCGCCGGGTGAGCGTCACAGTTCGATGCCGAGGAGCGCGTCGAGGGCGGCACGGACCAGCCCGGGCGCGGCGGCGTCCGCCTCCCGGTCCTCGTCGGTGACGTCGAGGGCGTGGTCGGCCCAGCGGTCGACGGCGAGGAGCGCCGCGGGCGCGTCGAGGTCGTCGGCGAGGTGCCGCCGGACCCGGCCCACGACGTCGGCCGCCGGGGGCGCCGCCGGCAGCAGGACCGCCTCCCGCCAGCGGGCCAGGCGTGCCTGAGCGCGGGTCAGGTCGTCCGCGGTCCACTCCCAGTCGGACCGGTAGTGGTGGTCGAGCAGCGCGAGCCGGATGGCCATCGGGTCGGTGCCGTCGGCACGCAGGCGCGACACGAAGACGAGATTGCCGCGCGACTTGGACATCTTCTCGCCGTCCAGGGCGACCATGCCCGCGTGGACGTACGCCTTGGCGTGCGGGCGCTCCCCCGTGGCGACCTCGGCGTGGGAGGCGCCCATCTCGTGGTGGGGGAAGACCAGGTCCGAGCCGCCGCCCTCGATGTCGAAGGCCATGCCGAGGTTGTGCACGGAGATCGCCGAGCACTCGACGTGCCAGCCGGGCCGGCCCCGCCCGAACGGGGAGTCCCAGGCCGGCTCGCCGGGGCGCTCGGCCTGCCACAGGAGGGCGTCCAGGGGGTCCTTCTTGCCCTTGCGGCCGGGATCGCCGCCGCGCTCGGCGAACAGCGGCAGCATCTGCTTCGACGACAGGCCGCTCACCGATCCGAACGACGGGTCGGCGGAGACCGGGAAGTACACGTCGCCGTCCAGCTCGTACGTCGCGCCCTTGGCCCGGAGCCGGTCGATGAACTCGACGATCAGCGGGATCGACTCGACGGCACCGACGTACTCACGGGGAGGAAGCACGCGCAGGGCGGTCATGTCGTCGCGGAACAGCGCGATCTCCCGCTCGGCCAGCACCCGCCAGTCCTCCCCGGTCTGCCCGGCACGCTCGAGCAGGGGGTCGTCGACGTCGGTGGTGTTCTGCACGTAGTGGACGTCGTGCCGGGTGTCGCGCCACACGCGGTTCACCAGGTCGAACGCGAGGTAGGTCGCGGCGTGACCGAGATGGGTCGCGTCGTAGGGCGTGATGCCGCAGACGTACATCCGCGCGGTCGGGCCGGGATCGGTGGGGCGTACGGCACCGGCGGCCGAGTCGTAGACGCTCAGCCGGACGTCGCCGGGGGCGGGAAGGCCGTGTTCGGCCAGGCTGGGGACCTTGGGGGCGGGCCACGATCGCATACCCAGCAGCCTAACCGCAGCGGCCGGGCGGGCCGTCGAGCAGGTTCGGCCCACGGACGATCATTCTTAAACCCGGACACGGTTCCGCCTCGCGGGCAAAGGGTAAAGAGTCGCCCATGTGGCGTGGAATAACTGCTGGTCCATCGGCGATATGGAAGTCTGGTTGCGCCTGCCCCCTCCCCCAGGTCTGAGTCCACTTCGTGTCGAAACACCGTAGGAAACGCCGTCGCCCGCCGCTGGTGGGCCTTTCCGTGTGGGCGGGAACACTCGCGCTGGCGCTCGCGCTCGCGTACGTGACCGTCACCGTGGGCCTGCACCACGGCGCGGCCGACACCCGCCGTCCGGCCGACGTCGACACCCCGTCCCCGGCGCGCCCGGGGCTGACGCAGATCCAGGTCACCGACCCGGCCGACCACAGGGCGTACGGGGTGTACGTGTGGCGTCCGGACGTGCCGGAGACGCGCAAACTGCCCGTCCTGTACTTCCTGCACGGCGTGCCCAGCGACCCCAAGACCCTGGTCGATGACGAGGGGCTCGCCCGGCAGGTCGCGGCGTACGTCGCCCACGGGGGCACGCCGTTCGTGCTGGCGGTGCCGGACGGCAACGGCAGCCACCATGACGACACCGAATGGGCGAACGCCGTCGACGGGTCCGACCGGATCGAGGACCGGCTGCTCAACGAAGTGATCCCCGCCGTCGAGGGCCGGCATCACCGTGACGCCGCGCACCGCGCCATCGGCGGCTTCTCCATGGGCGGGTACGGCTCGATGAACCTCGCGCTGCGGCACCCCGACGTGTTCGGCTCGGTGACCTCGATCTCCGGCTACTTCCACGTCGACGACCCGTCGCACATGTTCGCCGAGAAGGACGCCGTCATCGCCGCGAACCGGCCGGACCAGAACCTCGCCACCGCCCGGCGGCTGAGGATCTTCCTGTCCGCCGCCGAGAGCGAGGACAACGACGTCGTCAAGGGTGAGCCGCAGCGGTTCAAGAAGCTGCTCGACACCGCGGGGGTACCGGCGGTGCTCGATGTGCGCCCCGGCGAGCACGACTGGGACTACGTGCGCAGCGTCCTCCCGGACGCCTTCGGGTTCCTCGCTCAGGGCTGGACGAAGGCCGGAGCGCCGGGCCCCGTGCGCGACTCACCCAGCCCGACCGGCTCACCCCAGTAGCCGCCGTCCGTCCTCGCGCCCCGTGGGCCTAGAGGGGCGGCCACGGGATGGCGGGCCAGTCCTCCGGCGGGTAGGGGTGGATCCGGTGTTTGAGCATGAGCTCGATCCGGCCGTGGATCGCCTCGATCTCCTCGCCGGTCAGCAGCGCGGACAGCCGGCGGGCGAAGCCGTTCCGGGTGAAGGCACGGCGCAGCCGCTGCAGGGCCTCGACGGCCTCGGAGGTAAGGGTCTTGCCCCGCCACTGCCAGAGCACGGTGCGGAGTTTGTACTCGGCGGAGAAGCACACCCCGTGGTCGCAGCCGTAGACGTGGCCGCTCCGGATCGGCAGGAGGTGGCCGATCTTCCGGTCGGCGTTGTTGACGACCGCGTCGAAGACGGCCATGCGCCGCACGGCCGGGTCGTCGCCGCGCGACAGCGCCAGCAGGTCGACGTCGGTGTCGTGCTCGATCCACAACTGCACCATGCCGGGCCCGAAGGGTCCGTCTCGGTGCACGGTCGGCGGCACGACCTGCCAGCCCATCTCCTCGGAGACCAGATAGGCGGCGACCTCACGGCCGGCCAGGGTGCCGTCGGGGAAGTCCCACAGCGGGCGCTCGCCGGACACGGGCTTGTAGACGCAGTTGGCCCGCAGGTCGTCGTGCGTGATCGAGCAGTACAGCGTCGCGTTGCTGGCCGCGACGAGTCGCCCTTCGATGGTCATGTCGCCGTGCTGCAGAAGGCGGAGGGCGGCCTCGGTGTCCGCGGGCGTCAGTGCGCCGTCACCGCCGACGCCGGACCTGGAGGGCTGACTCATGGCTTAAGTGTCCAGGGGATCGAGGTCTCAGCCAAGATGGCCGTTCTGCCGAGGGCACACGTGGCCCTGGGCGTCGAGCGGGAGCCCGCACAGCGGGCACGGCGGCCGTCCCGCCGCGACGATCTTCAGGGCCCGCTGCGCGAACGCGCGGGCCTGGGCGGCGGTGATGGTCACCCGCAGCACCACGACGGCGGGGTCGTCGCTGCCGATGTCGGCCTCGTCGTCCTCGCGCTCGGTCATCTCCTGGGCCTCGATGACGACGCGCTGATCCTCCGGATCCCAGGCGAGGGCCATGGTCCCGACCCGGAACTCCTCTTCGATCGGCTGCTCGAGGGGCTCGTCGTCCTGCAGCTCGACGGGCGCGACCGCAGGCACCATCGGGGCGCCCCCGCCCTGTCGCAGAACCTCGTCCAAGAGCTCCTCGAGGCGTTCGGCCAGCAACGTCACCTGGAACTTCTCCAGCCCCACACTGGTGACGCGACGTCCGTCCCGCGCCTGAAGGTAGAAGGCGCGGTCCCCCGGCTGGCCGACGGTGCCCGCCACGAACCTGTCGGGCATGTCGTATGCGATGACCGGCATGAGGATGACCCTACGCTCCGCCGCCGACCGCTGCGTCACTGTCCTGCCCCGACTTCGCAAGAAGATCGTCGACTCGGCCGCCGACGTCGTTCAGGCGGACGAGGAACGGGCGCAGCTCGGTGTAGCGGATGACGGTGAGGGCCGCCGGATCGGCCTGGACGCGCTGGAACTGGTCCAGGTGGAGACCGAGCGCGTCGGCCACGATCGCCTTGATGATGTCGCCGTGGCTGCAGACGAGGTAGGTGGCCTCCGGGGCGAGCCGGGCGTTCCACTCACGGACCGCGGACACGGCCCGGTGCTGCGCCTCGGCCAGGGACTCCCCGCCGGGGAACCGGGCGGCGCTCGGGTGCGCCTGGACGACCTTCCAGAGGTCCTCCTTGGCCAGCTCCTCGAGGGGACGACCGGTCCACTCGCCGTACCGGACCTCGCCGAACCGCTCGTCGGTCTGGACGCCCAGACCGTCACGGCCGGCCAGGATCGCCCGCGCGGTCTCCTGGCAGCGCTCCAGCGGACTCGAGACGATCACGTCCAGGGACACCGGCGCGAGCCGCGTCGCGAGCTCGGCGACCTGCCGCCGGCCGCGCTCGTCCAGGTGCACCCCCGGTGTCCAGCCCGCGAGCACCGGCCCGGTCATCTCGGTCAGCCCATGGCGTACCAACAGAAGTGTGGCCACGCGGTGAACTCTAGTCGCAGTGCGGACGGTGCTTGCCGCCCGTTTCCGTGGGTAGGCACTGTTGGACGATTTGTTAACCCCCGATACGCCACAATGTGCTGCCATGATCATGGATTGCGCCATCTACCGGAAGGGCGAGCGGCAGACCGTCGACGGCGATCTCAGCGACGCCCTCGACATCGCCCGCGAGAACGGCGACGCCTTCATGTGGATCGGCCTGCACGAGCCGACCCGCGAGGAGTTCGACCTCGTCGCCGACGAGCTGCAGCTCCATCCGCTGGCGATCGAGGACGCCGTCGAGGCGCACCAGCGACCCAAGCTCGAACGCTACGGCGACATCCTGTTCGTCGTCGTGAAGACGCTCCACTACGTCGACGAGACCTCCGACATCGAGGTCGGCGAGATCATGCTGTTCGTCGGCGCGGACTTCGTCATCACAGTGCGGCACGGGCAGGGCAGCCCCCTCAAGGAGGTGCGCCGGCGCCTGGAGGGCGACGCGGATCTGATGGCCTACGGGCCCGGTGCCGTGCTCTACACGGTCCTCGACGAGATCGTCGACCGGTACGAGACGATCGCGCACGAGGTCGAGACCGACATCATCGAGCTGGAGCGCGAGGTCTTCTCCCCACAGCGCGTCACGGTGACCGAGAAGATCTACGACCTCAAGCGCGAGGTGCTGGAGTTCCGCGGCGCGGAGGACCCGCTCATCCCGGTCCTGCAGGACATCGTCAAGCGCCGGATCCAGCTCCCGGACGGCGCGCTGGAGTACTTCCGCGACGTCCTCGACCACCTGCTGCGCGTCGACGAACGCGTCGACTCCCACAGCGAGCTGCTGACCAACGTGCTGAACGCGCACCTGGCCCAGGTCGGCATGCAGCAGAACGAGGACATGCGCAAGATCTCCGCCTGGGCGGCGATCCTGGCCGTGCCCACGATGGTCACCGGCGTGTACGGGATGAACTTCAAGTACATGCCGGAGCTGCAGGACTGGTGGGGCTATCCGGCGGCGCTCCTGCTGATCCTGGGGGTCTGCGCCGGGCTGTACCGCTGGTTCCGCAAGAGCGGCTGGCTCTGACCCCGCTCAGGTCGCGGTGATCGCCCCGGCGGCGAGCAGGCCGATCAGGACGCCGCCGAGCGCCACGCGGTAGTAGGTGAACAGCAGCGTCGAGTGGCGGACCAGGAACTTCAGCAGCCAGGCGATCGAGGCGTACCCGACCACGAACGACACGACGGTGGCGACGGCCGTGCCGGCGATCGGCAGGCCGCCGTCGCTCACCTTACGCAGCTCGAACAGGCCCGACAGGACCACCGCCGGGATGGACAGCAGGAAGGAGTAGCGCGCCGCGGCCTCGCGGGTGTAGCCGAGGAACAGGCCGCCGGTGATGGTGGAGCCCGACCGCGAGGACCCGGGGATCAGCGCGAGGCACTGGAAGCCGCCGATGATGAGGCCGTCGCGCATGTTCAGGTCGCCGACCTCGAGCTTCTGCCGACCAGCCCACTCGGCGACCATCATCACCAGGCCCATGATGACGAGCGAGGCCGCGTTGATCCAGAGGTTGCGGGCCGGGCCCTCGATCAGATGGTTGAACGCCAGGCCGACGACCGAGACCGGGATAGTGCCGAGCCCGACGTACCACCCCATCCGCGCGTCGAGGTGGCCGCGCAGCTCCTTGTCGAAGAGGCTGCGGAACCACGTGCCGATGATGCGGACGATGTCCTTCCAGAAGAAGAGCAGGACAGCGAGCATCGTGCCGAGCTGGATGACCGCCGTGAACGCCGCACCCGGGTCCTTCCAGCCGAGCAGCCGCGGCACGATCAGAAGATGTGCCGAGCTGGAGATCGGCAGGAACTCGGTGAGGCCCTGCACGATGCCCAACACGGTCGCTTGCACGAAGTTCACGAGTCCGGTCTCTCCTTGAACACCCGGCCGGCCGGCGCGGGATCGCCGAATGACGATGGCAGCCTAGTGCCGCGACGGTCCTGGGACGTCCCGTGGGTGGGCGTGTCCCGAGTGCGGACGAAGCCGCTGACTGCCGATACGCTCCGCAGGCATGGAACAGCGTCACCTCGGCCGGAGCGGGCTGGCCGTTTCCCGCCTCGGCCTCGGAACGATGACGTGGGGCGGGGACACCGAGGTCGAGGACGCCGCCGCCCAGCTCACCGCCTTCGTCGAGGCGGGCGGCACCCTGGTCGACACCGCGGACGTCTACTGCGGCGGCGAGAGCGAGCGGGTGCTCGGCGCGCTCATCGGCCAGGTCGTCGCCCGTGACGACCTGGTGATCGCCACGAAGGCCGTGCTCACCGTGGACGGCATGCGCGACGCCTCACGGCGTCACCTGCTGCGCGCCCTCGACGACTCCCTCGAGCGGCTGGGCGTCGACCACGTGGACCTCTGGCAGCTGCACGCATACGACGCGCACACCCCGCTCGAGGAGACGCTGTCCGCCCTCGACGACGCCGTCGGCTCCGGCCGGGCGCGCTACGTGGGCGTGTCGCACTTCGCCGCGTGGGAGCTCGCCCGCGCGGCGACCTGGCAGAAGGCCTGGCCGGGCCGCACGCCCATCGTCTCCACGCAGGTGGAGTACTCCCTGCTGCGGCGCGACATCGAGGACGACGTGCTGCCCGCGGCGGCCGAGCTCGGCGTCGGTGTGCTCCCCTGCTCGCCGCTCGGCCGCGGGGTGCTCACCGGCAAGTACCGCACCGGCATCCCGGCCGACTCACGGGCGGCGACCCCGCACTACGCCGAGTTCGTGCAGCCCTACCTGAGCGAGCGGGGCGCTCAGATCGTCGAGTCGGTGTCCACGGCCGCCGAGGGACTCGGCGTGTCGCCACTGGCCGTCGCGCTCAGCTGGGTGCGCGACCGGCCCGGCGTGGCCGCCCCGATCATCGGGGCGCGCACGGCCGTCCAGCTGGCCGCGATCCTCAAGGCCGAGGAGGTCGCCCTGCCGGCCGAGATCCGCGACGCGCTCGACGACGTCTCATCCGAGTGACGCCTACGCGGGCGTCCGATGGGAGCTGGCCGAGTTCCATTCCGGTCCGCCCGCTCGCCCATGAGCGGTCGTACGCCCGATGGGCCGACCCGGGTCCAGCCGGCGTCGCTGGAACGATCGTACGCCGTCCTCCCCCACCGTACGGATCATCCGGGCCCATCGCCGGCGGCGACGGCACTAAAGTGAGCGAGCGATGACTGAGACCTTCTCCGGCCCCCTCTCAGAGGTGGCCGAGCTCTTCGCGGCCACCGACGTTCCGGCCCGCCTCGCGCCCGAGGCGCTGGCCCGCCTCGGCGAGGCCGCCGCCAAGACCCTGCGCGACGACCCGTGGCGGCTGATGGAGATCCCCGGCGTACGGCCCGAACAGGCCGACTTCTTCGCCCGCCGGCTGCTCGGCGGGGAGGCCGGGCCGCACGATCCGCGCCGCACGGCGGCGCTCGCCGCGCACCTGCTGTTGCGGGCCGCGGGCGACGGCCACACGGTCACCGCCGCGAAGGCGGTCCTGTCGGCCCTGGAGGCCTTCGACCCGGGCGACGCCGTGGAGGCGCTGCGCGCGTCCATCGCCGCCGGGGAGATCGCCGCGGTGATGGACGAGGCGTCCGAGAGCGAACTGCTCGGCCTGGCCCGCCTCACCACCGCGGAGGAGACGGTCGCCGAGGGCCTGGCGCGGCTGACCGCCACGGCCGACCCACTGCCGGCCGCCGACGGCGTCCCGGCGGCGGTGTTCGAGAGCGGCGTCAGCGTGCTGGCGGGGGCGCCGGAGGCGGTGGAGGAGGCGCTGCGGGGCCTGCGCGACGTCCCCGGCGTGATCGTCACCGCTCCGACGGACCGGGGCGCGCAGGCGCTCGGCGGAGCCCGGTCCCTGCACCTGCTGCTGGAGCCGGGGCCGGGCGGTTACTCCCGCGGGGAGGACCGTCCGCTCGAGGCCGACCTCGTCGTCGTGGCGGAGGCCGGCACCCTCGACGTCGAGCGCGCGGCCGCGCTCGTCGAGGCCTGCATGGACGGCACGCATCTGGTGCTCGCCGGCGACCCGGCGGCGCCGTCGCCGTCCGGCGCGGGCCGCGTCCTCGCCGACGTCATCGCCTCCGACACGGTGCCGGTGACGGAGCTGCCCGCCATGCCGCAGGACGTGATCGGCCGGCTCACGGCCTCCGTCCGGGAGGGGACCCTCGCCGCGGTGGAGTCCCCGGACCGCGAGGTCGTCATCGTCCCGGCGGCCGAGGCCCGCGAGGCGGCGCACCGCACGGTCCAGCTCGTCACGGACTCGATCCCCCGCGCGCTGGGCATCTCGGTCGAGGAGATCCTCGCGGTGACGCCCGTGCGCCGTGGGGAGGCCGGAGCCGACGCGCTCAACCGGGCGCTGAAGGACAGGCTCAACCCCGGGCCGGGCCCGTACGACGCCGGTGACCGGGTCGTCGCCGTCACGGACCTGCCGGGCGCAGCGGCGGGCGAGTTCGGCTCGGTGATCGGCACGGACCCGGGCCGGGGCATGCTGGAGGTCGCGTTCCCGTCCGGCAAGGCGGCGGTCCCCGCGTCGGCGGTGCGGCACGGCTGGGCGGTGACCGTCCTCCGTGCCCAGGGCACACGCTGGCCGGCCGTCGTGGCCGTGCTGCCCGGGGAGGCGGGCGGCGCGCTGTCCCGACCGCTGACGGTGGGCGCGTTCAGCCGGGCGCGGCGGCACCTGTCGGTGGTGCACGCCGCCGGCCCGGAGCTGGCCCGCGCGGTGCGCGATCGCGCCGAGCCGTCCCGCCGCACCCGCCTCACCGCGCTGCTGCGCGAGAACCTGGCGGACCTGTAAGCCCTATCGTTTCGCGCGTTTCCATGTAACGCTCGTCTCGTTGGACCAGTTGTCAGTAACAACGGGAGACGATTTCAGGGGAGCGACATGGCCTCAAGGCGAGACTGGCGGCGCGTCGGCGTCGCGTCGGCGACGGTGTCCGCCGGCGCGATGGTGTTCTTCACGGCCGGCGCCGGCCCGGCGTCCGCGGGAGGTCGGTCGGGGCAGGTTGGTCGGGAGCGAAGCGACTCGCGCTCCACGGTCCGTACGGCGGGCGAATGCAAGCTCGGCCCCCTCCTCTGCAGCATCCTGGGCGGCGGTACGGGCAAACCGGCGAGCCCGCCGAAGTCGGGCGGGTCCACCAAGCCGAAGCCCAGGTCCACGCCGAAGACCAGACCGTCCTCCGGTCACTCGGGGTCCGGCTCGGGCGGCGGAACGCACTCGGGTTCGGGCGGCGGATCCGGATCCGGGTCCGGGTCGGTTGATCAGCCGGTCGCTCCCCCGGCGGCGGGCACGACCGGAGGCGCGCCGCAGGTGGCAGCACCCCAGCAGCAGGGCCCCGCGCTGCCCGACATCACCTCCCAGAACCCGCTCGTGTACCCGCAGGAGTCGCCCGTCCGGCAGGACCAGACGACGCCGGCCCGCCTGGTGGCCGCCAGCGATCCGGCGGGAGAACCGGTCCCGCCGCTGCTCGTGGCGACCGCCTCCGGGCTGATCGGCGCGGTCACGGCGCTGAACCTCAGCGTGCTGAACCGCCGCCTGCGCCGGCCGCGCTCCCGTTGACGGGTGCCCTCGGCCGTGGCCGGAGAGCCCCACCGTCGTCCCCGCTCGGGCGGTCGCCAGCGCCCCTCGACGCGGTATCGCCGGCCGGCCCCGGCGTCACCCCGCCCGTCGACGCGGCATCGCCGCCCGGCCCCGGCGTCGCACCGCCCGGCTCACGCCCACGGCGAGGGCCGTTGACCGACTGGGCGGAACACGCGCCTGAGGAGCTCGGCGTCGACCCGGCGCGGCTGTCCCGTGCCCTTGAGCTCGTCGGCGCGCGCGGCGGCGCGGCGCAGCTGTGCGTGCTGCGGGAGGGTCGGGTGCTCCTCGACCGCACGATCGGCTGCCGCCCGGACGCGCTGTTCTGCCTGTTCTCGGCCGGGAAACCGGTCACGGCGTTGCTGGTCCACCTGCTGGCCCAGCGAGGCGACCTGGCGCTCGACGAGCGGGTCGCGGCGTACTGGCCGGAGTTCGGCCGACGCGGCAAGGAGGACGTCACGGTGCGGCAGGTCCTCCAGCACCGGTCCGGCGTCCCCGTCGCTCGCGGAGTGGCGGGCGACGCGCTGGCCATGCGCCACTGGGAGCGGGCCGTACGCGAGGTCGAGCGGGCCCGTCCACGATGGCCGCCCGGTCAGGTCCCCGCCTATCACATCCTCACCTACGGCGTGATCCTCGGCGAGCTGGTCCAGCGGGTCGCCGGAACGCCGGTGCGCGCCCTGCTCCAGGAGGCGTTCCTGGATCCGCTCGGCCTGACCGACATCCACCTGGGGCTCCCCCGCCCGCTGTGGTCCCGGCATGTTCCGGTGCGTTCCGCCGGAGCGGCCGGGCGGCCGGCGGCGATGCTGTTCACCCGGCGTTCGACGCGCGAGGCGGTCATCCCCTCCGCGGCGGTCTCCGCGACCGCGCGCGATCTGGCACGCTTCTACCAGGCTCTCTTGGACGACGGCGCACTGGACGGCGTACGGGTCCTCCGGCCCGCGACGGTCGAGGAGGCGACCCGGCCTTCCAGTGACGGTGAGGTCGACCGTTTCCTCCGCGTGCCGATCCGGTGGTCGCAGGGCTTCCAGTTGGGCGGCCCGGTCCCGGGACGCGACCTGAGCCGGCCGATGGGCCGCCTCAGCAGCCCGCAGGCGTTCGGCCACAACGGCAGCAACTGCTGCATCGCCTGGGCCGACCCGTCACGGCGGCTGGTCTTCGCCTACCTGACCGACCTGCTGCCGTCCGGGCCGCGCGGCGCCCGCCACGTGAGCGAGGTCGCCGACGCCGTCCTCGCAGCCTGCCGCTGACCGCCGACAGGACGCGAGGGGCCGACCGCGCGAAGCGCGGACGGCCCCGGTCCGTACGACTGAGGTCCTCCCCCTGACGCCGGTCAGCCGCCGACGGCGTGCACGCCGCCGTCGACGTGGACGATCTCGCCCGTCGTCGCGGGGAACCAGTCGGACAGCAGCGCCACGCAGGCCTTCGCGGTCGGCTCCGGGTCGGCGACGTCCCAGCCCAGTGGGGCCTTCTCCGGCCAGATGTTCGTGAACTCCTCGAAGCCCGGGATGCTCTTGGCCGCCATCGTCTTGAGCGGCCCGGCGGCCACGAGGTTGACGCGCACGCCGTCGGGGCCGAGGTACTTGGCGAGATAGCGGGCGGTCGACTCCAGGCCCGCCTTGGCCACGCCCATCCAGTCGTACACCGGCCAGGCCTGCGTGGCGTTGTCGAAGTCCAGGCCCACGACCGAGCCGCCGTTCTTCATCAGGGGCAGGCAGGCGGCCGTGAGGGACTTCAGGGAGTAGGTCGAGATCTGCACCGCGGTGGCGACGTCGTCCCACGGGGTGTTCATGAAGTTGCCGCCCATCGCGGTCTGCGGCGCGAACCCGATGGAGTGCACGACCCCGTCGAGCCCGTCGACGTGCTCGGAGACCTTCCCGGCGAGGCCGTCGAGGTGCTCGGCGCTGGTGACGTCCAGTTCGAGCACCGGCGGGGTCTCCGGGAGCCGCTTGGCGATGCGCTCGACGAGCGACATGCGGCCGAAACCGGTCACGACGACGCTTGCACCCTCCTGCTGGGCCAGCCGTGCCACGTGGAAGCCGATGGAGGCGTCGGTGAGGACGCCGGTGACGAGAATCCGCTTGCCGTCGAGAATGCCCATTCGCTGTCCCATTTCCAGATATCGGCCGCCGTGCGCTGCGGCCCGCTGCTCGTTGTCAGGATGCGCCGATCATCGTTCCCCGGGGAGCCGGTCCCCCGGGACTCGATCCACCGGCCGTCGCTCCCCGGAGAGCCGGTCCGCCGGCCGCAGGTGCCCGCGGATCGCCGGCGACCGGCGGCCGGTCCGGTGCCCCGACGGTCAGTGGCCCATGCCGAGGCCGCCGTCGACGGGGATGACCGCGCCCGTGATGTAGGCGGCGTCCTCCCCGGCCAGGAAGCGGACGGCCCTGGCGATCTCTACGGGCTGGGCGACGCGGCCCAGCGGAATCTGCTTCTTGATCGCGTCTTGGCGGTCCTCCCCCAGCGCCGCCGTCATGTCGGTGTCCACGAAGCCGGGCGCGACGACGTTGACCGTGATGTTGCGGGAGCCGAGCTCGCGGGCGAGCGATCGGGCGAAGCCGACCAGCCCGGCCTTCGAGGCGGCGTAGTTGGCCTGGCCGCCGGAGCCGAGCAGCCCGACGACGGAGGAGACGAGGATGATCCGGCCGTTGCGCTTGCGCATCATGCCGCGTACCGCGCGCTTGGCGACCCGGTAGGCGCCGGTGAGGTTGGTGTCGAGGACGGAGGTGAACTCGTCTTCGCTCATCAGCGCGAGCAGGTTGTCCCTGGTGATACCGGCGTTGGCCACCAGCACCTCGACCGGGCCCTGCTCGGCCTCGACCTTGCCGAACGCCGCGTCGACGTCCTCGGTGCTCGTGATGTCACAGCGCACGCCGAACAGGCCCTCGGGGGGCTCGCCGGAGCGGTAGGTCACGGCGACGGCGTCCCCGGTGTTCTTCAGCTCGTGGGCGATGGCCAGCCCGATTCCGCGATTGCCTCCGGTCACGAGGACGGAGCGACTCATTCGACAAACCTCCAGTTCGGTCGGTGGCGAGCCTATTGCGCTACCGACAGGTAACACGAGGACGCCACCGCCAAGGGACACCGGCCGGTCTTTGTAGGACGCGATAGGTTGCATCCGTGCGAGAGATCGATCCAGAGTTCACCGCCCTGCCGTCGCGCGCCCTGGCCGACGCGGCACTGTCCAGAGCGCGCGACCTCGGCGCCGAGCACGTCGACTTCCGCCTCGAACGCATCCGCCATCAGACGCTGCGGCTGTCCGACGGCAACCTCGAGACGGCCCTCGACGCCGACGACGTCGGGTTCGCCGTCCGCGTGATCCTGGACGGCACGTGGGGGTTCGCGGCGGGCATCGACCTGACCACCGACGCCGCCGTCCGGGTGGCCGAGCAGGCGGTCGAGGTGGCCAAGGTGGCCAAGGCCATCAACCGCGAGCGCATCGAGCTGGCCGCCGAGCCGGCCCACGGCGAGCGGGTGTGGATCTCCTCCTACGAGGTCGACCCCTTCGACGTGCCGGTACGGGACAAGATCGCCCTGCTGGCCGACTGGAGCGCCCGACTGCTGGGCGACGACCGGGTCGCGCACGCGGACGCGTCGCTCCTGCAGGTCAAGGAGAACAAGTTCTACGCCGACACGGCGGGCACCGTGACCACCCAGCAGCGGGTTCGGCTGCACCCGGTGCTGAACGCCGTCGGCATCCGCGACGGGGCGTTCGACACGATGCGCACGCTCGCCCCGCCGGTGGGCCAGGGCTATGAGTTCCTCACCGGCAGCACGTGGGACTGGGACGACGAGCTGGCCCGTATCCCCGAGCTGCTCGCCGAGAAGCTCGCGGCGCCATCGGTCGAGGCCGGCACGTACGACCTCGTCATCGATCCGTCGAACCTCTGGCTGACCATCCACGAGTCGATCGGGCACGCGACCGAGCTCGACCGCGCGCTCGGGTACGAGGCCGCGTACGCCGGCACGTCCTTCGCGACGCCCGACAAGCTCGGCAACCTGCAGTACGGCTCCAAGGTCATGAACATCACCGGTGACCGCACCGCCGAGCACGGCCTGTCCACCATCGGCTACGACGACGAGGGCGTCGAGACCCAGCAGTGGGACATCGTCCGGGACGGCCTGTTCGTCGGCTACCAGCTGGACCGGCGGATCGCGCACCTGACCGGGGCGGAGCGCTCCAACGGCTGCGCGTTCGCCGACTCGCCGTCCAGCATGCCGCTGCAGCGGATGGCGAACGTCTCCCTGCGGCCGGCGCCGGACGGCCCGTCGACCGAGGAGCTCATCGCCGGGGTCGACCGCGGCATCTACGTCGTCGGCGACAAGAGCTGGTCGATCGACATGCAGCGCTACAACTTCCAGTTCACCGGCCAGCGGTTCTACAAGATCGAGAAGGGCCGGCTCGCGGGACAGCTGCGCGACGCCGCCTACCAGGCGACCACCACCGACTTCTGGAACTCGATGGAGGCCGTCGGCGGGCCGCAGACCTACGTCCTCGGCGGCGCGTTCAACTGCGGCAAAGGCCAGCCCGGCCAGGTCGCGCCGGTCAGCCACGGCGCGCCCTCCGCGCTGTTCCGCGGCGTCAACATCCTCAACGCGGTGAAGGAGGCGGGCAAGTGACCACCCCGCAGGAGACGGTCGAGCGGGCGCTGGCGCTGTCCCGCACGGACGACTGCGTCGTCATCGCCGATGAGTCCAGTGGCACGAACCTGCGCTGGGCGGGCAACACGCTGACCACCAACGGCGTCGCCCGGTCCCGCCGGCTCACCGTCATCGCGATCAAGAACAAGGCCGACGGCGTCTCGACCGGGGTCATGTCCCGTACGGGCGTGACCGAGGACCAGATCGAGGACCTCGTCCGCGCGGCCGAGCGCGCGGCGGCCGACAACGCCCCGGCCGAGGACGCCACGTCCCTGGTCGACGCGTCCGGGGCCGGCCCGTCCGGCCGCTGGGAGGATCCGGCCGCCGAGACGTCCATCGGCGTGTTCGAGGGCTTCGCGCCGGCGCTCGGCGAGGCGTTCGCCGCCGCCGACGCGAACGCCCGCCGGCTCTACGGCTTCGCCGAGCACTCGATGCACAGCACCTTCCTCGGCACGTCGTCCGGGCTGCGGCTCCGGTCCGACGAGCCCACCGGGAAGGTCGAGCTGAACGCCAAGTCCGCCGACCTGTCCCGCTCCGCGTGGAACGGCGTGGGCACGCGCGACTTCCGCGACGTCGACGTCGCCGGGATGGCCGACGAGCTCGCCCGGCGGCTCGAGTGGGGGAAGCGGCGGATCGACCTGCCCGCCGGCCGCTACGAGACGCTGCTGCCGCCGAGCGCGGTCGCCGACCTGATGGTCTACCTGTACTGGTCGGCCGGGGCCCGCGACGCCCACGACGGCCGTACGGTCTTCAGCAAGCCCGGTGGGGGCACTCGGGTCGGCGAGAGCCTGTCCGAGACGCCCGTCCGGCTGTACAGCGACCCGGCCGCGCCCGGCCTCGAGTGCACGCCGTTCGTCGTGGCGCACGCGTCCAGCCGCGACTCGTCGGCGTTCGACAACGGCGTCGCGCTGCGCCCCGTCGACTGGATCTCCGAGGGCAGGCTCTCCGCGCTGATGCAGTCCCGCCACTCGGCCCGGCTGACCGGCCTGCCCTTCACCCCCGGGGTCGACAACCTGCTCATGGAGGTGCCGGGCAGCACGGCTACGCTGGACGAGATGATCGCCGGCACCGAGCGCGGGCTGCTCCTCACCTGCCTGTGGTACATCCGCGAGGTGGACCCGCAGTCGCTCCTGCTCACCGGGCTGACCCGCGACGGGGTGTACCTCGTCGAGGACGGCGAGGTCGTCGGCGAGGTCAACAACTTCCGGTTCAACGAGAGCCCGGTCGGGATGCTGCAGCGCGTCGCGGAGGCCGGCGCGACGGGGCGGACGCTCGCGCGCGAGTGGTCGGACTACTTCACCCGGACGGCCATGCCGCCGCTGCGGATCCGGGACTTCAACATGTCCACGGTCAGCAAGGCCAGCTGACCGGCCGTCCCGGCCGCCTCGTACGGGGCGGCCGGGAGCGCCGCACGCCCGGGGCACCGTACGCCCCGGGGCGGCCGGGACATCCGCTCAGGAGTCCTCGAGGCGGAAGCCCACCTTCAGGCCGACCTGGTAGTGCGCCACCTCGCCGTCGGTGATCTGCCCGCGCACCTCGATCACCTCGAACCAGTCCAGGTGGCGCAGCGTCTGCCCGGCTCTCCTGAGGCCGTTGCGGATCGCGGCGTCCACGCTGTCCGGCGAGGTGCCGACGATCTCCGTTACCCGGTACGTCCGATCCGTCATGGCGTTCCTCCCGCGGGGCGATGGACGGCTTTGATCGGCTTCTTCCCGCGCACCGCGCGCCCCATGCGGTGATGTGGGGCAGGCTGACTGTCGTGTTCTCCAGCGAAGCGGACCATCAGCGGCTCGTCGAGCGGGCGCGGCAGGTCCTGGCACCCGACGTCTTCGACTTCTACGCCGGCGGCGCCGGTGACGAGACGACCCTCGCCGCCAATGAGGCGGCCTGGCGCGGCGTACGGCTGCGGCCGCGGGTCCTGCGCGACGTCTCGAGGATCGACTCGCGGGTCCGCGTGCTCGGCCGGGAGCTGCCGACACCGGTCGGCGTGGCCCCGGTCGGCTATCAGCGGCTCGCCCATCCGGAGGGCGAGGTGGCGATGGCGCGCGGCGCTCGGCGGGCGGGTGCGCTGCTGACGGTCTCGTCCCGTAGTTCCCGGCGGATCGAGGAGGTCGCCGCCGAAGCGGGTCCGTGGTGGTTCCAGGCGTACGTCCTGCGCGACCGCGGCCTGACGCGGGAGCTCGTACGGCGTGCCGCCGCGGCCGGGGCGACGGCGATCGTACTGACGGGTGACACGCCGTACCTCGGCCGGCGGCGCCGCGACCGGGACGCCGGGCTGATCCCGGACGAGATGTTCGGGGTGAACCTCCAGCCGGGGTTCGACCGGGCGCTGGCGGAGCAGGCGGCGGACGTGACCTACGCCGACGTCGCCGCGCTGCGGGACGTCTCCGGTCTGCCGGTCGTGGTCAAGGGGGTCCTGCGCGGCGACGACGCGCGGGAGTGCGTCGCGGCGGGCGCCACGGGCGTGTGGGTGTCCAACCACGGTGGGCGGCAGCTCGACGGCGCTGTCGCGACGGCGGAGGCCCTGCCGGAGGTCGCGGACGCGGTGGGCGAGACCGCCGAGGTGTACGCCGACGGCGGCGTCCGTACCGGTGTGGACGTGCTCCGGGCGCTCGCGCTGGGGGCGCGCATGGTGTTCGTCGGACGGCCGGCGCTGTGGTGCCTGGCGGTGGGCGGCGCGGACGCGGTGACCGCCGGGCTGACGGAGCTGGCCGACGCGCTGACGCGGGCGATGGGACTGGCGGGGACGGCGACGACGGCGGAGATCACCCGGGGACTTGCCCGCACATACCCGGGGACTACCGTGGAGGAGTGAGGGTCAAACCGCGGGGCCGGCGACGCGAACAGCCGGTGGTCTACACCGTGACGGACGCGCGCAAGCCGCTGTCCGAGGACATCATGTACCGCGAGCGCCGGTATTTGATCATGATGGGCATCCGGGCGCTCTGCTTCCTGCTGAGCATCCTCTTCGCCTTCGCGCTGCCCGGTGCCTGGCGGTGGCTGGCGGTCGTCGCGCTGATCGGATCGGTCGTGTTGCCGTACGTTGCCGTCATCTTTGCCAACGGCGGACGCGAACCTGAGTCTGGTGCCCGTTTCGCACCATATGAGGGGAACGACGTTGACCGAAAACAGATTTCCGGCCCTCGTGACGAAATCGGCTCGTGACAATCTCTTGACTAACTCAGGGGGGGTTCGGTGTACGATTTGTACCGGCGCTCTGGTCCCCCGTCGGGGCGCCCGTGCCGGTGTTCCGGGCCCCCGTCGGAACACCGATGATCGCGACGCCGGGAGGATTGCCCCCGTATCCTCCCGGCGTCGCCATTTCTCCAGCCGGCCGGTCTGACAAACTGTAGAGGTCTAGTCAGGACACCCGATCGCCGGATCCGGCCATCCTCACCCGGGCCGCGCGCCGCAGGAGAGCCCCGTGGTGGCATGGACTCTCCCTCACGGGTACCGAGACCCCCATGAACCGGTCAGCGCGCCGCACGGTCCTCGTCGTCGCCGGGGCCGCCGACCTCGTCGTCGCCGCGACGAAGCTGCTCGCGGGGTTGGTCTCCGGATCGAGCGCGATGCTCGCGGAGGCGGCCCACTCGCTCGCCGACACGCTCAACCAGGTCTTCCTGCTGACCTCGCTGCGGCAGGGCAGCCGCCCGCCCGCCGAGGCGCATCCCTTCGGGTACGGCCAGGAGCGCTACTTCTGGTCGCTGCCGGCGGCGTTCGGCATCTTCGTCGCGGGGGCCGGTTTCTCCGTCTTCGAGGGCATCCTGGCCATGACGCGGACCCGCCCGCAGGAGAGCCTCTGATCGCCTATGTCGTGCTGGCGATCTCGTTCGTGGCCGAGAGCACCTCGTTCGCCCGCGCCGCGTGGGCCGCCGGCCGTGTCGGGGACTACGCCGCCGGGCGCACGGCGGGGGTGGCGTTCTTCGGCCTGCTCCTGTTCACGGTGTGAGGCGGGCGGACCGCCCGTCCAGCCCGTGTGCGGGCGACCCGCCGAACCCACGTGCGGGCCACCCGCCGGGTCCGCGTGCGGGCAGATCGAAGCCGTGTGCGGGCCACCCGCCGAACCCGCGCTGGAACCATCCGTCCCAGCCCTCGGCCGGTGGAACGTCCGCCGCGCCGGCGGACGGCCAGGCGGACGTCGCCCGCTCGGCGCGTTCGACCTTCCTGCCGAGCTCGCGAAGCGTGTCGGGATCGCAGACGTCGGCCAGCCGGGGGAAGACGTTCGCCTCCTCGTCCTCGAGGTGCTCATGGGTCGTCCCGATCAGGCGGCGGAAGACCTCGTCGAACCGCGCGTCGGACGGGTCGAGGCCATCCAGCTCCTTGATCGTCTGACGGGCCCGGGCATGAGCGGCGAGATTCTCGGCGGCGAGCCGATCCCCGTCCGGCACGTGCGCGCGAACCGCCGGGTAGAGGTACTCCTCCTCGGCGGCGGCGTGGCGCATGAGCTCAGTGATCACTCTCGCCACGACGTAACGGCGTCGTCTGTCTCCGGGAGAGAGCGCGATGACGCGGATGAACATGTCCTCGACTCGGCGGTGATCCCGCGTGAGAACGTCGATGACGTCCCGGGACCCACGATGAGTCGGCACGATGCCTCCTTGTCCGCCGACCCTGGGCGAGCGACAGCGCCCCGCCCGCGCGGAGTCGGCTGTCTGCTCAACCGTTGCGCCCCGCGTACCCCGCGAACTCACGACGCAAACAAATGCCCGCAAACACGGACAGTCAGGGTGAGATGCGGATGACCAGCATGACAGGCGACGGCGGCTCGGCGAGGCCGTACGACGGTCCCGGCAGAACCGGAGATCGGCCAGACTGGGACCGTGACCGGTTCCGAACCCCTCCAGTGCTCCGCCAAGGACTGCCGGGCCGACGCCCGATGGGCCCTGCGCTGGAACAACCCGAAGATCCACGATCCCGACCGGCGGAAGGTCTGGCTCGCCTGCGACGAGCACAAGGAACACCTGAGCGCGTTCCTGTCGCGCCGGGGCTTCCTGCGCGACGCCGTCCCGGTCGACGAGGTTCGGTGAGCGCCTCACCGAATCCGCGGGTGCGGCAGCCCTGGAACACGCGTGTGGCGACCCGCAATGCACGCGAGGCGGACTGGAACATGTGCGCGGCGACCTGAAACGCATGCCGGACGGACTGGAACATCCGCGCGGCTACCCGACGCCCACGCCGCACGGGCCGGAACAACCACCCGGCGGCCTAAAACGTGCGCGGGGCCGCCTGGAACGTGCGCAGGCGGGAACACGATCCATGTGAGGCCGGGGAGACGCTTCGCGCGGTCGGCGCGGGACCGGTGGATCGCGTGGTCCTCCGAGGCCCGGTCGCCTCGCCGGGCGCCCCGGCCACGATGGTTCGCGCGGCCGGCGGGCGCGCCCGGGCCGGGAGCCGTCACGGCGGCGATCGTGCTGCTCGCCCTGGGTTCCGGAGCGGCCGACGCGTTCAGCTTCGTCGCGCTCGGTGCCGTGTTCACCAGCGTGATGACCGGCAACCTCGTGCTGTTCGGCGTCGCCGTTGTCCACGCCGACCTCGGTGCCGCCGTGCGCGCCGCGGTGTCGATCGCGGCGTACGCCGTCGGGGTGCTCGGCGCGGCCTCATGGCTCAGAGACACCGGGCCCGCCGGCTCCGGCCCGTGGCCCGGACGCGTCATCGGCGCGCTGACCGTCGTACCGGCGGCACAGGCCGCCGTGCTGGCCGCGTGGCTTGCCGCGGCCGCCCGTCCCGCCACCGCCCTGCAGATCACGCTGATCACGGTGTCCGCCGCGGCGATGGGCGTGCAGAGTACTGCGGTCAATACGCTCGCGGTGAGCGGGGCCGCCACCACCTATCTCACCGGAACGCTGACCGCGCTCATGACCGAACTGGCCACGACCGGCTCCCCGCCCACCATGCGACGGCGGCTGGGCGTGCTGGCCGCCGCCCTCGCCGGCGCCGCGCTCGAGGCGGTCCTCCTGACCTGGGTGCGCCCTACGGCACCGGCGCTTCCGCTGGTCGCCGCCCTCATCGTCGTGACGACCGTTGTCCTCCGCCCGACCGTGCCCTCCCACCGACGATCGTGACCGCCGGCCAGAGACCGCCGGTTCCGCGTGCGCACGTCGTCGCGGGGCCGGCACCTCCCGGCGTCAGTGCCTCACGGGCCAGCGCCTCAGGCGTCAACACCTCGGCGCCAACACCTCGCGGGGCCGGCGCCTCGCGGCGTCAGCGGCTTCCGCGTCGACGGCCCGCGGGATCAGCGGTTCGCGTCCCAGCCGGCGGCGAGCGCCGTGACGCGGGCGGCCGCGTCTCGCGCGGGCTCGCCTCGGCCCACGGCCAACCCGAGCAGGTAAGCCGTGAGCGGAGCGGCGGGTCGCGCCACTCCGTGTGCGACGTCGCGCGCGAGGTCGAGGATCAGGTCACGGTCCACCTCGGCGGGGTCGATGCCCAACTCCGCACATGCCGTATCGAGCCACTCGTCAAGCACGGTTCTCCTCGATCAGCCGTGACGCCTCGGCGACGTCGTCCTCCGTGTCACAGTCGTACCACGCGGGCCGGCGGTGCCCGGTCGCTCGCAGGTGGGCGGGTTCGAGCGGCGCCATCAGCCCCCGCAACGAAGCGCCTGGGTACTCGGCGAGGGCGGCGCGCAAGCCGGCGGTCCGCCACACGCCGGCAAGCCACTGCGGACGGTCCCCGTCATCGACAAAGACGGCCCCGGACCGGCCCCGCGCCCCGCGGTGCAGCGCGTTGACGTCGTCTGTGGTGAGGAACGGCAGATCGGCGGCGAGGACGGCCACCGACGGCGCCCATACCTGCGCCAGCCCGGCGCGCAGGGCGGGAACCGGTCCGGATCCCGGCGGATCCTCGCGGACGGTGATGGCGCCAGGCAGCTCCGGGCGGTCCGGCCCGACGAGCACGATCCGCTCCGCGTCCGCCACCGCCGCACCGACGCGGGACACCAGCGACCGGCCACCGACGAGCGTTCCGGGCTTGTCGGCGCCGCCGAGTCGCGACGCGGCCCCGCCGGCGAGGATCACGGCGTCGTACGGATCACCCGTCGTCATGCGCGCTCTTGCCGCTCTCCCGCTCGTAGGCGCTGAGGTTCTGCTCGAGGGCCTTCATGAGCTCCCAGACCTGGCTCGGCGGGATCCGTACGCGGGACACCACCTGTGCCGGGACGTGGACGTAGGAGGTGCCGTCCTCGGTGTCCTCCATCACCTCGGGTGGGCGTACCGCGGTGGAGAAGTCGATCACAAAGGAGTCCTGGGTACGCCACACGGAGGCGAAGCCGGCGTACACGCCGACCTCGTGGTCGGGCGGCACGCTGATCTCGACCCGGTGTTCGCGCGGCTGCTCCGTCACGTCGTCCTTTTTACCCGCCGATCGCGGACATCGGACGTGCGGGCTGCAGGAAACCGATGTCGTCGATGCCGTGGCCGGCGCGCTTGGCCGCCACGGCGGCCGTCCAGCGCTCGGCGAGCTCGCCGTCGGACGCGCCGGAGCGCAGGGCCCCGCGCAGGTCGGACTCTTCGCGGGCGAACAGGCAGTTGCGGATCTGGCCGTCCGCGGTGAGGCGGACGCGGTCGCACGCCCCGCAGAACGGCCGGGTGACCGAACCGATGACGCCGACCCGGGCCGGCCCGCCGTCGATGAGGAAGATCTCGGCAGGGGCGCTGCCGCGGGCGGCGCCGTCCTCCGGGACCAGCGTGAACTCCGCCGACAACCGGTCGAGGATCTCATCGGCGGTGACCATGTTCTCCCGCCGCCAGCCGTGCTGGGCGTCGAGGGGCATCTGCTCGATGAACCGCAGCTCGTAGCCTCGATCGAGGCAGAAGCGCAGCAACGGCACCGCCTCCTGGTCGTTGACGCCGCGCATGAGCACCGTGTTGACCTTCACCGGCCGCAGCCCCGCGCGCTCGGCGGCATCGAGCCCGGCGAGCACGTCCGGCAGCCGGTCTCGGTGCGCGAGCCGGGCGAACGTGTCACGGTCGAGCGTGTCGAGGGAGACGTTCACCCGGTCGAGGCCCGCGTCGTGCAGGGGCTCGGCGAGCCGGGCCAGGCCGATGCCGTTGGTCGTCAGCGACACCTGCGGGCGCGGGCGCAACGCGGTGGTGCGCGCCACGATGTCCACCAGCCCCCTGCGGAGCAGCGGCTCGCCTCCGGTGTAGCGGACCTCGGTGATCCCGAGGCACTCGACGCCGACGGCGACCAGGCGGATCACCTCCTCGTCGGTGAGGAGCTCCGGCTTGGGCAGCCACTCGAGCCCTTCCGGGGGCATGCAGTAGGTGCAACGCAGGTTGCAGCGGTCGGTGAGCGACACACGAAGATCGGTCGCCACCCGGCCGAAGCCGTCCACCAGCAAGGATGAACCCCCTCTATCGATGCGGACACTTCAGCCTATGTCGCCACACCGACGATCCGTGCGATCGGCAGCCTCCCATTAGACATCGCGAGCGGTTTCTTCCCATCCGCGGCCATACGCCGGAGCCGTCCCCCGGCCCGGCGGGGACTGCTCAAGGGCTCCGGGATGGCATGAGGACGCCCGCCCGGCCGCGGCCCGGCGGGCGTTCCGTCAGCCCTTCACCTCCGCGCGATCGGCGGACGTCCAATCACAAACGACGATCTTTCAGGATTTCCGCAGAAAGCCGGGAAAGGCCGCGTGAACTTGGATGATCATGGTGGCAGGACGGGGCTGCCCCGTCCCTCCCGCGCCCAGCGGGAGCCACCTCCTACGGAGAGTGAGAGTCACTCAGGTGAAGCTCAGCACCACACTCGCGGCCACCGGCGTCGCCGGCGCGATCGCCGCGTTCGGTCTCGCGTCGCCGGCGCAGGCAGCCGTCTCCCCGCCGACCAAGCCCGCCTGCTCGGTCGCCAAGAACCGGCTGGTCCTCGCCTTCGCCCACCCCTACGTCGTGGGCAAGAAGGTCGACCAGCCGCTGTCGATCAGCACGAAGGGCAAGAAGACCTGCCTCCTCAGCGGTCGGCCGCTCGTCCAACTGCTCGACAAGAAGCACAGGGTCATCAGCTTCTGGCTGGGCACCCAGGGCAAGGCGCTGATCGGGCCGAAGCACCAGGCGGTGTTCCACCTGACCTACACGACCGGGGGCAAGCACACCGTCCGTCCGGCGTACGTCCGTGTCTCGATCCAGCGTCACGGCGGGACCTTCAAGCCGGTCCGGTGGACTGCCAAGAACCCGAGCTCGAAGATCAAGGTCGGCGCTCTCAAGCCCTGGATGGACTGAGACCAGCGGTATGCGAGCGGCTAGCCGCCGAGCGAGCGAGAGGCTGGTAGGCCCCCGATAGGGGGCCGGCCGACAATCAGCAGCCGGTGATGAACGAACCGGCGACGAGGCGAGCACCGCCGTGAGCACGCCGGAGCCGTCCCCACCTCCCGGTGGGGACGGCTCAACGGCTCCAGGTGAGCCTGCGGCGCCCGCCGGGCCGCGTGGCCCGGCGGGCGCTCCGTCAGCCCTTCACGCAGATCAGCTGGCGCAGGTGGGCGACGACCTCCACGAGGTCGGACTGCGCATCGATCACCGACTCGATGTCCTTGTACGCTCCGGGGATCTCGTCGATCACCCCGGAGTCCTTCCGGCATTCGACGCCCTTGGTCTGCTCGATCAGGTCGTCGACGGTGAAGGACCGCTTCGCCTGGTTACGGCTCATCCTCCGGCCCGCGCCGTGCGACGCGGAGTTGAAGGCCTTCTCGTTGCCCAGTCCGCGCACGATGTACGTGCCGGTCGCCATCGAGCCCGGGATGATGCCCAGGTCCCCGTCGCCCGCGCGGATCGCGCCCTTGCGGGTGACGAGCAGCTCCACGCCGTCGTACACCTCCTCCGCCACGTAGTTGTGGTGGCAGGAGATGACGTCGTCCCAGCGGACCCGCTTGCCGGCGAAGAACCGCGTGACGACGTTCTGGGTGAGGGCCATCATCAGGGCGCGGTTGCGCCGCGCGTAGTCCTGCGCCCAGAACAGGTCCCGGCGATACTCGTCCATCTTCCGGGTGCCGTTGATGAAGACGGCGAGGTCGCGGTCGGGCAGGTCCTGGTTGTGCGGCAGGCGCATCGCGGCCTCGATGTGGTGCTCGGCCAGTTCCTTGCCGATGTTGCGCGACCCGGAGTGCAGGACGATCCATACCGAGCCCTCGTCGTCGGCGCAGACCTCCAGGAAGTGGTTGCCCGAGCCGAGCGTGCCGAGCTGCGACGTCGCCTTGCCCCGGCGGGACCGCGCGACCGGCGCCAGCTCGTCGTACCGCTTCCAGAACTCGTACCAGCCGCGTTCCTTCAGCCCAGGTACGGCCGAGGGGTCGACGGGCACCTTGTGCGCCCCGCGCCCCACCGGCACCGCCTTCTCGATCTTCGCCCGCAGGCGGCTCAGGTCGTCCGGCAGGTCCGCCACGGTGAGGCTGGACTTGACCGCGGTCATCCCGCAGCCGATGTCCACACCGACCGCGGCCGGCGCCACGGCGTCCCGCATCGCGATCACCGAGCCGACGGTCGCGCCCTTCCCGTAGTGCACGTCGGGCATGACCGCGAGGCCGTGCACCCACGGCAGGCTCGAGACGTTGCGCAGTTGGTCGAGTGCCACCGACTCGACGTCGGCCGGGTCGGTCCACATCCGGATCGGAACGTGGCCGCCCTTAATCGTGTACGGCATCACCATCTCCTCTCCAGATCGTCGGTGAGCCGGGGTCTATGACGCCAGACAGGCCCTGCCCGGTTCAACCGAATTAATACTCGGTGACGGGTACGCGGCGTCCGGCGGACTCGTTCCCGGCCGCCCGGCAGCGGCGGGGCGCTCTGAGGACGAGAGTCCCCGGCCCCGCGGCGTCCGGGTGGAGGCCCACGGCCGCAGCGTCCGAGTGCTTGCCTTGCGGCGTCCGGGCTTGCCCTGCGGCGTCCGGCGGACGCGGTGCCGGTCACTCGGCAGCGACATGGCCTCCGGCGACGGGCATCCCCGGCCCTGGGGGCCTCAGGTGAGGGTGCGGCGGCCGTCCTCCGCCCGGACGGTGACGCGACTCCGATCGAGGTACTCCAGGAGGGGCACCGCCACCCGGCGGCTGGTGCCGAGGGCGCGGCGCGCCTCGCTGACCGTGAACGGCTGGGGCAGTCCGGCCAGGACGCGTGCCGCCTCGGCGTCCGCGCCCGGCAGCAGGACGATCCCATCGGCGATCTTGAGCAGGGCGCCGGAGCGCACGGCCGCGCCGAGCGCCCGCTCCGTGAGCCCGAGTTCGGCCAGCCGGCCCGCCTCCGGAGCACGGAACGGGTCTTTCTCCAGATCGTCGCGCAGCCGCCGTACGGCGTCGGCGACCGGCGGCGGGAGGGCGGCGCCGCCCGGCCCGTGGATCCGGCCGGAGCCGAGACGTAGCGGGGCTTCCACCAGCGCGTCCACCAGGCGCCGGTCGGGTAGTTCGAGCGCGGAGCGGGCCGCCTCGACCGGCAGACCGGGATTGAGCGGGTCGGCCGCCGCGTGCCTGCGCACCTCCTCCGCGAGGCGTTGCCGGAGCGCGGCCCAGTGCCCCGGGTCGGCGAGCCAGTCGGCGGCGACGGGCTCCGCGCCCGGCGAGACGCCCATCGCCCGGAGGTCGTGTTCGCGGATCAGCCCGTACCTGCGAAGGAGGGCGGCGGCGTCCGGGATGCCGGACGCGAGCTCCTGGGCGCGCGCCGCGGCCGCCCCGCGCCGCCGCAACACCGGCGGCCGCACGTCCAGCACGGTGACTCCGGCGACGCGGCGGGCCCCCGGGTCGCGCAGCAGCGCCCGGTCGCCGATGTGCAGAGGCAGCGGCCGGGTCAGGACGAGCCGCGCGGTGTCGTCGCCCAGGCGCCGCAGGCGTACGGGGACGGCGGCGGAGCCGATGTGCAGGACCGGCTCGCGGGGCAGCGTCCGGGCCGCCGCGCCGTGGAGGCGCACGTCGACGAGGTCGGTGACCGTCCACTCATCGCTCGTCAGCGCCATGCCGCGAGCGACCTCGTCGCGGTCGACGCCGCGCAGGTTGATCGCCACACGGGCGACGGCGGAGACGGTCTCGGCGGCCTCCTTGAGCGTGTGCAGGGCCCGCACCCGTACCGGGCGGCCGTCGAGGCGGAGCTCGGCGCCGACCTGGATCGTCCCGGCGGGGAGGGTGCCGGTGACCACCGTGCCGCTGCCCTTGATCGTGAAGGCGCGGTCGACCCAGACCCGGACGGGCGCCGTGACGTCGGGCGGGGGAAGCCGGGCGACCAGCCGGTCGAGGGCGTCGCGCAGGGCGGGCAGGCCCGCGCCGGTGGCGCCGCTCACGGTCACCGCCTCGACCCGCCCCAGGCCGGTGCGGGCGATCTCCGCGGCCGCCTGGTCGCGGGCGGCGCCGGCCTCGGCGAGGTCGGCGCGGGTGACCACGAGGAGGCCGTGGCGGACGCCGAGGGCGTCGATCGCCGCCAGATGCTCGGCGGACTGGGGCATCCAGCCCTCGTCGGCGGCGACCACGATCATCACGGCGGGCACGGGCCCGACGCCGGCGAGCATGGTGGTGACGAAGCGTTCGTGGCCTGGGACGTCCACGAACGCGATCCGCTCCCCCGACGGCGACGTCGTCCAGGCGTACCCCAGGCCGATGGTCATGCCCCGGCGGCGCTCCTCGGCCCAGCGGTCCGGTTCCATCCCGGTCAGCGCCCGGACGAGCGTGGACTTGCCGTGATCGACGTGGCCGGCGGTGGCGATCACATGCACGGGCGCTCCTCCCCCGCCGTGACGGCCCGTTCGATCCGCCGGACCAGCTCGGCGTCGTGCAGGTCGGCGGGGACGGTTCGCAGGTCGAGGAGCAGCCGGCCCGACTCGATCCGGCCGACGATCCCGGCGCGGCGCAGCGGCTCGGCGTACGAGGCGGGGAGGCTGACGGCCGCGCTGGGCAGTTCGACACCGGGTGCTCCGCCGCCGCCGATCCGGGCGGCCGACTCGACGGCGAGGGCGTCGTGTTCGGTGAGCTCCTTGACGAGGCGTTCGGCCCGCTGCCGCAGGAGGCGGGTGTCGGCGTGCAGGGCGTGTGCGGTGGGCGTCCGCGGTCCGCGGACGGTCGCCTCCAGGGCGGCGAGTGTGAGCTTGTCGACGCGCAGGGCGCGGGCCAGCGGGTGCCGCCGCAGGCGTTCGATCAGGTCGGCCCGGCCGAGCAGCAGACCCGCCTGCGGGCCGCCCAGCAGTTTGTCGCCACTGGCGGTGACGAGGGCGGCGCCGTCCCGCAGCACCGTCGCGGCGTCGGGCTCCTCTGGCAGGGACGGTTCGGCGGCGAGCAGGCCGGAGCCGATGTCGACGACGACCGGAACACCCAGCCCGGCCAGCTCACGCACCGACACCTGCGCCGTGAAGCCCTCGATCCGGAAGTTGGAGGGATGGACCTTCAGGAGGAAGCCGGTGTCGAGGCCGAGCGCGGCCGCGTAGTCGGCGGCGGTCGTGCGATTCGTGGTGCCGACCTCGCGCAGCCGGGCGCCGGTGGAGACGAGCAGGTCGGGGAGGCGGAAACCGTCCCCGATCTCCACCATCTCGCCGCGGCTGATCACGATCTCCCGGCCCTGTGCGAGGGCCGTGGCGGCCAGCACGAGGGCGGCCGCGTTGTTGTTCACGACGTGCACCGCCTCCGCCGCCGGGCAGGCCTCGGCCAGTGCCGCGAGGGTGCCGCGGCCTCGCCGGCCGCGGCGGCCGGTGGCCAGGTCGTACTCGACGTCGGTGCAGCCGGCGGCGGCGAGCACCGCCTCCCGGGCGGCCGCGGACAGCGGGGCACGGCCCAGGTTGGTGTGGAGGAGCACACCCGTCGCGTTGATCACGGGACGCAGGGTCGTCGCGTACGGCGGCAGGGACGCGACGGCGGCGTCGGCCACGTCCTCGGCGGTGATCTCCCCGCGCCGCGCGCGCTCCTGCGCGGCCGCGACCGCCGACTTCACGGTGCCTCGTCCCAGCCGGAGCGTCGCCTCCGTGAGCCGCGGGTCGGCGAGCACGGCGTCCGTACGCGGAACCCGGCGTCGAGAGTCCATGTCAGAAACCTACGACCGTGGCATCCCGGCCGTCACGGCACGCGCGGTGCCGGGCGGGCTCCCGTCCCCACGGTCCGCCCGATGCCGGGTCGTTCAGGCCCGCCACGGTACGGCGGTGTCCCCGCCCGCCGCGCGTCCGCGAAGCGTCAGAAGAGTCCACTTCCTTCGCGGTGCCGCGAAGGAAGTGGACCGCTATTTCACGCACAATCGCCCACAATATGCTTATTGCGAGCGATCTGATTTTTCAAAATTATTCAATTATTAATGCTCATCCGCCGACGCCGCCGAATCGCCGTCCTGCGGCGCGATCAACGGCATCGAAGTCACCTCAACGCACGCTCCATTGGCCATGCTTTGAGATGCTTTGCGCCAGATGACGCCGGGATGCTCGACTGTCTTCCCCATCATTCTCACCTCCTTTCACCAATTATCCCCACGCATCCCGGGCCGTCCTGGAGATCAATTCCATGGATTCCGCCGGGTCGAGCGCCTCTGCACTGAGTCGTTCGAAACTGAGCCGGTGCCGGTAGGTTTCGGTCTCTTCTTCGAGATACGAGCAACCGTTCAGGTGCTCGATGTATGTGACATCGTGAAACTTTATGCCACCGACCTGCGGGAACTGCAGAAGCGTGAAGGACCCCGTCGCGATCGGATGGGGCCCGTCAAGTGGAAGGACCTGGAGGGTGATGTTGGGCCGTTCCGCCAATTCCAGGAGGTGTTCGAGCTGCTCGCGCATGACCTCCGTGCCCGCGTAACGCCGCAGCAGGGTGGCCTCGTCCAGGACGATGGACAGCCGCAACGGCGTCTCGCGAGTGAGCACGGACTGGCGCGCCAGCCGCGTCTCCACGCGGGCGTCCACCCGGCTCGGCGGGACCATCTCGATCGAATGGAGCCACTGCTCGATCGCCGACGCGTAGGCCTCCGTCTGCAGCAGACCGGGAACGACCTGCGTCTCCCACTGGCGGATCTCCTCCGCCTCCATCTCCAGGCCGATATAGGAGGCGTACGGCTCGGGAAGGGCGTCGGAGTAGGCCTCCCACCAGCCCTTGCGCACCGCGTCCCTGGCGAGTTGGAGAAGCTGCTCGCGGTACGTGCCATCGACACCGTAGAGCTCCAGCAAGCTCCTCACGTCTCCTAGACGGGGGGCTTGACGGGCGTTTTCAATCCGGCTGACCTTCGAGGCCGACCAGCCGAGCCGCTCGGCGACGTCATCACCGGTCAGTTCGGCTCTCTCACGGAGGCGGCGCAGCTCTGTGGCCAGTCTACGGTTACGAACCGTGCCACTACTGGGCCCGGGCACCTTTGTCCTCCCCAGCCGACCGACGAGACTCCCTCGGCCGCGCGTTACTACATGGCATAACCGTTATAGAGGTCAGCCGTAATGGTGTCAAGAAATCGCCGTCGCAATCTTTAGTGAAACTTGCGACGCAATATACCTTAGCGGGCGAGGCACGGCGAATCGATGACGAACCGAGCCGGCGACCTCGCACGCGCTACCCGCATACATAGCAGCACGGCAATCACCTCGGCCGCCGCCCTTCCCATCTTGTGACACTGACCACATGACCGCAGCGCCCCGCCACCGCGTATCGCATGGTGGCGGGGCGAAGCTCGGCAGAGGGGCCAGGGGATCCGGGCCCGCGCTCAGGCGCCGACCGGCTCGTCGGCGAGGTAGGGCGGCGCCGGCTCGTACTGGATGTACCTGCGGACGGCCCGGGCATGCTCTCTGCCGTGCAGGCGACCGACGAGCCACAGTGCCATGTCGATGCCCGCCGAGACGCCCTGACTCGTGACGAGGTGCCCGTCGACGACATAGCGTGCGTCCCGTACGACCGTGATGTCGCCGCGCGCCTCCAGCGTGTCCTCGAAGGCGTGATGCGTCGCCACCTTGCGTCCACGAGCGTGCCCCGCCTCGTGGAGGAGCAGCGCACCCGTGCACACGCTCGTGACCCAAGCCGCGTCCGCGCGCCTGAGCCAGTCGATCAAGACCGGGTTGGACACCTCGCGCCGGGTACCGTTCCCGCCCGGGACCAGCAGGACATCGAGGGGCGGGTGGTCGCCGAAAGAGTGGTCGGGCAGTACGCGGAGTCCTTTGTTGCAGCGCACGGGATCCGGCCGCTCGGCGATCGTCACCGCGGTGTCGGCCCCGTCACGGAGCATGGAGGAGGCAGTGAACACCTCCCACGGCCCGACGAAGTCCAGTTCCTCCACTCCGTCGAACACCAGCAGTCCATAGGTCGTCACGCGTACTCCTTCGTTGATCGGAAACGGTCCCGGTAGTCGGACGGGGGAACGCCGACGTGCCGGTGGAACGCCCGGCGCAGCGTCTCGGCGGTGCCGAAGCCGCATCGCCGGGCGATCGCGTCGACGGGGTCGTCGCCCTCGGCCAGCGCGCGGCGCGCCGCCTCGACGCGCACGCGCTCGACGTACGCCGCCGGGGGCACGCCGAGTTCGGCGGTGAACCGGCGTTGCAGGTGGCGGGGGCTCAGACCGGCCCTGGCGGCCAGGTCCTCGACGCCGTGACGGTTCCCCGGGGCCGCGTGCACGGCGTCCACCGCGAGGCGGATGGGGTCGCTCGACGGCTGCGCCGACCACAGCGGAACGCTGAACTGGGACTGGCTTCCCGGCCTGCGCAGGAACATCACCAACTCCTGGGCGACGGCGTGGGCCCGGTCCCGGCCGAGGTCCTCCTCGACCAGGGCGAGCGCCAGGTCCATTCCGGCGGTCACCCCCGCGGACGTCCAGAACCTCCCGTCGCGGATGAAGATCGGATCGCAGTCGACGGTCAGCTCCGGATGCTCGGCGGCCAGCTGGTCGCGGCGTCTCCAGTGCGTGGTCACGCGGCGACCGGCCAGGAGGCCCGCGGCCGCCAGCAGGAAGACGCCGCTGCAGACGGACGTGACACGCCGGGCGCCCGCTCCGGCGGCGGCCACCCACTCGACCAGCGCCCGATCCCGCCGGGCCTCGTCGACGCCCGCCCCGCCCACCACGATGAGCGTGTCGACGCCGCCGGGGTCGACGTCGCCCACGCCGTACTCCGTGTGGACCGGAAGACCGCTCCGCGAGCGTACGAGCCCGGCCTGCGGAGCGACGATCCGGCACCGGTATCCGCCGTGGCCGAAGACCTCGTACGGCCCGACGAGGTCGAGCGGCTGGAATCCGTCGAAGACGACGAGGGTGACCTGGGACGCGTCCATGTCCCCAGCCTCGTCCGGCCGGGCGAATGGCGTCAACGACGGGCACCCCACGGATCGCGCCATGCCCCGGAGAGTCGGAGTAGGTGGCGACTCACCAAGGGGCCTGGGAGCAGGTGGCGGCTCCCGGCGGCTCGGGAGCCGCTACCGTCGGAACGGTGATCGCCGCCAGAGACCCCGCGCCCGAGCCGCCGCAGACGATGAGCGACCCGGCCGATCTTCTCGCCGCGTACCTCGACTTCTACCGGGACGCCATCCTGCGCAAGCTCGAGGGCCTGTCCGAACGGCAGCTGCGCACGAGTGCGCTGCCGAGCGGCTGGACACCTCTGGAGCTCCTCAAGCACCTGGCCCACGTCGAACGGCGCTGGCTGTGCTGGGGGTTCGCCGGAGAGCAGGTCGCGGACCCTTGGGGCGACGACGGGCCGGACGGCCGATGGCATGTCGCCGACGACGAGACCGTCGAGGACGTCACGGCCTTTTTCATGACGCAGTGCCGGCGTTCCCGGGAGATCGTCGCGGGGGCGCGGCTGACCGATGTGGCGGCAGCGGACGGCCGGTTCACGCCGCCGGCGGTCCGCCCGGCGCTGAGCCGGATCCTGTTCCACCTGCTGCAGGAGTACGCGCGGCACGTCGGGCAGTTGGACGTGGTCCGTGAGCTGATCGACGGGGCCGTCGGCGAGTGATCAGGCCCCGACGATCAGTCCGGTGCGAAGCTCCGACGGGGCGAGGCATCAGAGCCCGGCCATCGATCCGCTTGGGAGCTCTGTGCGGAAGGGCGACGGCTCTGCCCGAGTGATCAAGGGGCGGCCGTCGGACCGGCGGGGAGCTCCGGCTGGACGAGCACTCGTCGCTCGCGCCGCCAGAGCAGCCGGACCGCGTCGCGCAGCCCCGGCTCGGAGCGGGTCCGGGCGACGAACTCCTCCGGGGTCCGGGCGCCGGTCAGCGCGGACAGGCCCGGGGACGTCGTGAGGAGCCGGGCCAGGAGCTCCTGCTGACCGGCCAGGCGGATCGGGGCGCCGCTCTCGTCGACGAGGCAGCCGTGCCGCCCGGCGTACAGGTCGCAGGCACGCAGCCGGCCCAGGCCGGGAAGCGAGACCGCCGCGGACGCGGGCAGCAGCGTCCGGTGGTAGTTCGGCTCGGTGGCGTCCACGGCGGCGAGTTGCTCGTCGTCGAGCCACAGGACCACCAGCTCCGTGCTCGCGCCCGGATCCAGGACCGGGACCGCCGGGACGTATCCCGGCCTGCTCACGTGCGCGGAGGCACCGGCGACCAGCCCGTCCACCCGCGCGTACGTCATCGGGACGACCACGCGTGCCCGCCCCGCGAGCTTGCGGACGATCTGGGCGGGCGAGCCGTTCGATCCGACGGCCAGGACCGGCCGGCGGTCGGTCATGAGCGGCCGGCCGCAGAACTGCAGGGCGTCGTCGAGCGGGACCTCCGGTCCACCGAAGACATGGGGCGGCACCGCGGAGGTGTCGAGCATCCAGCGTCCGGTCCGTGCGGCGGGGCCGGCGGACCGAGGGGAGGGCGACCGGTGATCCCCCTGCAAACCGAGGAAGCATCCGTCGACGAGGAGGCCCGATCCGGGCGGCAGGCGGCCCGGGTAGGTCAGGGGCCGGGTGATCGGGTCGTCGCCGAACCCGAGGGATCGCAGCTCGCGCCCGGGCGCGGTGATCCACGGGTGCGGTGAGGCCGGGGGTCGACCGGATGGGGAGTGCACGGCTCTCCTGCCGTCGCCCTGTCGGCCAGGACGCGGCGCGGGGTGGTGGAGGGTCTCCGCCGAGGATAACCCGCGGTGGTCAGACCGGGGCCGGCGTGGCCGTGAAATGCTCGGCGAGGACGGCGCGTTGCGTCTTGCGCGCCCCCTCGTGCCGCTCCCGCCCGGCGGCGGTGAGCTTCACGAAGATGGCGCGCCGGTCGTCGGCGCACATGCTGCGCTCGAGCAGGCCGTCGCGCTCCAGACGAGCCACCGTACGCGAGAGCGCGCTCTGGCTGAGGTACATCGCGTCGGCGAGATCGTGCATCCGGGACTTCTCGCACGAGGCGTCGACCAGCCGATCGAGCACCTCGAACTCGCTCATCCCGATGCCGTGAGCCTCCTGCAGCGTGCGATCGAGAGCACACGAGACCGTGCTGTAGCAGGCCAGGAGGTCACGCCAGCGTCGCACGAGCTCGGTTTCGCCCGTCTCCGTCATGGGCGGACCTTAGCATGCTCGCACATCAAATGCAAATACATTTAATGTTTGGACATCTGATGCATGTGCATGTAACTTCTGTCCGGTGACCACGACAGCACTCCCAGACTCACGCACCCTTCCCGGCGCCCCGGCCGATCAACACCGGTGGTCCGCCCGGCTCTGGGGCATCCTCGCCGTTCTCTCCCTGGTTCTCTTCCTCGACGGCCTCGACGTGTCGATGGTCGGCGTCGCGCTCCCGTCCATCGGCTCGGCCCTGAGCCTGTCCACGTCGAGCCTCCAGTGGATCGTCAGCGGATACGTCCTTGGCTACGGCGGACTGCTGCTGCTCGGCGGCCGCACCGCCGACCTGCTCGGCCGCCGGCGGGTCTTCCTCATCGCACTCGCGGTCTTCGCCGTCGCCTCGCTGCTCGGCGGCATGGTCGACTCCGGCCCGCTCCTGATCGCCACCCGCTTCATCAAGGGCGTCAGCGCCGCGTTCACCGCACCCACCGGGCTGTCGATCATCACGACGACGTTCGCGGAGGGCAAGGCGCGCAACAAGGCCCTGTCGATCTACACCGTGTTCGGCGCCAGTGGTTACTCCTCCGGCCTGATCTTCGGCGGTCTCATGACCGGGATCGGCTGGCGCTGGACCTTCCTGATGCCCGTTCCGATCGCGATCATCGCGCTGGTCGCCGGGCTCTCCCTGATCCCCCGCGACCGGGCGGCGTCCGAGGGCGGCCACGACATCCTCGGGGCGCTCACCTCGACGGCGGCCATGCTGCTCCTGGTGTACGACCTGGTGTCCGCACCCAACCGCGGCTGGACCGCCCCGGTGACGCTCGCGCTCTTCGGTGCCGCCGTCCTGCTCCTCGGCGCCTTCGTGCTGGTCGAGCGCCGTGTCCGGCACCCGCTGGTCCGGCTCGGCATCCTGCGCAAGGGCACGCTCGTCCGCGCCAACCTCGCGATCGTCGCGCTGTTCGGCTCCTACACCGCGTTCCAGTTCATCGTCACGCTCTACCTGCAGTCCGTCCTCGGCTGGAAGCCGATCACCATGGCCCTGGCGCTGCTGCCCACCGGGCTCCTGGTGGCGCTCAGCGCCCCGTTCGCCGGAACGATGATCGACCGGTTCGGCACGGCCCGGTTCATCGTCGGCGGAATGGCCGCGATGACGATCGGCTACCTGCTGTTCCTGCGGGTCGACACCCACCCGGTGTACGTCCTCGCCATCCTGCCGACGGCGCTGCTGCTCGGCGTCGGCTTCGCCCTCGGCTTCCCGTCCATCAACGTGCAGGCCACCGCGGGCGTCGAGGACGACGAGCAGGGCCTGGCCGCCGGGCTCGTGCAGACCGCCGGCCAGGTCGGCGCCGCCCTGGTCCTGGCCGTCACCACCGCCATCATCTCCAGCGATGACGCGCGGTCGGCGGTCCGCTCGCCGGCGACCATGCTCGCCGACTACCGGCCCGGCCTGGTCTTCGTGACGGCCGTGGCCCTCGGCGGGCTGGCCATCACGCTGGTCCCGCTGCTGCGCCGCCGCACCGCGCGGCAGGAGGTGCTGGAGGCAGTGGAGGCGCTGGACTGACCCACCCTCGATTCGGTCACCCGGGGAGCCGTCCCCGGGTGATCAGTCGTTGCGGGGGCCGGTACGCCCGGCCTCCGGGGAAGGCCCGCCAAGGCGCCCGCCTCCCCCGCGGGTCGCGAACAGCGCCGTGGCGTCGTCGTGCGGTTTCACGCCCGGTATCGGCTGCTCCCGCTCCGCCCGCCGTACCAGGTCGATGACGTGGGCCGGGCTGCCGGTCCGCAAGGAGCCGAACAGTCCCGGCCAGTCGTAGCCGTAGTGGTCGATCAGCCGGGTGACCCCATCGGTGCACATGGCGATCTCCTCGACCTCCGTCTCCGGGAAGGCCGCCGTCACCGCCTGGTGGGCGGCCTCCGGCACACTGCTCGCGACCCAGAATCCGCCCGCCCGGTTCCGGTGCGTCCGTACCGTCTCCAGCGTGTACGGAGGCCCGCCCGGCAGGTGCGCGACGCGGTCGTCCTCCACCACGTGGAGCGATCCGTCGCGGCGGCGCACCGCGATCGGCGAGTCGGCCAGGAGGAGGCACTCGACCATGCCGGTACGCCGGCGCATCGCCGCGACCGTCGACGACGGGCTGTCCGGGTTGGACAGATCACACGTTCCGGCGTGCGAGGCGCACACCTGCTCGATCGACTCCGCCACGATGTCCGCGAGTGATCCGCCGGCACCGTCCGCCAGACGGGCGCTCAGTGCCGCCGCGAGCCGGCGCACCAGCCACGCGACGTCATGGACGCATCCGCTGTCGACACCGGCCGGCGCGGTCGCCCCGTCTAGCACGATCGCCCAGTCCGGGCCGGCTACCACGCAGTCCTCATTGACGCCGCCCGGAGCGGCCTGGGTCGCATAGGTGATCTGCACCATCCGATCGTCCCGTGGCCCCGCGCCGCGCGGGACCCCGCCCCCACCGCTCCCGACGGGAGGCGTACGACGAGGCGCTCCGGCCTCAGGCCGGCGCGAGCGCCTCCCGGCGATCGGCCCCGTCAGGGCATCGGCCCGGTCAAGGCGTCGGCCCATCACTCGGGGCGCAGAGCGGCCGGCCGCTCGTCGAAGGGCACGACGGTCAGGGCAGCCGCCAGAAGTCTCCGACCAGGCCCGCCTCGGTGAGCAGCCGCTGGTTGTGCTCCGTGGCGTGCGGCCGGAAGTCCGGGGCGAGCCGGTCGCCGTACCAGGGCCGGGACAGCGCCCAGACGGTGGCCGCGCCGACGGCCCGGCCCATGGTCCGTCCCGTACGCGACGTCCAGGCGGCCAGATGGTCCGGTGAGCAGAACATCCGGATATTGGAACAGGTGGAGACGACGTCGTCCCACCACCGCGCGGCGGGCAGCGGGAAGTGCACGGTCGGCTCCGGCTCCGGTGGCCGTTCGGGCCCGGAGGCGACGCGGTGACGCCGGCCGCACTCCGGGCACGCCGTGTCGATCAGGACGTCCAGCCCGAGCGCGGCGCTGATCCCGAAGGAGTCCCACGCGCAGCCACCCCACCAGTGACGGTCGTCGCGGCCGTCCAGCGGTGACACCACGAATCCCATCGGGGCGGCGGAGAAGGGATGGGCCATCCGGATCACGTCGTCGGCCGCTCCCAGCACGATGGCGTGGCGGACGGCCAGCTCACGGAGGCCCCGCACCGTCTCCTCCGGCGCGCGCCCCCACCTGACCGCGAGCTCGCCCACCGACGGTGCGCGCCCCTCTTCGGCGAGAGTGGCGTAGACCGCCGTGCGCAGGTCTTCCAGCCGCCGTTCCTCGTTCATCCGTCCCCCTGTCGCATCGTCGGCCATCCGGCGCCGAACGCATCGTCGATCATCCGGCACCCGTCGCGTCGTCGATCACCAGAGCCGCCATTCGCCGGGCCGCGCGGACCGGTGCGGCGTCCTGCCGGATGACGCCCTGGACCGCCGCTCCGTCGATGAGCACGAGCAGGTCGCCGGCCAGCCGGTCCGCGTCCGCCGCACCCGCCTCGGCCGCCAGCCGGACGAGCGCGGAGATCAGGCGGGCCTTGTGCTCACGCGCCGCCGCCCATGCCGGGTGAGCGGCGTCCTCCAGTTCGCTGACGGCCTTGACGAACGGGCACCCGCGGAAGGTGCCGTCGCCGCTCTCGATCGCTTCGGCGATGCGGTCGAAGACCCCGAGCAGGCGGTCCCGGGAATCGCCGGGCTCCTCGGGCAGGAGCCAGGCACGGTGCCGCGCGTCGCGCTGCCGCAGTGTCTCCGCGACCAGCTCGTCCTTGCCCGCGAAATGGCGGTAGAGCGACATCTTGCCAACGCCGGCTCGCGCCGCGAGCGCGTCGATGCCCGTATTGCCGATGCCCTGCTCGTAGAACATCGCCTCGGCCGCCCGCAGCAGCCGGACCCGGGCGTCCTTCGTTCCGGTCACAGGCCGTACGATACAGATCGGTATCGTACGGCGGCAAGGCACGGATCCCGCACCCGCGGCTCGATGGGGACCGACCGAGGCACCGCGCTGGGGTACCTCGGCGGGCGCCGGAAGTCCGTCCCGCGCGCCCGTGATGGTGAAAGCGGGGTGCACTCGATGGCGCTTCGCCGGTAGGCGGTCAACGCCCCGACAGGCTGACCTCGCTCGAATTTTCGAATCACGGAGCGGATTGCGGATTCAGATCGCTACTGTGCGTACATGTTCGGTCGCGTGCCGTCCGGTCGTGTCGCATGAGCAGCCGCAAGCTTGCGCTGGCCGCCGGTCAGGTGGCCCGGACCGCGACCGCCCACGCGCTGTTGCGCGGCGGGGTGGATGAGAAGAGCGGAGAGATCTTGACGGCGCGCGTGGTGGCTGAGCGGGTGGGCTGGGCCGCGGACCTGGTCGCCGGGATGACCACAAACCTACTGGCGAAGCGTTGGAACGCCGGTGATGTGGTCGTGCTGACGGCCGGGGTGGATGGCGCGGGCCGCGCGTTGCCGTCGAATGCGTGGATGGCGTTGCGCCGGTTGGGCTGGGGCGTGACCGTCCATGCGGGGGTCAAGGTCAATGACCGGATCGTGCGGATGGCTCAAGAACAGGCCGGAAGGGTCCTGCGCGGTGCGCAGCACCGCGCCGAGACGGTCGCCGGGATCCTGGCGGCCTGGCCCGCCGACCCGTACAAGCGCACCGTGGCCGAGTGGGACGCCGTCCGTGAGGCGATCCCGGACGGCCGGTCCCTGCCCACCGGTGTGATCGGAGCACGCACCAGGCAGATCACCGCGTTCCTCGCCCGGCATAAGCGGTTTCCGGTCGATGTGTTCGACCTGGAAGAGGCGCCGCGCGCAGCGCGGATGCTGATACTGGCCGCAGTCGACCGCCAGCAAGCCACCCTCGAATGCGCCGACGATGACCCCGCCGGGGTGCTGCCGCGGCTGCAGTTGCCCACCCGCCCGGATCCGCGTTCCTACGCCGACTGGACCTGGGTGGCGTGCCCGGTCACGCTGCCGCCCACCGTCCCGCCCGACGCGGTACTGCACCTGCCCACACTGCGTACGCAGGGCCAGAAAGTGCACGCGGACCTGGCGTTCTCCCACCCCGTTCCCAAGGCCGAGCGGAAGGGTCACACGACGGCGCTGGGGGTCGACTGGGGCCTGAACACCCTGCTCAGCGCCGGGGCCTGTCGTTTGCATCCCGACGGCACCATCACCGCACTGGGGGCCGGGGCGATGTTCCGGGCCGGCGGGGTGATGGCCCGCCCGCACCGGCTACGCCGCCACGGCGAACACCTGCACGCCAAAACCGACACCTACGAGCGCCTCATCGGCGGCGACTCCGGCCACCACCTGTCCGCCAAACACGCCGTCCTGAAGGCCGAATACGGGCATGTGGCCGACCGCCGGTCCGGTTTGAACGACGCACTGGCCTGGTCAGCGGCCCGGTGGGCGGTGGATCAGGCGATCGCCGCGGGCGCGAGTGTGATCTATGTGGAGGATCTGCGGTCGATAGAGGCCAAAGGCATGGGCCGCACCCTGAACACCCGCCTGTCCCAAACCGTGCGCGGACAGATCGTCGACAACATGCGGCACCTGGCCGCCGAGACCGGCATCGCCGTCGTCACCGTCCCGGCCCGCAACACCTCCAAGCACTGCCCCCAATGCCTGCTGCCACTACGGCACTGCAAGGCACCCGACCGGCCCACCACACCCGGGTGGAAGTGGGCGATCTGCCCCGACCCTGACTGTGGCTGGCAAGGCGACCGCGACCACGGCGCATGGCGGCGCATCGCCGCCCGCGGCCTGACCCACCAGCACAAAACCATCCTCGACCGTGCCGTCGGCCAGATGGCCATCCCCCGCGTGATCGACGACCTCGAAGCGGGCGCGGTCATCACCCCGACCGCGCCCCCTCCAGCCAGCGGGGGCGACCGGTCCAAGACCGGACCCACCCCGCGCCGAACCCCACGCCCCGCGCCCAGGCGACGCGGGGCACCCTCCACCCCCGGCCCTAACGGGCCGACGGGTCAGCGTCCGGAGGGACACGCTCACACGGACCGCAGACCGCCCCGCGCGGCCTGCCGGTACCAGGGCGTACGCACACCCGTGCACACGATCAGCTCAAACACCCCCACCCGCCGGCACCGGACACGGCACCGGCCGCGAGGGGCCGCACTGGGCGCAGGCTTCCACCTGCACGCCCACGCCACCCCACCACGATGGGCAGATCCCCCAGTCACGACACCCAAGATGACTACGGATCACTTAGCTGATCAGAGACGCTTCCCGTGAAACGCCGCCACCGCAGGGCTGGCGCTCGCCGCCGGTTCCGGCCACACGGCGGTTCCCACACCGAAGCCGCCGATCGTCCCGATCCCGGAGTCCGTCACGGGCGTGAAGCAGGTGAAGAAGTGCTCGTAAGCGCAAGGAGGACCGCGCGGGGCTGTCTGGTGACCGCCGCAGCCGCCGCCCTGGCGTGCCCGGCGAACGCCGCAGTGCCCTCCGCGGCTCCGGGCGCGGAGCCGCCGGTGATCATAACTCGCAGGGTCGGGGCCGCACGAGGGACTCACGGCTCATTCCGAGGTCCAGAGCCGAAGGGCCGGCCGGGTACCGCCGCCCCTTGTCATGCGTTTATTCGTTGGTGCCGTCCAGCGTGATCGTCCACACTGGGTTGCCGTGGGATCGCTGCACGTCTTCGACATGGACGGAACCCTCCTCGAGGGAACGACGGCCAGCCTGCAGATCGCCCGGCGCCTCGGATCAACCGCGGAGCTGGTCGAGCTGGAGGCGCGGTTCGCCACCGGTGAGATCGACACCCGGGGTTTCTCGGCCGCCATCCACCGGATGTGGCGGGACCTGACGCCGTCGGCGGTCGCCGACGCCTTCGCCTCCAGTCCGTGGCTGACCGGCATCCGCGAGGTCTGCGCGGACATCCGCGAACGCGGCGAACGGTCCATGGTGATCACCATGTCGCCCGACTTCTTCGCGCGGCACCTCCTGGCACTGGGCTTCGACGAGGTGGTGGCCTCCCGGTTCCCGGCGCTGCCGCTCGTGGAACCGCTCGATCCGGCGAACGTCCTCACCCCGGATGACAAGGTCCGCATCGTGGAGGAGATATGTCAGCGGGCCGGTCTCGCGCACTCACGATGCGTCGCGTACGGCGACTCGATGTCCGACGCTCCGCTGTTCCGCCAGCTGACCAAGACGGTCGCGGTGAACGCCGATCACCATCTCGCGGACCTGGCCGTCCTCAGCTACCGCGGCAACGACCTGACCGAGGCGTACGCGCTCGGCCGCACCCTCCTCACCGAGGCTCCCTGATCACTGACCGATGCCGCTGCGCGGGAGCCCGCACCGGCGACCGGTGCGGGCTCGGCGCGTCAGGACGTCGGTGCGTCAGAACCAAATGTCGGTGATCGGGGTCGCGCCGCAGGAGGCGGCCACGCACGCGAGGGTGAACCCGTCTTCCACGGAGCGCAGCACGTTGTCGTGGGTGATGTGCTCGGCGAAGGCGCCGGTTCTGACGTGCTGCCCGTAAAAGATCGTCGGGATCTGGTTGTTCTGGCTGTGGTCGTCCTCGTCGAAGGTGAGGATGAGCACGCTGTTATGGATCTTGGCCCATTGCGCGTAACCGTTGATGTGGGCGCTCAGCCATGAGTCACCCGTGCCGACGCTGCAGTCGTGCATGTCGTTGCAGATGTTGGGGATGACGAACGACACCGCGGGCAGCTTGGTGTAGTCGGTGGGGAACTGGGAGAACGGCACGTTACTGGACGAGGGAACGTTCGTGAAGTTCACCCATGGGTTGTGCTTGCGGTAGTACTTGCCGTTCTGGCAGCCGGTGTAGCCGACAGAGGGAAGGCCTTCGGAGTAGCCGGTGAAGGTGTCACCGGCGGCGATGAGCTGGTGCCCGAGGTTCTCAGTGGAAAAAGTGTGCGGGCAGGAGTCGTCGGTGACGCCTTGCGTGGATCCGGAGAACAGTTCCAGGTAGTTCGGCTGGCTCGGATGGGTGACCGCGAACGACTGGGTGAAGTTGGCGCCACCGGCCTTGAGCGTGTTGTTGATGTACGGTGCCGACGAGCTGCCGATGACGTCGTTGTAGGAATGGTTCTCCATGACGACGATGACGACGTGGTCGGGGCGGGGTACGGTCGCGGCCGCAGCGGGTTGAGCCGCGACGAGGCCGGCGGCGCTCAGCGCTGCTACAGCGAACGCGACCGCGCTCCGCCTGATCCTGGTTATACGCACGAGACCCTCCGCATTCGTACGGATGATTCGGGTGAGCGCCTTGAACGTGCCACACCAATGGCGACGAGTTCGTAACCTGAGGTGAAGGCGGCGGTAATAGTCCACTGGGCCTGAATTACGGACAGTGATCAACGTGTTTGGGCACGGGCCGTCCCGAAGGGCCGGCTGGAACCTCTCACTGGTCAGCGTCGCACTAGAGAAGGTGGCGGAGGCGTACGGGAATCGAACCCGCCGACGACGCCGAGCGCCGTCCAAAGGTTTTGAAGAGAACGGATGATCTACGGGGCGATGTGCCGTCTGACCTGCGCCGGAGCCCGGCGCAGGCGACATAGGGGTGATGATCATTCCGCGCATATTCCGTGAGGTCTCGTTGTCGATCATTCCGCCAGGGCCTTCTGGATCCGTTGGTTGGCGATCTCGCGCTGGCCGTCGATGCACTTCGCGTAGACCCGCAGCAGGACATCGACGCTGTGCCCGGCCCGCTCGGCGTCCTCTTGCACGCGATCATGATCACTGTTCCGCGGCCGAGCTGTGCTGCTGGCGCATGCGTGCGTGCAGAAGGTCAACGGTCGCGTCGCTGGGGGTGACGTAGAACTCGTTGCCTTCCGGGTCTGCCATCATGACGGACTCCAGGACCGCTCCCTGGTTGCGCCAGGCGATGACGCGGGCTCCCAACTCGGTCAGCCGGTCCACCTCCTCGGCCACCCGCCCCCTGGCGGGCGTGAGGTACAGCCGTAGCCGGTTCGGCGCGGTCTTCGGGGCACGGGCATGCCTGAACATGATCACCTGTGGCTGGTTGGGATCGCCGAGGGCGATCCACGGGCCAGACGCCCCCGCATCGATGGGGCACTCCAGCGCCGCGCTCCAGAACCAGGCCAAGGCCTCAGGCTCCACGCTATCTATCTCCAGGCAGTGCACCCGGACGGTCGCGGCCATATCTCCTCCAATAACCGTTCCAGTCCCGTGATGTCGATCACATCACGGAGATTGAGTCCTCTACATATTCTCTGTTTCTTAACGCCCAAATCGTTCGGTTCATAGATATTTACGCAGGTGACAATCCACCACTCCTTCGTTTTTCATCATCGAGTGCATCATTGAGAACTCAGAGTCACATTTTACAGGAAATTGGCGTCGTGACACCCTCATTACCGGTCAGTCAAATCATCGCGTGTCTCATTGCGGGCGGGCATGCGGCAACCCCTGGGAAGGAATGGGTATGATCAAGAATCTCAAAGCCGTCGGGGCGGTCACCGCTCTGGCCCGCTCTGTCGTTGTGTCCGCCTCCGCGGCGGCCGCACCCGCATGGGCGGACGGTCGGTCTGACCTGAGCACCGCAGGCGTCGGTCCGCACAGCACGACGACCTTCGTCGGCGTCACCGTGCCTCAGCACCCTGCAAGCGCAAACGGCACGGCGTCACCGAAGCAGACCATCGGTTGCTGGATCACGGCGCAGGCTCCCCTACAGACGGTGTACCCCAACGGCAAAACGCTATATTCGATGGCGAAGATCACCAAATGCACCTCGCCTGGGCCGGACCAGTGTCTCGTCACGGCCTACATGTATCACTACAATCCTGACGGCAGTGCGACCAGGCGGGCAGACGGCAATGCCAGCCACTCCTGCTCGACGAAGAAGGAAAGCAACGCCTACTTCACGTGCACCTATGATCCGAAGGAGCAATCCGCCTGGTACACCATCGGCAGTCTCACCGTCGTCGTCGACGGCCAAGCGGCCCACAACGACGCCATCAGCGGCAACAATTACTACTGGTGCCGTTAGCCTAGCCTCGATGTTTCGTGACGGCGGTTGGGCCGCGTAGCGGCCCAACCGCTTGTTTTTTGAGACGTTACGCAGAGCTACTTTTCATCTGGTCGCACGGACCCGAGCGGTGGGCCTCGTACGGGCAGGGCGCGGCGATGAGGTCGTGGAGGCGACCGTTCTAAAAGAACTGTGGGGTGCGCCGCCGTTCACCGGGCTGCGCGGCACGTACCTGCAGGTTCTATATGCGGCGGCCGGGGCCGTGGTTGGGCCGGATGCCTTGGCCTGGCTGGTGGAGGTGTTGCGGGTTGTACCCGCGCCGTTGGGCGTCGCGTTCGGCTTGAGCGCGTTGCTGGGCGCGGCGGGCGCGCTGTTCGATGCGGGCCTGGGCGGGCGTGAGCCGGTCGCGCAGAGTGAGTTCCTCATCGATGGCGGCGATCGTCTCCTGGCCCTTGTCCGCGGTGGTGAGGTCGGGGAGCGCCACGTCGACGGCGGTGGTGGCTCGGAGGTGGACGGTGGCTATGTCGCCGGTGATGGCCTTGGCCAGGCGCGTGTCCCAGCGGGTGGTGAGGTCCTGGTGTTCGGCAGTCCCAGCACCCTCGGTCCACGCTTGGGCTGGTGAGCCGGGTTCGTCTTGCTCGTATGCGGGGCGGGCCTGGCCGATCAGCTCGGCTAGGCGGTGGCGCGCGCCGGTCGGGGCGGTGCGCGCGTCGCGCAGCTCGCCCTCGGCCGCGCGCATGTCCTGGTCGATCTGATGGCGGGAGGTGCCGTCCAGCCGCAGCGCGAGACGGCCACGCCGGGACTGGTGCTGTAGCTCCTCGACACGCTGGCGCGCGGCCGCGAGGTGGTCGCGGGCTTCGTCGAGTTCGGCGCGCGCGGCGGTGATCTGCCGCTCGATGCCCGCAACCTTCTCCACCGTCTGGAGACGTTCACGCAGCCGAGAGGCGGCCGGTCCGTTGCCAACGGAGGCCTCGGCGCGCCGGGCGGCGATGCGGCGTTCGCGCGCGGCTTCCTGGCGGATCGCCTGTTGCAGCGTCTCGCATAGGTTCGCCAGTTGAGCGCGGGTGTGGTTGCCGTAGGGGCGTTTGGTCCAGTGCGGGATTCGTTCGGCGACGGGGGCTGGTTCGCGGCCGAGTTCGGTGAGGGCCAGGCGGTCGGCGCGGTCACCTTCGAGGGTGCGCGCGTAGGCGGCGATCGCGCGGGCCAGCTCCTGGCCTTCGGTCTCCGGGTCGCCGTGGCGGGCGCGGTCGGCGTCGTCCTCGAGGAGGTTGCGCGGTAGGTACAGGTGGGCTTGTTCGCGGTCGCGTGACATCGCCGGGTAGAGCGTGTGGGGGGCCAGGCCCTGGCCGTAGACCAGGGTGATGTCGGCGGTCAGGCCCTGGGCGGCGGCGACCGTCATCGCCGTGCCGTGGCTCAGTGCACCGGCGGCGATCTCTGGTGGCGTGATCCAGGCCGATTCGGTGCGGGGGCTGTCGGCAGCCTGGCGGCGCCATTCGACCAGCACGTTGCGGTCGGTGTCGATGGCGGTGATGACGCCGCGGTAGCCGTTCAGCACGTCGACCGCCCCGGCGGGTGGGTTCTTTCGGCGGGTGCGGTAGTCGTTGCGCCGCACCCGGACGTGGTCGCCGACGGCGAACCGCAGGGGCCCGGCCGGGGTGCGGTAGGTGACGTCGGGCCCGGTCAGCTCCCCTGCCGCGCCGCGGAGCGCGCGGGCGGTCGTGTTGATCGCCTCGGCGTCGTTGTTGGTGCCGGCCAGCAGCAGCATGTCGGCGAGTTCGGCGTGGGCGTCGGGGTAGCGGCCGGTGCGCAGATGGGCCCAGTCGGCGAGCATCGCCGCGAGGGTGTCGTCGCGGTCGGCTCCGGCGTGGACGCGGCCGCCGGCGGCCCAGGCGTGCAGGGCCTGTTCGCGGCGGTCGGCGCGCCACAGCTGCAGGGCGCGCCGTTCGATCGGGTCGGCCTGGCGGCGGTTCTCGGTGAGGGTGGGTCCGTCGAGGTGGCGGTGGATCGCGGCGAAGGATCCGCCGACGCCGACGGCTTTGAGCTGCTTAGGGTCGCCGATCAGCACGACCTTCGTGTCGGCCTGCTGGGCGTGGTGCAGCAGGAGGGCGAGTTCGCGGTCGTCGACCATCCCGGCTTCATCTATGACCAGCACGTCGACACCGTCCAGGCCACGGGTGCCGTCGTCGCGGCCGGGCCCGGTGATGGCCTGGATCCACGAGGCGATGGTGCCCGAACCGATCCCGGATTCGGCTTGCAGGTTCTGGGCGGCGACCGCCGCGGTGGCCGCGCCGGCGACGGTGTACCCGGCCGCCTGCCAGGCCGTACGGGCGGCCGCCATGAGCGTGGTCTTGCCCGCGCCGGCGACCCCGACGACCGCGTCGACGCCGTGCCCGGCGCTGACCAGCCGCTCCAGCACTTCGGCCTGTTCTTCGGATGGGGTGAAGCCGCGTGCGGCGTAGAACGCGGCGGCGGCGAGGTCGGCGACGCGCGGATCGACGACCGCGAGGTCGCGGCGTAGCCGTCCCATGCGGCCGCCAGGTTGGTCTCCTCCGCCTCCAGGATGTCGCGGCTGGTGTAGCGGGCGGCGTTCGTCAGGTGCGGCGGGCCGGACGGCAACTGCGCGACGTGCTGTTCCAGGGCGAGGACCGCGTCGGTGAGCTGCTCGGCCTCGACCACGCCCGCCACGCCGCCGGGCAGGGTTTCCAGGACGGCGGCCAGCACGTCGGCGCGGTTGACGGTCTTGCGGTGCGCGGTCAGCCCGTGCTCGGGGTCCCAGACCTGTTCGGCGATCTGCTCGATGCTCGGCTGTTCCGCTGGCTCCCGCGCGCCGCGTTCGGCGGCCTGGCAGATCTGGTCGGGGTCGTGGCCTTGCGCGCGGGCCTGGGTGCGCCAGTCTTCGCGCAGGTCGACCGCGCGAGTGCCGCGCTGTTTGCCTTCCTTGGAGGAGGTCGAGCGGTACTTGCGCTCGGTGGTGGAGGCGGTCTCATAGTCCAGGCCGAGCTCGACGAAGACCTGCTTGATCTGCCCCGTCGCGTTTGGAGAAGTGCTGCCGGAGCTCGGCGAGGATCGCGGCGATCTCCCACGCGCCGGTCTCGGGGTTGTGTTCCCAGGCGATCCCGTACGTCTTCGTCAGCTCGTACCGGATCCGGGCCTTCAGCAGCGCGTCGGCGGCGTGGGTATGCCGGTGCAGGTCCGTGCCGCCGGCGCCGATCGCCGACCACTTGCCGTCGAGGCCGCGGGCCATGTTCGCCAGCACGACGTGGGCGTGCCAGTGCGGATCCGGGGCTTGGCCGTCGACCGGGCGGGCGACCGCGTGCCACATGATCCACCCGGCCAGTCCGGAGGTTTCGATCCGCTCGGCCTGGCGGCCGTCGCCGTGGTGGCCGCGCAGCCCGTAGGCGACCCAGTCCTCCACCGCGGCGACGGTCTCATGCACCGCCGCGGTGTAGACGTCTTCGATCCCGGCCGCCAGCTCGCCCTCGGCCAGGCCGTACAGCACGGACAGGCTCTTGGGCAGGTCCAGCGTCAGGTCATAGCCGCGGTTGCCGATCCGGACCCGCTCATGCCGGTTATTGCGCGCGGCCGCCAGCTTCCCCTCCGGGTAGACCTCGCTCAGGTCGAGGCCGGCCAGGTCCGCCAGCCATTCCAGGTCATTGATCGAGATCGCGTGCGCCTCGCCTTCCCGCTCGATCCCCCGGCCGATCCGTTCCAGGCGCTTGACGGCCTTGCCGCCCGGTTCGCGGCCGCCGATGCTCAACAGCTCCCGGGCGGGAGCACCCGCCTGCAGCCCATGCTCGACCCCGGCGGCCACCAGCGCCGTCACGAACGGCAGCGCGGGCAGCTTGGCGATCGGCGCGACCTCCACCTTCGGATCGACCAGCTGCTCGCCGGTGCGCGGGTCCCGCCCGTCCATCAACGCGTCGGCGGCCTCCATGTCCTCCTCCGACGCCAGCGCCGTACCGGGGGTGATGCCGAACTCGGCCAAGCCGCGCCCGACCCAGACCAGCGGCCGTTCCTCGGCCTCCATCCGGTAGCCGACCTGCCAGTCCGCCTCCTGGCCCTCCCGCTCGACCTGGTCAAGGCCCGGCTCGGGACCGTGCAGATGGCCGATGCCGCATCCGGCGCCCATCAGCCGCCGGTACCTCACCTGCCCGACGTCCGGCCCCAGCTTGACCGTCCACGCCACCCCGATCACCCCGTCCGCCACGGCGGTCGCCGGACCCCGCGACGGCCACCAGGCCGGTATCCCCTCCGGGGATACCTTGGTCCATTAGTTGATCTTGATTGTTGATCTTTCTGTGTTTCGATCTTGCGTTGTGGTGTGGGTGTTTTTAAGTGATAGATACTGTTTTGGGTGTTTTTGATGTATCTGTTGAGCGACAGCTAGATGGCAGTGGGTCCGACAGGTAGTTGTCAGTGCCCGGCGACACGTAGATGTCAGTGGGCCGATCCCGGCCCGCGTCGCGAGCGCCGGCTGGGCGCTGCCCTCGCCGAGGTGCAGGCAGAGCGCGCAGGGGTAAGGGACCGATGAGGCCGCCGGGCCCGTGACGGTCGCGACGGTCTTGACCGCCCGGGACCGGGTTGCGGTGCCATGACGGGCGGTTGCCCCGCCCCGGGGCGGCCGAGTCTGTTCTCGGAACCGGTGGGTCACGTGGCGGGTTCGGCGTAGCGTTCGTTCATGGCGAGCGACAAGCCGTTGGGCATTTCGTGGATCAGAAGCAGCTTCAGCATGCATGACCACGCCGAGTGCGTGGAGGCGGCGGTCGTCCCGGCCGGCTCCGCTGGAACCGCCGACCGTCAGCACTGACATCAAGTTCGGGCCGACCGCTGTCAACATCTCCGCGCTCAGCAAGTGGGTCGGCGACAGGTAAGTGTCAGTGGGGGCCGCTCTGCGGACCGTCGGGCTGTTACCGTCCGGCTGGCGGTCAGTCGGTGGGCTGGTCGTAGTCGCTGAGATCCACCAGGGGGTCGTCGTACGGCGCGCCGTTTCGTTTCTCCGGCACGCCGGGGTTGCTGGTGGTCTTCGGCCGCCAGGAGCGGCGCCGGTGCTTCTGCGGCGAGGTTGGGTCCTGTTCGGTGGGGTCGTTGCTCGCCGGGCGGCGGGCGGGGAGGGGATCGTCGGTCCAGCGCACGCCGTGCGGAACGCGCTGCCATTCCGCGGTGGTGTCGGGGAGTTCTCCGCGTTCATGAGCGATGTCTGCGTCGTTGGCGAGCCGGAGGCTGAACAGGACATCGGGGCTCGGTTCGGCGTGGTGGGGCCCGTTGTAGCACTGCAGCAGCCCGGCCTGTTTGAGGACGTTCTCGGCGCGGCCCGCCGGTGAACCCGGGCAGCCCGCACAACAGCGTGGACTCGATCGTCTGGTGCAGCCGCTCCACCTTCCCCTTACGGTGCGGCTGGTACCCGGGCAGCCGATGCTCGGCCACGCACAGCGCGGCGAACACATCGCGCACCGATCCAGCGGCGAACTCCAGCCCCCGGTCAATCCGGAAGGAGGCCGGAACGGCGCCGAACGGGCCCCGCGCCGGGTCGTAGGCCAGCGCCATCCGGATCGCGGTCAGCACCGTCCCCGCATGCGGACTTAACACGATCGCCCAGCCGACCAGCGCGCGGGTGCCGTCGTCGACGACCGAGGTCAGCCACGGGCACAGGGCGGGCCCACGGGGCGGCAGCACCAGGATCGGCAGCTGCTTGTGGTCCATCTCCCAGACCCGGTTGCGATGAGCGGGCGCGCGGGTGAGGTAGACACTCGCCGCCCGCCGTCCTTCCTCCCCACTCCGCCAGGCCGCGCGCTCGGCCGGAGTCAGCTCCCGCTCAAATGCCCGCTGCAGCGTCCGCTCCGACACCGGCCGGGCCGCCCGCCAGCCGTTCAGCAAGAACTGCGGGATCGCCACCCCGGCCGCCACCTGCTGCCCGGCGATCGCCGCGCAGCGCGCCCGGTGGATGGCCGCGACGTTCCCACGGAAGTGGGCGAAGGCCTCTCGGTCGGTTTCGCTCAGCCGGTAACTATCGGATCGCACAGGACGCTCCCCGCCTCCGTCCGGGCCGATCCACCGCCACACCGTGCGCTCGGACACCCCAGACCCGAGGCCGCCAACCGGACGTGCTCACCCGTCAGGTCCCCAGCCGCACGCAGCTGCCGCAACCGCGTCACAGTGGCCCGGCGGGTTTCGGGATCGACCCTGCCCGGCATGGCGGGTTCCTCCTACCCATCCGGCCCCCGAGCCGACACACTGGGCGCAGCCCCGCTCACGCCGGGCATCAACGCCATCCGGAAGGTAGCAGGAGAACTACGGACAGTTGAGCAACTCCGAGCAAATGAGTCACGGTCCGGTGCCGCCGGATCCGCTGGAGCTGCCGGACTCCGGCGTGCGGCTGTTCGCCGTGCTGAACCGGCGCTGGACCCCTCACCTGCTGTACCTGCTCGCCCGCCGTCCCGCCCGCTTCAGCGAACTCCAGCGCGCCATCCCCGGCATCAGCGCCACCAGCCTCAACGACCGGCTGCGCGACCTCATCGACGCCGGACTCGTCACCCGCCACACCTTCCCTGGCCGGTCCCTGTCCAGCTCCTATGAGGTCACCCCAGCCGGGCAGCTGGTCGGCGCTCACCTGAACCGCATGCTCGATGCGATCCTCGCCGACCTGCACGGGTAACAGCCCGACCGGCGAACCCGTGTGGGGCGTGATTTCGCCCCGCGCCGCCCCGCTGGCCTGGCACGATCATCACCGGCATGATCTCGGGGGAAGGAAGGCCGCCACTGCTCCGGACGAGCTGAAGATGGCCGAGCTGCTGCCTGATGCCGACCGTAGCGATGACCGGGCCTGGGCCACAGAGGACTAAGAGTGGATGGCCTGAGCCCCGGGCCGCTCACTCACCACCGGACGCGCCGCCGAGGTCCGTTACCGGCCGCCGGATAACCGTCGAGTTGCTCGGCGCGCGACATGGAGGACGGTCATCCAGTCCGACGCGACGTCGGCCCCAGAGAACGATCGCGAATGCCAGGAATGGAATAAAAACTACTCCTGCCCACGGAGGGAGAGGGAGTGGCAGCCACATATCGAAAGCGGTCCAGTACAACACGTGAAAGAGTGCGATGACGCCCGGTCCGATCGTGTCACGTGCGACTGCGCGCGTCAGGCATCCGGCAAGTGGGCAGATTACTATGCAGTACGCTAGGACTTTTCCGGGAATCTCGTTGTTCACGTAATGAATCAACGAATTCCAAGAATGGAACTTGTTGAGTACCGCTGATAGTGGAGAATCGCCAGCAGATACAGCGAAAACCAGACACAAGCAGACGGCGACTTCGAGAGCGAAAGCAGCGAATCCCAGAACGCATAGCCGTCGGGCTGCGCGCTGAAGAACGCGGACACGTTCGGGGGCGCACTGCCCGGCTGCATGAAGGAATGCCCCAATCCCCAGACACACTGTTGCGAACGCGGCAGAGACGAGAACGAGTTCGTCAAGCCAGGTACCCCACCAGGCAAGGCCCCGGGCAGCGGACCACATCGGGTCGCTTAGGGTAAAGATCTGGCCGACGAACCTAAACGTCGGGCTAGTAAAGCAGAGCCAGCCTGCGATCAGGTTCGCGGCCACGGCCAAGGCGCGTCTGCTCGCAGCGAGGACGAGGGTGCGGCGGTGGACGCCTGTGATGGCCGAGGACAGATCGCCGACGTTGAGGAACAGGTGAGCGGCGTAGGCGAGACCGCGCAGAAAACGGGTGAGCGGAAGCCCCTCTGTCTTGTCTTTGATGTGATTGAGTTCCGCGATCCACTCGGAAGTCCGGTCGGCGCGTACGCTCAATGACCGTTCGTCCGAGGGATTGGCAAGACATTCCTTACAGGGACCGATGTCTTCACGACAGTTGTCACAGCGATCGCTGGGCAGGTGGCGAGCGGCCAGACGTATTAACGCAACGGGAATCAGGTCAAGGCGAGTCCGTAGTTCCTCACCGACCAGGTTGGAAAGCATCCCTCCGATGATTGCGCCCGCGGTGAGCTGACCGAAGAACTCTTTGAAGGTGCTCATGCCGGATCGCCTTCGGGCTGGGGCTGCCCGAACGGACGCGGACTGCGGTTGAGTTGTTGATGCAGAAGAGCCAGCTCTTGACGGGCCGATTCCGCGCCGTTTGGAGTGAGGCGGTACAGGCGGCGGGGCGGGCCGTCGCCGGGGCCAGGGTCCACGGTTCGGCTGAGCCACCCAGCGCGTTCGAGGCGGGCCAGGATGGGATAGAGCTTGCCGCTAGGGAAACCGGTTTGGCGCATGAGGTCGTAGCCGTAGCGTGGTTCGGAGGGGTCGGTCAGGAACTCGCTCAGAACCTGCGCGACCGCGACGGTGACCCTGACGTCGGTCATGTGTATGAATCTTACATAGTCGGCCGTCAAGGGCGGGTCAAACGACCGCCCTCCGCTCGGATCCGTGTCAGCCAGGGGAAGAGTAGCCCTGCGTGACGGCGGTGACTGCGGGTTGTCGTACCGGCGGGCCGCCGAGCTGTTCACCGCGGCGAACGCCACGTACCCGGGCTGGCCGTGGATGCTGCACGGCCACCACGGTGCGGTGTGTCGCCGAGAGGGGTGATCGCGACCGTGCGTGACCTCGAAAGGGCGGCCGTACCCGAGCGGTCACGCCTGCCGTTCCTCGCGCTAACGTCGTCCGCCAGTCCCGCCACCTCACCGGCGCCGGGCCCCACTTGGGTCGGTGTCACCAGCCGGCCGCTGCGGCGTACGTCCCACGATGACGCCCTCGGACGGGATCGGCATCAGTAGAGGGCGATTGACGGGCTGGGGCGGCTCAGCCGGTTATGTGGGTGATGGCATGGGCCAGGGCCGAGGCCGTGATCCACAGCGTGTAGAGGAGCATTCCAACGCAGAAGGCGAGCCAGACGATGATCAACAGGCAGATCGGTACGAAGAAGATGATGAACGTCACCTCACAACCCTTGGGCAATGATGGGTCTGGGGCTGTGTTGTTGCTGTATTCGGCGGATTCCGTGCTGGGCGCATCCCCTCCTACCTCGAGGCCGTGGTGACCGCCATGGTGCGCGCAGTTGCCGTGACCGTGTGACGCAGAGTGGCCCGTGGCCGCGCATGCAGAACCGTGGCCTCCTCCGTGGCCTCCTCCTCCGTGTCCGCCGCTGCTCCCTTGCATCTGGCTCCTCCGAGAGTGATGTGCTGTCGAGTAGTTCGACATCTTGGATCCGCGTCGTTGGTGCAGTCCTGCCCGTGCGGGCGGATCTGGCGGATCCGGCGAGTGGCGACGGCCATCTGACGTCACGTGAACGAGCCGCGGCACGATGACATGCCTGATCCAGCCATCGGTTCAGAGGTTGAGCAACGGGCCGCCGGCGGGCAACTCGACGCGGGCCGCCTGGGTGCCGGCCTCGGGTCAGGGACGCTGAGCAGTTTCGAGGGCCGACTCGCGAACGGCGAGGGCCGGAGGGGAGTTCCTCCGGCCCTGCGGGTCTTCCTATCCTCCGGGTGGGTTCAGCTGGGGCCGCAGTCGTGGACGACGCGCTGGGTCGGGTCGGAGTGCCATTGTGGCTGGCCGGTGGGCCCCATGGTGGTGTGCGAGATCGTTTCGTCGTAAGTGCGGTACAGGTGGGGGTTGCCGTTTGATCCCCCGGTGTGGGACTCGATGTACTTCAGGTAGGCCGCGGCCATGAAGTAGACGAAGTAGTGGTCGCGGGGCTCGCAGTAGGAGTCCGCAGAGTCGCCGCGAAGCGTGATCGGTCGCGTCGGGGCGGGCGTGGCGTGTGCGATCGGGGGACAGGCCAGTACCGAAGTGGCGGCCAGCGCCAGGCCGGCGCAGAACCGGCGTGAGGTGATCGGCAGACGGGGCATCGAGATTCCTTCCTGTTGTGGCGTGAAGTAGCTGAGACGCGGACTAAGGGAGGGGCAGCCGCGGCCCCGGTGCTGGCGATGGACCCCACCAGGGCGGCCGGCGGGGACGCGCGGCGGGTCTCACCTGGTTGGTGAGGCCGGGAGGGCTGCCGGCATGAGGGTCGCTAACTGCAGGGCATCTCGCGGATGTTGGATTCCTTGCGTGCGACGGTGTCCCACGTGGCGCCGTTTCGCCGGAAGGCCTGGATGACGGTCTTGTACGTGCTGGGGTCTGTGCCCTCACAACCCTTGACGACCGATCGGGCTCCCGATCCGTAGTCGACGGGGTTGAGATCGAGGGAGGCGACGCGTTCCCATCCCCACCACCGGTGTTCGTAGAGGGTGATCACGATCCGGGTGAAGTCGCTGCCGCCGCATCGAGTCCAGCTTCCCGACCCCTTGGCCGCCTCGTCGTGGTGGTCGTACACGGTCAGGCCGATGTCGACAGCGGTGGTGCAGTCGGCCGCGGACGTGTTCGAGGTCTGTGCGACCGTACGGGACCAGGCGGTCGAGGGGGCGCCGGCGGCGAGGGCCGTCGCGACGGCGGCCGAGCCGACGAGCGCGGCCAATGTGCGGCGTGAATTGGTCATGCCATGACCTTCCGTGCTCAGGGCTTGCGCCCTATTGCGTGTGGATTGGTGGCCCGCGGCGATGACAGTCACGCTTGGGGCCCTCATCGAGCTTCAAAGCCGGCTCGGGCGTCCGGCAACAACAAGCCCCGTCCGGAGCTGTCCGCCCAGGTCAGAGCCTCAAACCCGGATGTCCGTGCACACCCTGTCGCCATATGACTACGATGTGTCCCTGTCGGTGAAGGGGTGATATGGGGCAACACGGCGGGGACTTGGCCTCCGAGTTGGGGCGCCTGTATGAAGCGGCGGGCAGGCCCGGGTACCGGAAGCTGGCGGTGGAAGCTGGACAATGCGTTCCTCCGGTGGCGCTCGGCCGCGCCACACTGGGAGATTGGATCCGCGGCAAAGCGGTCCCCAGCGACCCGAAAGTTCTCAAATGGGTCGTCGAATACCTGGAAGAACGGGCCCGACAGGAGGCCAGGGATTCAGCAGAAGGCCCCTTTCAGTCGCATGGCTGGACGTACTGGGAGAAACTCCGCGATCGCGCCGAAAAGAAGCAAGGCATCGGCGACCCGCCCAAGGCGGCCAGGGCCGCGCTCTGGAAGCGGATCGCCCGGCATCGCGTCACCCAGATCGTCGCCTCCATGGGTGTCGGTGCGATCACCACTGCCTATGTGATGTCGGATTCACGCACCATGGCACCGACGATCAGCCTCCACCGGTATCAGGACAGGCCACAGGTGATCTCCGCGGACGGAACCCACCCCAAGATCAAGTGGGCGACCAGCGAGGACAGCTGGAACATCGCCTACAACACGACGGGGCTTGGAGCGTGCCCGAAGGGTTCTGTCTGCCTCTTCCAAAACCCGAACTACGATCAGGCGGCAGGCTGGATGCTGTTCGCCCGACGGATCGATGGGCAGCTCTACGAGCTGCCACCCCCCTACGACAAGGCCATGCGCTCGTGGGCGAACAAGACCACCCTCGATGTGGACTGGTATCCCGGCCACGGCCGCACAGGCGAACCACACCACATGCCATCGCACAGCCAGATACCCGACGTCGGCGCTGACACCAACACAGCCTCATCAGTCAGGTTTTACACCGACGCATGCGCATTCGGCGAAACCGGCCCCCAATGCGCACAAGCACAAAAACGCGCCAGGGACTACTGACCCGGTCGGCCCAGGCGGAGCCGGCCGCTTTCGGCGAACTTCTGAGAATGACGCATTCCCGGAAGTGCACTCCCGCCATGACTTCCGAGAACGCGCAAAATCCGGGGCCGGGCGACCTCGGATCCACTTCCGAGAACACGAACCCCGCTCCGGGCGCGGCCGCGGACCCGACCCCTGGCAACGGTGCGACACCCGCAGCGGGGACACCGCGGCGGCGCGGCGCGCGGCCCACCCCACTGCCCGAGGACTTCGCCGAGTTCCTCACCGACTACGCCGCCGTCCTGGAAACCGTCCCGCTGTCACCCGACACCCGGCGCACCTACGTCTCGCGCGTGCGGATGTTCCTGGCCTGGCTCGCCGACGGCACCGGCCGCCGGCGCTACCGCGGCGACCCGCTGACCAACCCCACTGCCCGCGACTGGGCCGTCCGCGACTACCGGCTGTACCTGCTGCGGGAGGCCACTCCGAAACGCTCGGTCCGCTACTGCAACAACGCCCTCGCCGCCCAGGATGACTTCTACGTCCGGCTCGGCCTCGGCAAGGCCAACGTCGGCCGCGACGAGTTGCCCAAGACCGCGCCCAAGGCGATGGACGCCCGCGCGGAGATCCGCTGGCTGCGCGCCGTGGAGGCTTGGCCGCACGCCCGCGACCGGGCCATCGCGCTGCTGCCGTTCTACGCCGGGCTGCGCATCGGCGACATCGTCGCCCTCGACGTCGACGACGTACGGCTGTCCGCCCGCAAAGGGAACCTGCGCGTCTTCGGCAAAGGCGGCAAACCCCGCGACGTCCCCGTCCATCCCGCCCTCGCGGTGCTGCTGCAGGACTGGCTGGACGAGCGCGCCTCCTGGCCCGGCGCCGCCACTGAGCGGGCGCTGTTCCTCTCGCGCCGCCGCGGCCGGCTCACCACCCGGGCGGCCTCCGACGTCTTCACCGCGATCGCCGAAGCCGCCGGGCTGGAAGATGCGACCACTGCGCACGTGGGACGGCACACCTTCGTCACCCGACTGATCCGCGGCGGCGAAGATCTCATCACCGTCGCCGAAATCGCCGGCCACGCCCGCCTGGAGACCCTGAAGGTCTACAGCCAGCCCACCGATGAGGACAAACACAACGCCCTTCGCCATCTCACCGTCGACCGCTGATCGGAGACCCGCCATGGCTCCCATGCAGATCGAGGGCAGCGCCTTTAACTCGCTGCGATCCTTCATCGGCGAGTACGCCGTCACCGCCTGGCGCCACGCCCAGGGCGGCAACCCGGTCCTGTTCGGTGGCCGGCGAGCAGGCCACGACATCAGCGACCAGGACATGCTCATCGACGCCAAGGTCCTGGTACCGACCACACCGTCCGAACGCCGCACCTGGCCCGGCCACGACTGGAAGGTCGCCCGCGACCGCCACGCGCCCTTCAACCCCGAGAAGACCACACACATCGCCCTCGTCGCTCTCCCCGAGGACATGCCCTTCGAACTGGTCGATGACGGCGGGCGCGTCTCCATCAGCACGGCTTACAAGGACGCCGAGATCTTCCTCATCGCGGTGGCGGAATTCAACAACCTGCTCGACCCCGTAGCCGGAGACACGGAGCGTTGGCGCTACCTGATCCTCGAGACTTCGTGGCTTCACCAACACCGAGTTCAGTAGCGGATCGTGCTGACATTTACCTGTCGTCCACCACTGTCAATTACCTGTCGCTGAACAGTATCGCTGATGTTCAGCTGATCTATGAGTTATTCGTCTGTTTGGGTGATGTACGGAGCGGTGGTGCACGGGCTCGCTGCCGCCGCCGGTTGCTCAGCGTCGCCGACGAGCCAGGGGCCGTGGCGTCCCGGGCGGGCGCAATCCCGCCCGGATCGGGCTCGTCATGCACTGCGGGCATCGGCGTGGCCGTGACGGGCGAGGATCGCCTCGCGTTCGGTGTTGGTACGGGCCTTCAGCAGCGCCCGGGCGAGCGCGCCGTACCGGGCGACGTCGACCTGAGGCTTCGGCGCCGTTGCCGTCGGCACGTCGACGCGACCGGGTCGGTCCTGGTGCGGGACGTCGTCGCCGCCTAGCCGAGTCGCGGGCGCGCGCCGCAGGATGCGGGCGGCGCCGGGCCTCTCCCCCGCTGGCTCTTCAACGGGCCCGGGGATGCGTTCGGCGGTCAGCTGTGCGCAGGCCTTGCATGGCGCTTCCAGGTCGAGGTGGTGGCCGTCCTCGCAGCGGACGTCCGGGCAGTCGATGCCCCGGCGGGTAAGTCGGATCGCGACGGCCACCGGGTCGCGCACCGGCTCGCTGGCGCTGATCCGGTAGCGCCAGTGCTCCCAGTTGCGGGCGATGCGGTCGGTGAGCTCGGCCGAACTGCGGTGCGCCATTTCGGCGGCGATCGCCGACAGCACGCGCCGAGAGCCGTGCTCGGGGACGTGCCGGGTCAGCTCGGCGGGCAGCGTCTGGTACAACTCGACGGCCGCGCGCGGCACGCGTCGCCGCTTGGGCGCCGGCCGTCCCTTGTGCGGGGTCTTCGGCTTCCCGGCCTCGGTCGTCGTGCGGGCCCGCGCGTAACGGCGGGTCTGTTCGCCTTTGGCGGGAACCTCCGGTGCCTCCTCAACTGGTGTCTCCCTGGTGGGTGACTCCTGTGGAGTGCCGGAACCTGCAAGGGCTTCCTGCCGGTTCTTGCCAGGGGCGAATGCCGTGATTTGCGAAGGGTCCTGGCGCGGCTGGATGCGCCGCCGGCCCTCGCGGGCGTAGGTCTCGGCGATCTCTGCGGACTGGTCGACGTCGAGGATGGCGTGGATCGACAGCCAGCCGCCGGGCCGCTCGGTCACCTCGACGAGCCCGGCGGCCTCCAGCTCGGTCAAGCGGCGGCGGCCTGTGGCGGCCGAGGCTCGCAGGGCGGCTCCCAGACGGCCGACGGTGGCATCGAAGGCCTTCGGCTTCCCGTCGCGGCAGGCGCGATCGACGCACGCCGCGTACAGCCGCCAGGCGTCCGGAGAGATGCGTCCGGCCGGGCGACGCCGCCCGGCCCAGACCAGGTCCAGCGTCCAGGACGGCACCGGAGCGAAGGCCTCGCCGGTCTCCCGCGGCAGCCGAAGACAAGCGTGCTTCACGCTGCGCTTCGAACCACGCGGAGCCGACCGAGACAGGTACGGGCCGCCTGCCGCAGGCGCCAGAAGCTCGCGGCGCGCGTCGTCGAGGGCGGTCGTCGACGTCCCGGCCCGCTCGGCGACGAACCGCCGGCGGGCGACCGTCGGGACACGGCCGCCGCCAAGCCCGTGCGGCATCAGCGTCTCGTACATCGACCAAGCCCACACCGCCAGGGCGCTGTGCCCGGAGGAGTAGAGCAACGATCGAGGGATCTGGACGTAGCCCCGAGGCGCCGCGGCCTGGGCGGCGGCCGCCGTCACTTTGCCCCTCCCCCCGCCTGGCAGGCCAGGCGGAGGAAGATCATTCCGCGTATATTCCGCGCCTGCTGGCACGGGCAGGCCGAGGCTGGCACACCATGGCATCCGCTGCGGCGTGCGCGACGCGCGTCGACCGCACCGTTTTCCCTGGTCAGCGCGGCATTAGAGGAAGTGGCGGAGGCGTACGGGAATCGAACCCGCCGACGACGCCGAGCGCCGTCCAAAGGTTTTGAAGACCTCGGGGGCCACCAGGCGCCCTCCCGCCTCCGCCGCTGAGCCTACTCATCCCACTGTGGTGCCACGCCAGAGGATGGCGCGTTCGGCGGCGCTCCACGCGGTGGAGGTCAGCAGGTACAGGCCCGCCGCGAGTGGAACGTACGCCGCGACCAGCACGGTGCCGAACGGCAGCAGGCGCATGACCGCCCCGACCGCTCCCGGCTGAGGAGTCTGACCCGCGAACATGCGGCGCGACGTCCACCAGGCGACCATGGCCAGCAGGACGAAGACTGCGAGGAAGACCAGGCCGTGCGGGCCGAAGGCGCCCGCCGAAAACAGCCAGCGCCGCCCGAGCGGCACGCCGAAGAGCGTCTGGGCGAGCAGCAGGTTGGCGTGGCCGCCGACGGACGGGGACAGGAACAGCCGGTAGACGACGGTGAAGACGGGCAGTTGCAGCAGGGCGGGGCCGATGCCGGCGAACATCGACGTGCCTTCGGCCCGGTACAGCGCGGTCACCTCCTGGTGGGCGCGCAGGGGGTCGTCGCGATGGCGTCTCCGCAGTTCTTCGACCTGAGGGGCGAGCCGGAGGCGGGCTCGGCCGGCGGCGGCCTGGCGGCGGCTCAGGGGAAGCAGTGCGAGGCGGACGCCGGCGGTGAAGACGACGATCGCGACGGCGGCGCTGAGGCCGCCGGTGAGCGGGTCGAGGGCGGAGGTCAGTCCGGTGACGAGGTCGTACGCGACGCGGACGGCGCCGTCGAGAACAGCGAGCATGGGAGAAGAGCCCCTTCGAGATCATGGACAGGCGGAAGGGCCGCGCCCGTCACTGGTGTCCGCCGCGTACGCGGACGCGGCAGGCACCAGTGATCAAGGAACGGCGGCGAGAACGCCTCGTCTTACGGGGCTCGGACGCGCGGGCGGCCGGGCGCGTCGGGATCGCGGAGCCGTACGAGCGCGGAGCGGCCCGCGCGGTCGCGGAGCGCGGCGGCGCGTACGGGCGTGTCCGCGGCGATCGCGGTCGGCGCATGGTGGACGGCCAGGACGATGAGCCCGGCGATGGCCAGGGTCGCGGCCGCGAAGAGGACGGCCGACGGGGTGAGCGCGTCGGCGAGATCCCACCACGCGATCATTGCCGCGACGGCCGCCGCGAGTACCCGGGCCATGCCCTGATTGACGCACTTGATCCGCGCCCGGTTCCCACGGATCCGATTTATCAGGCTCATTCCCTTGAATCCGATGTCCCCGCCCCGGTTCTCACGGATCCGATGTCCCGGACCGGTTGCCGTGGATCCGGTGTCCCGCGTCCGGTTCCCGTCGATCCGGTGTCCCCGAACCGGTTCCCGTCGATCCGGCGTCCCGGGCCGGTTCCCACGGGTCCGGTGTCCCGGGCCCGGGCGGCGGCCGCGCGGTAGGTTTCGCGGTATGGGAGAGAGCGGAGCGCTCGGGACCACCTTCCGTCTGACGCAGTACGCGCACGGCGGCGGATGCGCCTGCAAGATCCCGCCTGGGGAGCTCGAGGAGGTCGTGGCCGGGCTCATCGACGCGGAGCGCCCGGACGATCTGCTCATCGGGCTGGACGACGGCGACGACGCCGCGGTCGTGCGGATCGAGGGTGACCGGGCGGTGGTGGCCACCGCCGACTTCTTCACGCCGGTCGTCGACGATCCATACGACTGGGGGCGGATCGCGGCGGCGAACGCGCTGTCGGACGTGTACGCCGTCGGCGGGGTCCCCGTCGTCGCGGTGAACCTTCTGGGCTGGCCCCGGGACACGCTTCCGATGGAGCTCGCGCGGGAGGTCCTACGCGGGGGGCTCGACGTGGCGCGCGAGGCCCGCTGTCACCTGGCGGGCGGGCACAGCGTGGACGACCCGGAGCCGAAGTACGGGATGGCCGTGACGGGGCTGGCGGATCCGGGGCGGCTGTTGCGCCTGGACGCCGGGCGGCCGGGCACTCCGCTGTCCCTCACCAAGCCGCTCGGGGTCGGGGTGCTGAACACCCGGCACAAGGCGACGGGCGAGGTCTTCCCGGAGCCCGTCGCTGCGATGACGACGCTCAACGCCGAGGCGTCGCGGGCAGCGCTGGAGCGCGGTCACCGCTGTGCGACCGACGTGACCGGGTTCGGCCTCCTGGGGCATCTGTACAAGATGGCGCGGGCGAGCGGCGTGACGGCGGTGGTGGACTCCGCGGCCGTCCCCTATCTGGAGGGGGCGCGGGACGCCGTGCGCGCGGGATACGTCTCCGGGGGGACGCGCCGCAATCTGACGTGGGTCACGCCGCACGCCGACTTCGGCGGGGTGCCGGAGGAGGATCGGCTGCTGCTGGCCGACGCCCAGACCTCCGGCGGGCTGCTCGTCGCCGGTGAGGTGCCGGGCGCGCCGGTGGTGGGCGAGCTCATCGCCCGAGGGCCGGACGCCCTGGTCGTCCGATAGCACGATCCCCGAGGGCCGGACGCCCTGGTCGTCCGATACCACGATCCCCCTGAGGCCGGACGCCCTGGTCGTCCGCTGACGCGTTTCCGTACGTCACCGAGGCGGCACCCCGTGTGGCCGGGTCGGGGGCGGACACGGCATGATCCCAGCTGTGAGCTCCGTGCACGGTACCGACGTCGAGTACGTCGCCGACCTCGCCGGGATCTTCGTCTTCGCGATCACCGGCGCGCTGGTCGGCGTGCGCAAGCGTTTCGACGTCGTCGGCATGGCGGTGCTCGCGGAGATCACCGCGCTGGGCGGCGGGGTGCTGCGCGACCTGGTCATCGGGGACGTGCCGCCGGCGGCGTTCCGGGATCTGGGATACACGACCGTCCCGCTCGTGGCGACCGCGCTGACCGCCGTCTGGCATCCGCACCTGGAGCGCATCCGCCGAATCGTGCTGGTGCTCGACGCCGCCGGGCTGGGGCTGTTCAGCGTGGCGGGCGCGACGAAGGCCCTCGCGTTCGGGCTGGGGTCGCCGGCCGCGGCCGCGCTGGGGGTGACCACGGCCATCGGCGGCGGCATCCTGCGCGACGTGCTCGCGCGCGAAGTGCCGAACGTCCTCCACGATCGCCAGCTGTACATCGTCCCCGCCCTCCTGGGTGCGACGACCGCCACGGTCGCGTACGGCCTGGGCGCGCGCGGATACCTCGTGACGCTCGTCACGGCCGCGCTGGCGTTCGGGGTCCGGCTGCTGGCGATCCGGCTGCAGTGGCGGATGCCGCGGGCGCGCGGCCTTCGGGACCGCACGTGAAACGATTCTGTCCGGCTTCGGTCAGGCGCGGATCAGTGGGATCCAGGAGCCGAAACCTAACGTCTTAGGTTAAGGCCGGTTTGCACAGCGGGCCGCAGACTAGTTGGCTAGTACAGCTTTGTGGGGTTATGCAACGAGGGGCGGTTGTCCGTGCACGAATCACCTGAGGGCTACGGCCAGGGGCCGTACTCCAACCAACCGCAGGGTCAGGGCGGCTACCCTCCCCAGCAGCCGTACCCAGGTCAGCCAGGTCAGGGCTATGGGCAGGGCCAGCAGCCCTACCCGGGCCAGGGGGGCTATCCCGGCGAAGGCCAGCAGTCGCCGTACTACCCGAATGACCCGCAGCAGCCGTACGGCGCTCAGCCGCCCGGCGGCGGTTGGGGCGGAGGCGGAGGCGGGTACGGCCCGTCGGAGCCGGGCGGACCCGGAGGCTGGGGGCCGCCGCCGGGGGGAGGCCGGAAGAACAACGGGCCGGTCATCGTCGTGGCGATCGTGGCCGCGCTGGTCGTCCTCGGGGGTGGCATCGCGACCGCCGTGGCGCTGAGCGGCGGCGACGACAAGAAGAAGCCGCCGATCGCCGTCAGCACGTCACCGCTGCTACCGACCACGTCGCCAACGGGGGGCTACCCCACGGTCGATCCGTCCGAAAGCCCGTCGGTGCCCACGTCCTCGCCGACGCTGGACGCGGCTGCGACGGCGCAGCCGGGTGACTGTGTCAAGAACGCCGGCACGCAGTCGAAGCCGCACCTGGAGGACTCGACCTGTCACTCGGGCGCCTACAAGGTACTCAAGCGCTACAGCGGCACGTCCGACTGGGACAAGTGCAAGGGTGTCCCGGGCTACACGGCGGCGTACCGCCGGCGCAACACCTACACCTTCATGAGCTTCGTGCTCTGCATGAAGAAGCTCTGACCGGCGGGCGGGGATCGGCGCTCACGGGACGGTACGGCGCTCGCGCTGCGGGACGACGGTGTACTTCGGGTCCTCGGCCGAGGTGTGTCCGGCGTACAGCACCGCGAAGCGGGTGCACAGCGCGCCTCCGGTGAGCGACAGGCCGGCGAGGACGCCGGCCAACCGGCTCCGCCCCGCCGCGAGAGTGCCGGCCGCTCCGGCCGCGGTCAGCGCACGCCCGCAGCGCATCAGGACGCCCGCGCGTCCGATCCGGTACGGCTCGGAGATCAGTTCCGGCCGCTCGCGCATGCCGACGCCGCGTTCGAGGGCCCCGGCGGCCGCCAGTTCGAGTCCGGCGCCGAGCAGTGCCATCCGGCGGGCCGGCCCCGCTTCGCCGCGCGGCGTGGCGATCATGCCGATGGCGCCGCCGCTGGCCAGTGAGCTGCCGGTGAACAGCAGCGGCAGGTGGCGGTAGGCCTCGTGCCAGGCCGGCACGGCCGTGTCGGCCAGCAACACGCCCGTATAGGTCGCGACGATCGGCCCGGTCACCGCCGATGCCATGCCCGCCGCGCGCCCCAGCGACGGGGCGATCCCGGTGACGGCGGAGGCCGCCGCCGCCATCGTGAAGCCGCCCTGCCCGGCGAGGACCCAGGAGCCGACGCTCATCGGCGAGGTGGGCTTGAAGACCCGCAGCATGTTGAGGAACCGCTCCGGGCGGCCGAGCTCGGCGATGAGCAGCCCGGCGCCCGCCGTGCCCGCCGCCGCGGCCGTGAGCCTGCCGGTCAGCGCGAGCCTGGGCCGTCCGGTCGCGTCGGCCAGCGCCGCCATCGTCGAGGAGGCGCCCGACAGCCCGCCCAGGTAGAGGTAGGCGGGCATGTGCGGAGCCTTCCAGCGCGGCTTCTTCAGCACCGGGCGGCCGTAGTAGGAGCGGAACTCCGCGCGCGGAACCATGCGCTCCTCGCGGCCCCGCGACATCAGCGCCTCCCGAGGAACGACAGGGCCGCTCCCCCGGCCAGGGCGAGTGCGGCGCCGCCGGCCCACCGCCACATGGCCGGCAGGTCCCGGGTGGTGACGACCGGGTCCGGCGGCAGGCCGTACACCTCGGGCTCGTCGAGGAGCAGGAAGAACGCGCCCGCGCCGCCGACGCCGTCGTTCTCGTCCTCGCCGTAGAGGCGCGCCTCGGTCACGCCGTCCTCGTGGAGCGCGTCCAGCCGGGTCTGGGCGCGTTCTCGTAGTTCGTCGAGGGGACCGTACTGGATGGAGTCGGTGGGGCAGGCCTTGGCGCAGGCGGGTTCGAGACCGTCGCCGGTCCGGTCGTAGCACAGGGTGCACTTCCAGGCGCGGCCGTCGTCCTCGCGGCGGTCGATGACGCCGTACGGGCACGCGGCCACGCAGTAGGCGCAGCCGTTGCAGATGTCCTCCTGCACGACGACCGTGCCGAGCTCGGTGCGGATCAGCGCGCCGGTGGGGCAGACGTCGAGGCACGCGGCGTGGGTGCAGTGCTTGCACACGTCGGAGGCCATGAGCCAGCGGGTCTCGTCACCGTCGCCGACCGGATGCTGCCGGGTCTGCTCGACGAACGCGACGTGCCGCCACGTGCTCGCGCCGAGCGCGCCGGTGTTGTCGTACGACATCCCGGTGAGCGTGAAGCCGTCGTCGGGGATGGCGTTCCACTCCTTGCAGGCGACCTCGCACGCCTTGCAGCCGATGCAGACGGAGGTGTCGGTGAAGAATCCCCGGCGCTCGGGCGGATCGGCGTAGCCGGCGTCCTCGGCCACGTCCGGGAGCGGTCCGTACAGGCTGTTGCTCATGGTCAGTCCTCCGGGATCCCGGCCATACGTCGGTAACGGCGCACGAGGGCGCGCAGGGCCGGGCCCTGCGGGCGGCGACCGGGCTGGATGTCGCAGGTGGCCGCCTTGCTCTCCTGGATGTGGGTGTTCGCGTCGAGCGCGATCGGCAGCAGGTCGTTGGCCGAGTCGCCGCGGACGACGCCCGCGGAGCCCCAGTGGTACGGCAGCCCGACCTGGTGGATGGCGCGGCCATGGACGCGGAGCGGCCTGACGCGGTCGGTGACGAGGATCCGGGCCTCGATGGCGGTGCGCGCGGAGATGATCGTCGCCCAGCCGCCGTGGACGAGGCCGCGTTCGGCGGCCAGTTCCGGCGACACCTCGCAGAACATCTCCGGCTGTAGTTCGGACAGGTACGGCAGGAACCGGCTCATGCCGCCCGCGGTGTGATGCTCGGTGAGCCGGTAGGTCGTGACGACGTACGGGTAGACGTCGCCGCCGACGGGGTTGTAGCGGTTGCCCGGACGCGGGTAGAGCTGCCGCGTCGGGTTCGCCTGCTGCCCGTACAGCAGGTTGCGCACCGGCGACTCCTGCGGCTCGTAGTGGGCGGGCAGCGGACCGTCGACCAGGCCGCGCGGGACGAACAGCCAGCCCTTGCCGTCCGTCTGCATGATGAACGGGTCGGTCCCGGCGAGGGCGGCCTCGGCGGTGGCGCCGGGCGGCGGTTCGTACGACGGCGGCTTGGTCTTCTCGAAGTCGGGGACGTCATGGCCGGTCCACTGCTCGCCGTCCCACCAGACGTAGGCCTTCCGCTCGCTCCACGGGCGGCCCTGCGGGTCGGCGGAGGCGCGGTTGTAGAGGATACGGCGGTTGGACGGCCACGCCCAGCCCCACTCGGGCGCGACCCAGGACTGCTCCGAGCCGGGTTTGCGGCGGGCGGTCTGGTTGACGTCGTCGGTGAAGCAGCCGGAGTAGATCCAGCAACCGCTGGTCGTCGAGCCGTCCTCCTTCAGCGCGGTGAACCCGCTGAGCGTCTTCCCCTCGGCGTCGTATCCGTTGATCTCGCGGAGGACCGCCTCCGCGGACGGGTCGCGGTACGGGCCCTCCTCCGGGTAGTCCCAGGTGAGGTCGAGGACGGGCCGGTCGACCGGGTCGGCGGAGCCGGCCAGCCGCTCGCGGATCCGCAGGCCCAGGTGGTACATGAACCACAGGTCGCTGCGGGCGTCGCCCGGCGGGTCGAGCGCCTTGTGGTGCCACTGCAGGAGCCGCTGGGTGTTGGTGAACGTCCCGTCCTTCTCCACGTGGGAGGCCGCGGGCAGGAAGAACACCTCGGCGCCGATCTCCTCGGGGGTCCACTCCCCCGACTCGATCTCCGGGCCCTCCTTCCAGAAGGTCGCGCTCTCGATGAGCTGCAGGTCCCGGACGACCAGCCAGTCGAGGGAGGCGAGCCCGAGACGCTGCAGCCGGCCGGCCGCCGAGCCGACGGCGGGGTTCTCCCCCATGAGGAAGTAGCCCTTGACCTTGCCGTCGATCTGGTCGAGGACAGTCTGGTACGTGCCGTGGTCGCCGGTGATGCGCGGCAGGTAGTCGAAGCAGAAGTCGTTGTCCTCGGTCGCGGCGTCACCCCACCACGCCTTGAGGAGGCTGACCATGAAGGAGCGCTTGCGCCCCCAGAAGCCGGTGTCCCCCGCGGCGCGTTCGAGGTAGGTGTCGAGGTCCTCGTGCTGGTGGGCGTACGGCATCGGCAGGTAGCCGGGCAGCAGGTTGAACAGGGTGGGGATGTCGGTGGAGCCCTGGATGCTCGCGTGGCCGCGCAGCGCGAGGATGCCCCCGCCGGGCCGCCCGATGTTACCGAGCAGGAGCTGCAGGATCGAGGCGGTGCGGATGTACTGCGCGCCGACGGTGTGCTGGGTCCAGCCGACGCTGTACACCCAGGCGGTGGTGCGGTCCGGTCCCGAGTTCGCGACGACGGTGTCGGCGAGTTCGGCGAAGTCTCGCCGGGAGATGCCGCAGACCTGCTCGACCATCTCCGGCGTGTAGCGCGCGAAGTGCCGCTTCAGCACCTGGTAGACGCAGCGCGGATGCTGAAGCGTCTCGTCGCGGTGCTCGGCGGGACCGGTCCGGGCCGCGGTCGCCTCGTACGTCGCGCCGGGACCGTGCTCCTGGGCGATGGGCCGGTGCGGCTCCTCGTCGCCCTTCCGCTGCTCCTCGCGCGCCCCGGCGGCCGGTGCGACGTCCCCGCCGTCGGCGTACGCCCAGGTCTCCGGGTCATAGGAGTGGGTGTCGGCGTCGTAGCCGGAGAACAGCCCGTCGAGGTCCTCGGTGTCCCGGAAGTTCTCGTTCAGGATGACCGCGGCGTTGGTGTAGCGCAGGACGTACTCGCGGAAGTCGTGGCCGCCGCTCAGCACGTGATTGATCAGCGCGCCGAGCAGGACGATGTCGCCGCCCACGCGGATCGGCAGATGCCGGTGCGCCATGGCGCTCGTGCGGGTGAACCGCGGGTCGACGTGGAAGATCCGGGCCCCGCGCGCCTTCGCCTCCATCACCCACTGGAACCCGACCGGGTGGCACTCGGCCATGTTCGAGCCCTGGATGACGATGCAGTCGGCGTTGGCGAGGTCCTGCTGGAACGTGGTCGCGCCGCCGCGCCCGAAACTGGTCCCCAGACCGGGGACGGTGGCGGAGTGTCAAATACGGGCCTGGTTCTCGATCTGGATCGCCCCCAGCGCGGTCCAGAGCTTCTTGATGAGGTAGTTCTCCTCGTTGTCCAGCGTGGCGCCGCCGAGGTGCGCGAAGCCCATCGTGCGCCGGACCTTCTTGTCCTCGACGGTGTCCTGCCAGCCGGACCGCCGAGTCTCGAGCACCCGGTCGGCGATCATGTCCATCGCCTCGTCGAGGCCGAGCGGCTCCCACTCGGTGGCGTACGGCCGGCGGTACAGCACCGTGGTCTGCCGGGTCGGCGACGTGACGAGCTGCTTGCTGGCCGAGCCCTTCGGGCACAACCGGCCGCGGGAGATCGGCGAGGCGGGATCGCCCTCGATCTGGACGACCTTCTCGTCCTTGACGTAGACCTTCTGCCCGCAGCCCACCGCGCAGTACGGGCAGACGGAGTCCACTACCCGGTCGGCCGTCTCGGTGCGCGCGACAAGGGCGTCCGTGCGCCGGGAACGCGCCGCTCGGCCCCGCCCCAGCGGGTCGGCGCCGGTGAGCTGGCGGATCACCGGCCAGGCGTCGATGCCCACGTCCGCTCGTCGCTCCCTCCCGGTAGATCTCCTCCTCGCCCGCCCCTTTCCCCGTTCGCGGCTGTTGAAGCATGTTTCTCTCCGGAACCGCGGAGGGCTCGCCGGAGGTCCGGCGAGCCCTGCCGTTCAGCCCGGTTCGGTGCGCTCAGAAGGCCTTGCCGAGGTCGCGGGCGCGGGCGACCGCCGCACGGCGGCCGGCGTCCGCGTCGGCGGTGGCGAGGTTCGGCCGGAACTCCACGGCCTCGACGTCCGTGATCCCCGCCCAGCGCAGCCAGTCCTCGAAGAAGGGCCGCTGGAAGTCGTTGCCGAAGGCGGGGCCGCGCCCCTCGCCGTAGACGGCGCCGGTGTAGACGACGGCCGCCTTCTTGCCGCGCAGCAGGCCCGTGTAGCCCTTCTCCGGATCGAATGCGAAGACCAGACCGGGCTGGGACACGACGTCGATGAACTGCTTGAGGATGTACGGCACTCCGGCGTTCCACATCGGGACGCTGAAGAGGTACCGGTCGTGGGAATCGAACCGCTCGAAGGTCTCCCGCGCCGCCTGCCAGGCGTCCGCCTGCTCGCCGACCGGCTCGTCGCCCGCGAACACCGCCATCTTCGCGGCGGCAGCGGGCGGCCCGAACGCCGGCAGGCTGCCGTCCCACAGGTCGAAGGTGTCGACGACGCGCCCCGGCGCGGCCTCCTGGTAGGCGTCCAGGAAGGCGCGCGCGAGGGTCAGCGACTCGGATCGGTCACCGCGCGGAGACGCGGAGATGTGCAGCAGACGGCTCATCGGTTCATCCTTTCAATCGGACCGCAGTCCGGTTATCTGACGGCATCGGAGATTACCGGACTGTGGTCCGATTCTTCAAGCGGTACCGTCGGCTCATGGGCCGAGTGACCGTGCGACGGCGGATCGCGCACATCGACGAACGAGGACGACGAGCGATGCCCGACACGCTCGTCGTCGAGGAACCCCTCGAGATCCGCCTGGCGGGACGCCCGCTGTCGGTCACCATGCGGACGCCGGGGAACGACTTCGACCTGATCACCGGGTTCCTGTACGCCGAAGGCGTCATCCGCGCGGCCTCCGACGTCGCCGCGATGCGCTACTGCGCCGACACCGACACCTTCAACGTCGTCGACGTCACCCTCGCCGAGGAGGTACGCCCGCCGGAGGTCTCGGTGGAGCGCTCCTTCTACACGACCAGCGCGTGCGGAGTGTGCGGGAAGACCAGCATCGACGCGATCCACCAGCGGGCGGCGTACGACGTCCGGTCCGACGCGACCGTCCTCGACCCGGAGGTGCTGATATCCCTGCCGGAGACGCTGCGCCGGGCACAACGGGTGTTCGAGCGGACCGGCGGGCTGCACGCCGCCGGGCTGTTCGACGCGACCGGCGCGCTCCTCGTCCTCCGTGAGGACGTCGGGCGGCACAACGCCGTCGACAAGGTGATCGGGTGGGCGCTGAAGGACGGCCGCCTGCCGCTGACCGGCCACGTGCTCCTGGTCAGCGGCCGCGCGTCGTTCGAACTCACCCAGAAGGCCCTGCTGGCCGGGATACCGGCGCTGGCGGCCGTGTCCGCGCCGTCCTCGCTCGCCGCCGAGCTGGCGGAGGAGTCCGGCATGACGCTCGTCGGCTTCCTCCGCGGCCGCTCCATGAACGTCTACTCGGGAGCCGAGCGCCTCAAGGACTGACCGCGGCGAACCGACCACCGAGCGAGGATGGTTGGTGCCCCCGACAGGGGACTGGTGACCAGCAGGCGGCCGGTGAGGAACGATCGATCCGGCCGCGAAACGAGCGCGGCGAGCGTGGAAGTGGGCACGCGGCGAGTGCGGTGGTGAGCGTGCCGCCGTACGGTGGACGTCATGCCCGACGACACGCGAACGCGCCGGATCCGCGGCGACGGCGTCGACCTGGCGGTGTACGAGCGCGGCTCCGGGCCGACGGTGCTGCTCGTGCACGGCTACCCGGACACCCACGCCGTCTGGGACGGGGTCGCCGCGCGGCTGGCGGATCAGCCCCGACCAACCGACCCCGACCGGCCTCCCGGCCCGCCCCGACCGACCGACCTCGACCGACCTCCCGGCCGGTTCCACGTCGTGGCGTACGACGTGCGGGGTGCGGGAGCGTCGTCCCGCCCCTCGGGTCGGGAGGCGTACGGGTTCGGCCATCTCCTGGCGGACATGAGGGCCGTGCTCGACGCCGTCTCCCCCGACGCGCCGGTGCACCTCGCCGCCCATGACTGGGGCTCGATCCAGTCGTGGGAGGCCGTCCGTACGACCCCGGAGCGGTTCGCCTCGTTCACGTCCATCTCCGGGCCCTGCCTCGACCACGCGTCGCACTGGTTCCGGTCCCGCCTGCGAACGCCCTCCGGCGTGCCGACCGCCGCACGGCAGCTGCTGCACTCCTGGTACATAGCCGCCTTCCAGGTGCCGGTGGTGCCCGAACTGGTCTGGCGGCACTGGCTGGCCGGCCGCTGGAGCCGGCGCCTGGAACGGGCCGAGGGCGTCCCGGCCGGCGGCGGTCACCCCGCTCCGACGCTGCTCCAGGACGCCGTGGCGGGCCTGAACCTGTATCGGGCCAACATGCTCGGCCTGAGCCGCAGCGCGCGTCGACTCGGCGTCTCGCCGCGCGTGACCGTGCCGACGCAGGTCATCGTGCCCACCGAGGACGCCTACGCGACCCCCGCGCTGGCCGCCGAGGCCCCTCGCCCCTTCACCGAGCACCTGCGCGTACGGCCCGTCCCGATGTCGCACTGGGGGCTCCTCGCCCGGCCGGAGGAGATCGCGCGGCTCATCGGCGACCACATCGATCACACCACCGCCGCCTGACCCCCCGCGAACCGTGACGTGGCGACGCCGGGTACGCGGGTGGCGTCAAGCACGCGGCAGGCGTCTCATGAACCGCAGCGAGAGCGTCATGGAAACTAGGGCGTGTCCGGTGGGCACGCCCTAGACGAACGCGGGTCGAGGCGGTTGCGCGCCGGCGGCCTCGCGGCAGGCCGCGGCGAGCCGGGAGACGGCGTCTCGCAGGACCTCCGGCGGGAGCACGTACGGCACGCGCACGTGGTCGTCGAGGACACCGTCCACGCCGAAGGCCGTCCCCGGCACGACGTGCAGGCCGTACCGGGTCGCGGTCGCCGCCAGCGCCGTGCTCGACGTCCCCGGCAGCCGCACCCACAGCGACAGGCCGCCCGGCGGGACGGTGAACTCCCAGTCCGGGCACTCGCGACGCAGGGCGTCGACGAGGGCCGCGCGGCGTTCGCGCAGCATGGCACGCCGCTCGCCGGCCACCGCGTCCATGCGGCCGAGCAGCCCGGTGACGATCAGCTGCTCCAGCACCGGACTGGCCAGATCGACCGACTCCCGGGCCTCGACCAGCCTGCGGACGAGCGCCTGGGTCGCCCGGATCCACCCGATCCGCAGGCCGCCCCACAACACCTTCGACGCCGACCCGATGCTGATCACGCGCCCGTCGGTGTCGTGGGCTGCGAGTGGGCGCGGCCGCGCGACGTCGTCCACGGCCAGTTCGGTGAAGGTCTCGTCGGTGATGACGTACGCTCCGGTGGCCCGCGCGGCCGCCACCACCGCGGCACGGACGTCGTCCTCCATGAGCAGGCCGGTGGGGTTCTGGAAGTCGGGGATGAGGTACGCCAGCCGGGCCGCGGACTGCCGCAGTCCGCTCGTGATGAGCTCGGGGTCCCAGCCGGCGTTGACACCCGCCGGCACGAGGCGCGCCCCCGCACGGCGCAGCGCGTCGAGGGCGTGCGGGTAGGTCGGTGACTCGACGAGCACCGGATCGCCGGGGCGTACGAACGCCTGGACGACGAGGCACAGTCCATGCTGCGCGCCGGTCGTCACCAAAATCTGCTCCGGCAGGGTGGGCACGCCTCGGGCGGTGTAGCGCGCGGCGATGGCCTCGCGGAGCGTCCACAGTCCGAGCGGCTCGTAGCCGGGCCCGGGGGTGTAGCACGGGAGCTCGGCCACGGCGGCGGCGACGTCGTCCTCGAACCCGCGCGGCGCGGGCGGTGCGACGCAGGCCAGGTCGATGAGCGTCCGGTCCTCGGCGAGGCCGTGGCGCGCCGCCACGGGGCTGCCGGCGGGCAGTGCCGTCCAGCTGCCCGCGCCCTGGCGGCTCTCCACGTATCCCTCTGCGCGCAGCGCGTCGTACGCGGAGGTCACCGTCGTCCGGCTCAGTCCCAGGGCGGCCGCGAGGTCGCGTTCGGCGGGCAACCGCGTGCGGAGCGGGAGCCGGCCGTCGAGGACGAGGCCCCGGAGGCTCCGGGCCAGCGCGGCGTACAGGGGCCGGCCCTCCGGCGCGCCGCCGAGGAGCCGGGCAAGGCCGGTGGCATTGATTGTCCGAGACGCCATATGGCCACTTTTCCTGATTGGCCATTAAACGGCAAGCCACTTCCATGAGTGAATGAGACATCTCGGACGAGCGACCGCGAATCACCAGGGATCCGCTGGCAGACTCGCCCACCGATCAGAGGAGACCAGTGATCGTCCGCCGATTGGCCCAGCTGTATGTCGGATTGGCCCTCTACGGCCTCGGCATCGCCCTCCAGGTGGCCTCACGGCTCGGCAACGACCCGTGGGACACCCTCCACCAAGGGCTCGCCCGCCAGACCGGGCTGTCGATCGGCACGTGGATCATCATCGCCGGCGTGGCCGTGATGGCCCTGTGGATTCCGCTTCGCCAGCGGCCCGGGATCGGCACGATCAGCAACGCCATTCTCGTCGGCCTGTTCGCCGACCTCTTCCTGTGGGCGCTCCCCCATCCCGGCACCCTCGCCCTCCGCTGGGGCTACCTCGTCTCGGCGATCGTCGTCGGCGGGTTCGCGACCGGGTGCTACATCGGGGCGGGGCTGGGTCCGGGGCCGCGCGACGGCCTGACCACCGGCCTGGCCGCACGCGGGCACTCGATCCGCGTCGTCCGGACCGGCATCGAACTGGCGGTGCTCGCCGCCGGCTGGGCGCTGGGCGGCACCATCGGCATCGGCACGCTCGTCTACGCGGTGGCCATCGGCCCGCTCACGCACGTCTTCATACCGATGCTGCAGATCAAGCGCGCACCGGAGCGGGACGACGCGCCCCGGCGCCCGGCCGTGCCCGTCCCGGCCGAGGGCGGGAACGCCCCTTGATCTACGCGCTCGCCTCCGCGGCGGGGAGACGGAGCGGGCATGCTGCGAACGACGTCCGGCGAGGCCGCCGGGTGATCGGTCTCGTGTATGTCATCTCCCTGGTCCACGCACCATTGCGAGGGACAGAGGAGACGTAACCGTCCGATTCACCGGTAAACAACGCACGGAACGGGCAGGTTTGACGGTTGCGCGACCGCGATGTAGCGCTACGGTACGACGGGGATCCGCTACAAAGAGGGGGCTGGGGTGCCCGGACGTATCGAGGACTACGCGCTCATCGGCGACCTGTTCAGCTGCGCGCTCGTCGGGCGGGACGGCTCGATCGACTGGATGTGCCTGCCGCGCTTCGACTCCCCCGCCTGCTTCGCCGGCCTGCTCGGGACGCCCGACAATGGCCGCTGGCAGATCGCCCCGGTCTCCGGTGGCCAGGCGACGCGCCGTCGCTACCGCGGCGACACCCTGATCCTGGAGACCGAGTGGGACACCCCGGACGGCACCGTCCGGGTGATCGACTTCATGCCGGAGCGCGGCGACGCGGCCGACGTCGTCCGCATCATCGAGGGCGTCTCGGGCCGGGTCCCCATGCGCCTCGATCTGAGGCTCCGGTTCGACTACGGGCGGGTCATCCCCTGGATGCGCCGCACCGGCGACCACCTCACCGGCATCGCCGGTCCCGGCTCCGTATGGCTGCGCAGCCCCATCGAGCTGGAGGGCCGCGACTTCGCCCACCGCGCGACGTTCGTGGTCTGCGAGGGCGACTCGCTGCCGTTCGTGTGCACGTGGCATCCCTCGCACCTGCCCGCTCCGCGCGACGTCGACCCGTACGAGGCACTCGAGGGCACCGAGCGGTTCTGGACCGACTGGGCGCGGCAGTGCACGTACGACGGCCAGTACCGCGACGCGGTCGTACGCTCGCTGGCCACCCTCAAGGCGCTCACCTTCGAGCCCACCGGCGGGATCATCGCCGCCGCCACGACCTCGCTGCCGGAGGCCATCGGCGGGGTGCGCAACTGGGACTACCGCTTCTGCTGGCTGCGCGACGCGACGATGACCCTCGAGGCGCTGCTGCGCAGCGGCTACCGCGACGAGGCGAAGGCCTGGCGGGCCTGGCTGATGCGCGCCGTCGCCGGCGAACCCCAGGATCTGCAGATCATGTACGGCGTGGCCGGGGAGCGCCGGCTGGAGGAGTACGAGCTGCCGTGGCTGCCCGGGTACGAGGACTCCCGGCCCGTCCGTGTCGGCAACTCCGCGTCCAAGCAACTGCAGCTCGACGTCTTCGGTGAGGTCGCCGACTCGCTGTTCCTCGCCCTGAACAGCGGAATCCAGCCCGAACGGCACGCCTGGTCGCTGCAGCGCGCGCTGACGGGCTTCCTGGAGGAGCACTGGGGCGACCCGGACGAGGGCCTCTGGGAGGTCCGCGGACCACGGCGGCAGTTCGTCCACTCGAAGGTCATGACGTGGGTCGCGGTCGACCGCGCCGTCCGCATGATCGAGGCCTTCGACCGCCAGGGTCCGCTGGAAAAGTGGCGGGCGCTGCGCGACGAGATCCACCGCGAGGTGTGCGCCAAGGGGTTCGACTCCGACCGCGGCACCTTCACCCAGTCGTACGGGTCGCAGGAGCTGGACGCCGCCCTGCTGCTCATCCCCCGGGTCGGCTTCCTGCCCCCCGACGACCCGCGCGTCGTCGGCACGGTCGAGGCGATCCAGCGCGAGCTCACCGTCGACGGCTTCGTCGAGCGGTACCAGACCGGCGAGCAGGAGCACGGCGTCGACGGCCTGCCGGGCCGCGAGGGCGCGTTCCTCGCCTGCAGCTTCTGGCTGGCCGACGCGCTGCAGCAGATCGGCCGGGTCGACGAGGCCCGCGAGCTCTTCGAACGGCTGCTCGACCTGCGCAACGACGTCGGCCTGCTGGCGGAGGAGTACGACCCGCGCCTGCGCCGTCAGGTGGGCAACTTCCCGCAGGCGTTCAGCCACGTGCCCCTCGTGCTCACCGCTTACGACCTCGACGGCCACGACGGCCTCCGCCGCCCACGCGCCGCGAGCTGAGCCACGGTTGAATCACCGACATGAGCGAACACTCACGCGGCGTCCTCTACCTCATCGTCTGCGCATCCCCGCGAGCTCGCCGCATCGCGGAGTTGGTGGGACTTCTTCAGGCCGATGGCTGGGACGTCTGCGTCATCTCCACACCGCAGGCCCGGAAGTTCATCGACACCGATGCGCTCGCCGCGCAGACCGGTCACCCTGTCCGTCACGACTACAAGCACCCCGACGAGCCTGATGTACTGCCCGCCGCCGATGCCATGGCGGTCTGCCCGGCGACCTTCAACACGCTGAACAAATGGGCGCTGGGAATCAGCGACACGCTGGCGCTGGGGCTCCTCGCCGAGGCGATCGGCCTCGGTCTGCCGCTCGTGGCCGCACCGGCTCTGAACAGCGCGCAAGCCGCGCATCCGGCGTTCGAGCAGAGCCTCGCCGTCCTGCGCGCCGCCGGAGTCAACGTCCTGTACGGCCCAGGCGTCTATGAGCCGTCACCGCCGGGCAGCGGAGGCCGGGACTACCCCTGGGACCTGGTGATCGACGCTCTCAAGTCTTCGTCCTCTCAGTAGACGTTCAGCGATCCCTGGCGCACGGTCGGCGTCCCTGGTCAACTCAGTCAGTCCGCCATCCGCCAGGTCTTCCGGGGCTTGTCGTGCATCCGTCCGGGGATGCCGGGGCGTTGCTGCCATGGGCGGGGTCCGGCGGGTGGGCGGTAGCCGACGCCCAGCGCGTCCAAGCGGGCATAGTGCGCCGCGTTCATCCGGCGCTCGAAGCCGGCGATGTCGCTTTCATCCGGGCCCGACAGGTCCGACCAGGCCACTTCGGCGAACGCGACGAGCCGGGGGAGCGCCTGGTAGTCCAGCCCGGCCGCGGTCCTCGGCGACTTCGGTCCACAGGTTGGCCTGGGTACCGATGGCGTTCGCCGCGTGCGGCGTACCGGTCAGTCGGGTGTGTCGTTGGATCTCGACGCGCCACCCCTGATCGTCGGTGAGATGGAGGTGCGGAACGTTCAGCTTGTGGGCGGCCAGTAGGTCGACGTAGCGGAGCACGTCATGCCTGGGCAATGCCGCGCGACATCGAGCATGAAGCCCCGCCAAGCGAAACGCGGCGCATCATCGATCGCCACGTACGGCACCACGACCGGTTCTCGCGCGATGGGGGCACGGCGAGAGGCGTCCGGGCCCAGCATCTGCCGCAAGGTCTGACGGCCCCAGAAGACACCGGCCTCATCGCCGTCCACGAGATTGTACGCACATTCCCGGTCAGCTTCTCGGCCGTGAGCGGCCGGGCTTGCGGCTCGGGCGTTCACACCTTGTCGCGCTCCCCGTCGCGGCTGGCTGTCGTGCCGGGGTCGCATCTCCCTTCCCCCCAGGATTGGGGGCAGGGACGGGCATGCTGACGAATGCCCACGCCACGCACGCCCGTTTCCGGATGTTCATGGCGGCGATGACGTCGGAGGGGCCAGCGAACCCGCACCGGCGACAACAGAAGGTGCCCCGGTCGGGCCGGTTGGCCCTCCGGGTGTGCCCACACCAGGGCACAGGACACCGCTGGGAGGTGTAGGCCGGATCCACTTCCACGAACGGCACCCCGGCCCGCAACGCCTTGTACTGGAGGAACGTCCCGAGCTGGTGGAACGGCCAGGTAGAGAGCGTGGCCCGCTGGTGCCGCCTGAGCCGTACCCGATCGCGTATCCCACTCAATTCCTCGAGCGCGATACCGCGGTCGGTGCGTCGGGCATCGGCCACGATCTGCTTACTGATCTTGTGGTTCTCATTCGAGGCGTGCCGTGCCTCCCGCTGCGACCGGCGGGCCAGACGACGGGCGGCCGACCGGCTCCCGGCGGCCTTCTTGGCCTGCAACTCGGCGCGCAGCCGGGCTTGCCGCCGGCGATAGCGCTGTAGGGCCTTGCCCTGGTGGTTGTCGCCGTCGGAGGTGGTGGCCAGGTTCACGATCCCCCGGTCCACCCCGATCCAATCGGCCGGCTCGAACTGCGGAGCCGCTTCGACCTCACACGTCGCGATCAGGAACCACATCCCGTCGCGGCACGCCAGGTCGGTTTCGCCTTTGCGGTGGGCCGCCAGGAACTTCAGCTGCCCAGGCTCGCCGGTGAACGCGATGCCCCGGACCCGGCCCGAAGCGGTCCAGATCGAGATGGACCGGGCGTCCATCTGCCACGACAGGCACCTGTCGTCGAATGCCTGGGCCGCATCGGCCCGGAAGGCGATGGGCTTGGAGGTTGCCTTTCGGCGCCGGGGTGAATACTCATCGCCCAGCAGGCCCGCTTCGATCTGGGCGTGCAGCGTGGTGTAGGCGTCGGCGACCTTACGGATCACATGCAAAGCCGGCTGCGCCGACAACCCCCGCGCCTTCAACTCCGCGTAAACGAGTTTTTGCAGCTTTTGGCGGGCGAACACGCCCTTCTCGAACGCGACCGCCGACACGTCGTTGGCTGCGACGTTGCAGAGGGGCAGGGTCACCGCGAGCGCCGCCGCCTGCTCAGGCGTCGGCAGCAGCTTCACCCGCACCACCAGCTTCACAGTCAGTGACCCTACAAGTACGTACCGACATCGGCGTGCGGCTCCACGAAATCAACGACGAAACCGACCACATCCACCTGCTCGTGTACCGCCCAAGATCGCCCTGCCCCGCCGGGTCAACAGTCTCAAAGGCGTCTCCGCCCGCCACCACCGGGCGGCGGTGGATCTAGACCCTAGGGCAGGCCGTCGAGGAAGCGGAGGAAGTCAGCGGGCAGGACGAGGCGGCCTCCGACGGAGCGGGTCTCCAGCAGGGTCAGGGTGCCGTTCCTGACCCAGAAGAGCTCGGGGGTGAGCGAGCCGGGCCCCTCGTCGTAGGCGTTGCGCGCGAAGGCGTGCAGCCGCTCGGCGGTGACCAGCGCGGTGTTCTTGCGGATCGCGCAGGCGGCGATCGCGCTCCGGGTCGGCGCGACGGCGAGCGCGCCGTACGGCCCGGGATCGAGGTAGGCGTCCAGCCAGAGCAGGTGCGTCGCGGCGTAGAACGTCTGCCCTTCCAGCACGCGGATGCCGGTGTCGTCGATGACGTCGCACTCCAGGGGGCCGTCGGCACGCACGCCGTCGCGGCCGACGGCGAACAGCTCATCGGCCGTCACCGGCCAGGTCATGGCGTCGTCGGTGACGATGGTGCGGACGGTCGTGGGAGTGTCGGCGACGATCGCCTCGATGAGCCCGGGCGCGAACGGCCGGCAGATGAGCCGGCCGGTCCGGGCCTCGGCCGGATAGACGCGGGCCCGCAGCAGGCCCCGGACCAGCGGGAAGTCGCGCAGGTCGAGCGGCTCCTCGATGGCGGTGATGATGGTGCCGACGTGGTCGGCGACCAGTGCGGGCCAGTCGTCGCGGGGCACCTGCCGGGCCAGCTGCCGCAGATTGCGCATGCCGATGTGCAGGCGCTGCGGGCCGTCGAGGAGCATGGCGTCGTTCTGGACGGGACGGCAGCCGTAGCCGTGGCTCTCGGCCACGAGCACGACGAGCGAGTCGAGGGCCCGGTCGTCGCCGCCGGCCGGGGCGGGCCGGTGGTCGCGGCGTTCGAAGGTCGTCATGGTGTCTCCCCCGCGAAGGCGCCCGGAGGTCCGGTCCGCCGCCCCCGGGCGTCCGGCACGCCCGGGTGGAGTACGAGCGCGTCCGCGTCGAGCAAGACGGGAACGCCCAGCCGGATGGTGAGCTGCCGAGGGCCGTGCCCGACCGGCACGCCCGTGAGGATCGGGACGCCGAGCGGACCGAGACGGTCGGCGAACACGGCGTCGAGGTCGCCGCAGCCGGTCCAGGTGCCGAGGACGACGCCGGCGACGCCGTCGAACCAGCCCGCCTGGCGGAGCTGGGTGAGCATGCGGTCGACGCGGTAGGGCGCCTCATGGACGTCTTCGAGGAACGCGACGCGTCCGGTCGCCGGCTCCGGAGCGTACGGCGTGCCGAGGAGGGAGGTCAGGAGGCAGAGGTTGCCGCCGGTCAGGACGCCGGTGGCGCGGCCTCCGCGCAACGCGTGCGTGCCGTGCACGGGCGCTCCCCGGTCGAGGAGGCCGGCTCGCAGGTGTGCGACCGCCTCCGGCTCGGCCTCGGCGACGATCAGTGAGGCGACCATGGGCCCGAAGGAGGTGGCCACCCCGAGCCGCCGCCCGAAGGCCACGTGCAGGGCCGTGACGTCGCTGGATCCGTGCAGGAGCTTGGGGGTCGCGCGGCGGAGCGCGGTCCAGTCGAGGTGGTCGAGGACCCGCGTGGCGCCGTAGCCGCCGCGGGCGCACAGGACGGCGGCGACCTGCGGGTCGCACCAGGCCTCCTGCAGGTCGGCCGCGCGGCCGGCGTCGGTGCCGGCGAGATGGGGCAGGCCGGGAGCGGTGTCGAGGACGTGCGGGCCGATGGTGACCTCGAGACCGAGGTCGCGCAGCACCGCCGCACCGCGCTCAAGGCGGTCGGGGTCCACCGGACCGCTGGGGGCGACGACGGCGACTCGATCCCCGGCATGAAGGGACGATGACTGACCGCCCCCGGGGTCGCGCATCCGCCCCTCCTTGTTATGTGCTGCGTCAGAGCATGACACCAAAAACCCCCGCAGCGGAAGAGGTCAGGTGTCGCGCGCCCGAGCCCTCGGCATCGGCCCACCTCTGACAGCAGGCGGTCAGAACCTCCCCGATCGGCTCGCTGATCATGCGGCGGGCAAAGTGATCATACGGCGTTCGTCACCCCTGGACGATCGCGGCCCGTCTCATGTCCGCCAGCCGGTCAGTCCTCCGGCGGCCCGATCCGGGAGTCGGCGTGTCCGCGTTCGAGCAGGCCGTCGAGGAGCTTGCGCAGCAGTTCGGTGAGCCGGTCGCGTTCGGCCGGGCTGAGGTGACCGATCAGGTCGTCCTCGTAGGAGAGCAGCCGCTCGACGCTGCCCTCGATCAGCGCGTGCCCGGCGTCGGTGAGCTCGACGCGGAGCGTACGGCCGCCGGGACTGCGGACGGCGCGGACGGCCCCGGCGGCCTCCGCGCGCGCCACCCGCTGGCTGATCGCGCCGGCGGTGACTAGGCACTGGTCCTTCAGCCGGGCGGGCGCCATGGCGTACGGGGGGCCGGCGCGCCGCAGTGTGGACAGCAGGTCGAGGGTCGCGCTGTCGATCCCGAGCCGGGTGAGGGTGCGGCGTCGTTCGTCACCGAGGATCTTCGCCGCCCGCCACACGCGGGTGATCACTCCGATCGACTCCACGGGGACGCCCGGCAGCTCGCGCAGCCAGGCGTGCTGGATCTCGTCGACGGCATCACGGGCGGAAGAATCGGGTTTGCGTTCAGCCTGCACGCCGCCTAGCGTAGCCGATGTTGTTTAGCCCTAAACAAGGACGACACCGAGTTCTTCGGCGGGACGCTGACCGAAGAGCGGCGCGAGTGGCTGATCTCCCAGACGTTCAACGGGCGGGCCGGGACACCGGGCGATGTGGCGGCGACGGTGGCCTTCCTGGCGTCCCCGTCGGCCGGGCACATCACCGGACAGGTGATCCACCTCAACGGCGGCGCGCTCCTGGCCCGCTGACCGCACCGTCCACGGGCCGTGATGCATGATCGGGGGATGCGATTCTCTGGACGCGTGGTCGCGGTGACCGGTGCCGGCACGGGGATCGGGCGGGCGATCGCCCGGAGGTTCGGCGCGGAGGGCGCCGAGGTCCTCGTCGCCGACCTGGACGCCGCGAGCGCCGAGCGCACGGCCCGTGAGATCCCCGGCGCCCGGGCGATCGCCGTCGACGTCACCGACCGCGCGAGCGTCCGGGCCGCCCTGGCCGACACGCCCATCGACGTCCTCGTCAACAACGCCGGCGGCGCGACCGACGCCGCGTTCGAGACGCTGTCCGAGGATGCCTGGGACCAGGACGTCGACCTGTGCCTGAAGGGGACCTTCCTGTGCACGCAGGCCGTGCTGCCCGTGATGCTCCAGCAGGGCGGCGGCGCGATCGTCAACGTCGCCTCGGTCAACGGCCTCGTCCACGTCGGCAACGAGGCCTATAGCGCGGCCAAGGCCGGGGTCCTCAGTCTCACGCGCAGCGTCGCGGTCCGGTACGGCCCGCAGGGGATCCGCTGCAACGCCGTCGCGCCGGGCACGATCCGCACCGGCACGTGGGACGACCGCGAACGGCGCAGCCCGGGCGTCCTCGACCGGGTCGCGGGCTGGTATCCCCTGCGCCGGGTGGGCAGCCCGGACGACGTCGCCGCCGCCGTGGCCTTCCTGGCCTCGGACGACGCGGCCTGGATCAGCGGGACGACGCTGCCCGTGGACGGCGGCCTTCTGGCGGGCAACCAGCGCATGACCGACGACATCATGGGCGGCTGACCCGCCCTGCGGTCCGGAGACGGCCGCCGCGGGCGGCGGGGGTCGTGCCACCGGCCCCCGGGTCCCGGCCCGGACGGGGTGCTGTTCCACAATCGGAGGAGGAGTCCGAATCCGGCCGCCCGCCGAGGCGGGCCTCAGGAGCGGGAGGAGGCGCGCCCCGCGCCGCCGGGGCGCCTGACGGCCATGACGCATCGATCGATCAGCCGGCGGGACGCGATCCGCGCGGGGGCCGGGCTCACCGCCGTGGCCCTCGGGCCTGTGCGCGCGGCCGCCGCGGACACACCGACGCCGGAGCAGCAGGCCGGGCGGCGGGTGATCTTCTCCTACACCGGACCGGCCGTACCGCAGTCCCTGCTCGATCAGGTCCGGGCCGGCACCGTGGGAGGCGTGATCTTCTTCGCCGACAACGTCACGGGTCTGGATCAGATCGCCTCGGCGATCCGGCGGCTGGAGACCGCCGCGCGGCGGGCCGGGCCGGCGCAGGCCCCGCTGCTGCTGATGACCGACCAGGAGGGCGGCCGGATACGGCGCCTGCCGGGCGGCCCCGTCATGTCGCAGAAGGAGATCGGCGCGGCGTCCGACCCCCTCGCGTCCGCGGGCCGGGCGGGCGAGACCGCCGGACGGCTGCTCGCGGGCGTCGGGATGAACGTCAACCTCGCTCCGGTGCTGGACGTCCATCGCGTCGAAGGCGACTTCGCCGACCGGCTCGGGCGCTCCTACAGCACGGATCCGGCCGTCTGCGGCCGGCTGGGCGCCGCCTTCGTCACGGCGCAGCAACAGACCGGGGTCGCGGCGACCGTCAAGCACTTCCCCGGGCTCGGCGCGGCCGGCGCCGGCGAGAACACCGACCTGAGACCCGTCACGCTCGACGTCTCCCGCGCCGTCCTGCAGCGCGTCGACGAGCCACCGTACGCCACGGCGATCACGGCCGGCGTCAAGCTCGTCATGCCGTCGTGGGCCGTTTATCCGGCGCTCGACCCGGCCCGGCCCGCCGGCCTGTCCCCGGTCGTCCTCCGTGAGCTGCGCGACCGGTTCGGGTTCCGGGGCGTGACGGTGAGCGACGCCATCAACGCCGGCGCGCTGACGGCGTTCGGCACGTACCCGCAACGGGCGGTGGCCGCCGCACATGCCGGGATCGACCTCATCCTGGTCTGCTCCCAGCGGGTCGCGGACGGGCAGGCGGTCGTCGCCGGCCTGGCCGGCGCTCTGCGGAACGGCCGGCTCGACCGGGGCGGCTTCGACGCCGCCGGGGCACGCGTTGCGGCCCTGCGGCGCGCTCTCGGCTGAGCCCGGCGACCCGCCCGCGCTGAGCCCCATGCCACGGACCGGACCGAGCCCGGCGCCCCCAGGCCGAGCCCACGCCACGCGCCGAAGTAAACCCGGCGACCCGCCGGGCCGAACCCACACCACGGACCGGACCGAGCCTGGCGCCCGCGGGCTGAGCCCGGCGACCCGCCGGACTGAGCCCACGGCACGGGCCGGATTGAGCCCGGCGACCGGCTGGGGCGTCCAGCCGGGCGATCCGTCCGCGGTTGATCGAACGTGCCTGCGGCAAAATCCAGGTTTCGGGCACTACGATCCGGTGTGTCCATCAACCGGTCGTGGGCACGGCCGACGCACCCGGAGAGAGGCCCCCATGAGTGGCGATCAGGGCGATGGCGACCTGACCGGGATGGCAGACTTATGGACCCCATGCGCACGACGCCCTCCCACATCCTCGTGGTCAACGGCACCAAGGTCCGACGCCCGGTCTTCCTCCTGGGCGCCCCCCACTCGGGCACGGACCTGCTGGCGCGTGCGCTGCGGCGCACCGCCGCGTTCCACGTGACGATGGGACGGCCCGGTGTGGTCCGCACGGTGTACGCCTTCGCCCGGCGTCCCTCGATCGCCAGTGAACGGGGACAGGGCGCGGCGCGAGTACTGCGCGACGCGTACGCGCACAGCTGGCAGGTCACCCGGGAGGGCTGCGGAGAGTGCCCGGCGGAGTGCCGGGAGCTGGGCCGGATCGGGGCCGACGGCACGTGCGGGGATCCGCGCGGCGTCCAGCGGTTCGGCGACGCCACCCCCGACCTGATCTACAGCACGGACGTGCTGCTGGACGCCTTCCCCGACGCGCAGCTGATCCAGGTGATCCGGGACGGCCGCGACGCCGTCGCCGGGATGCTCACCGACGAACGCTGCCTGGCGTGGTTCCGGCCCGGGTTCGCCAACCTCGACGAGGTGTTCCCGAACCCGTTCCTCGGCGTCGAGGACGTGACCGAGCGCCTCCGCTGGCCGCGCGCCGGAGTCGCCGTCAAGTGCGCGCTGCGCTGGCGGGGATCGATCCGGCTCAGCGCCCGGCTCCGGGCCCAGACGCCGGAGGAGCAGCTGCTCACCGTTCGCTACGAGGAACTCGTGGCCCGGCCGCGGGAGGTCATCTCGGCCGTGTCCGACTACCTCGGCCAGCGGATCTCCCGCACCGCGCTGTACGGCGTCCACTACGGAGGTGTCGGCCGCTGGCAGGACGAGCTGACACCCAAGCAGATCACTCAGGTCGAGAAGGTCGCCGGGGCGGAGCTCACCCGCCTGGGCTACCGGCTCACCGACCGGTCATCGACGTCGTGACCCGCGCTCGTTCGGCATAGCGCCAGCCGATCGCCAGCCCGGCCGCACCGCATCCGACGACGAGTGCGGTGATCCGCCGCACTCCGCGCCTGTTGTTCTTCATCATCGCGCTCAACTCCGCAGTGACGATTCGCCGCCTGCTCTCAGACTCACCAGAACGCGCGACGGCGGCGTTGCCATGAGAATGCGCTCAGGTGAAACCGTTCCTAAGGGCTGAGCATGAGCCGTGCGTGCTCGGCCGGACGCTCCGAACGGCGTTGAGCGTCCTGGTTCCCTGCTTCCGCTCCGCACCCGATCGTTGCGACTCGTGATCGTGGTGCTGGGGCGCGGTTCCGCACGCCCTGGGGACGCCTGGGCGGTGGGACCCGGGACGGTCAGTCGTCGGGGCCGTCCTCGGGGCCGTTGTCGCGCAGGACGGTGTCGCCCGACCGGTCGACGTCCTGCCCGGACCGCTGGACACAGTGCACCGCAGCGCCGCGATCTGATCGGTGGGAGGAGGCGCAGCCGTTCTCGGGTTGCGTCGGCGGACGCCGCCGGAGCGGGAGCGGCGTAACCTCGCGGGCCACCCTCTCCCTGATCGCCCGCCCCGTCCAGGCATCCCCGTCCCCGCGGTGGACCGGCCCACGTTCCGGATGGACGCGAAAGGCCCTCGCCGTCCGGTGATGGGAGAGGTCCGCGTCCGGCGGCCCGGTCTCCTGGCGGCAGCCGGCGACCGCCAGCGCGGCTCCGAACGCCGCGCCCGCCACGGCGAGCGAACGTCTCATCCTCTCCCCCGATTCGCGTCCCTCAGGGACTGAAGTAGTGCTGCATCCGCGTGACCCGCCCCTGGGCGTCGAACCAGAGCTCGAACATGTGCGAGCGGTCCAGCAGCGGGTGAAGCCGCTCCTGAAGTTTCAAGAGCAGCGTGTGGAACTGTTGCGGGCTCAGCCGGACCCCGCGCACCCAGTCGGTGACGCCCTCGTTGGCGATCGGGGCCGACGCCCGGATCACGGCGCCAGAGGCCAGCCGGAGCCGGACGTACTGCCCCACGTTCGCCGGGTAGACCGTCTCCGGTCCTCCGGGCTGCACCTTGCGGGCCGGGGCGAACAGCACCATGTCCGCGGTGGGACCGGCCTCGACCAGGCCGAACACGCGGGACCGGTTCGCGTAGGCCGACCCGGGAGCTGCGGTCTCCGTGCCGGACTCCGCACTGGGGGACGCCGACGGCGCACCGGGCGCCGGCGGGTCGGCCGCCTCCGTCCGCGCGCCGGTCAACAGCAGACCGCTTACGCAGGCGCTCGCCGCGACGACGGTTACCCACAGTGCCCGTGCGGTATACGCAGCGCTCACGCGGTGGATCTACCCGCCTCGCCGCCGCTTACTCCTGGAATGACGGCACGCGGTCAACGGTCGTGGCCCTCGGGCTGGACGGCCGTCTCCGGCTCCTGGCTCCGCTCGGCGGACCTCGTCCGCTCCGATCGCGGCCTCCGGGACGCGCGCTCCCGCGCCTGATCCTTCCCAGCGCTCCGGCCAGGGCGTTCGAGCTCCTCGGCGACGACGCGGCCGACTTGCCGCATCAGCTCGCTGATCGGCCAGAGCTCGGCCGGCGGCGGGATATGGGTACGGGCGCGGTCATCCGGCATCACCATGACCGTTCCCTTCGCTCGCGGACGGGTGCTCGATGAGATCGTCTACCCGCGATCGGCGGTTGTACGCCCGGCGGCCCCACTCCCCCGCCGACGCGCCTGGCCCGGGGGCGCAGCCGACTCCGGCGCCCCCGCCGGCGAGGCCGACCCGGGTGCCTGCGCTCCTCCGGCGGCGCAGCCGGCTCCCGGCGGCCCGTCCCGCGTCGGCGCGCCTGGCCCGGGGGCGCCCCCAGCGCAGCCGACTCCAGCGCCCCCGCCGACGAGCCCGACCCCGGCGGCCCGTCCCCGCCGGCGCGCCCGACTCCGGGAGGCGCCGGCCCGGGCGTACGGCCGGTCAGTGCACCGTGTCGGGGAGGCTCTGCCGGGCGAACTGCGTGTCGTACAGCTCGCTGTACAGGCCGCCCTCGTCGAGCAGCTCGTCGTGCCGGCCCCGCTCGGCGACGCGGCCGTCGTCGATCACGAGGATCTGGTCGGCCTCGCGGATGGTCGACAGGCGGTGCGCGATGACGATCGACGTACGGCCCGCGAGCGCCGTGCTCAGGGCCCGCTGCACGGCCGCCTCGGACTCGGAGTCCAGGTGGGCCGTCGCCTCGTCGAGCACCACGACGGACGGAGCCTTCAGCAGCAGCCGGGCGAGGGCAAGGCGCTGCTTCTCGCCGCCGGAGAGCCGGTAGCCCCGATCCCCCACGACGGTGTCGAGGCCGTCGGGCATGCTCGCGACGAGGTCCCAGATCTGCGCGGCCTGGAGGGCCTCGGCCAGCTGCTCGTCGGTGGCGCCGGGCCGGGCGTACTCGAGGTTCGCGCGGATCGTGTCGTGGAACAGGTGCGCGTCCTGGGTGACCACGCCGACGGTGCCGCGCAGCGACTCCAGGGTCACGTCCCGTAGGTCCTGGCCGCCGATCCGTACGGCGCCGTCCGAGACGTCGTACAGCCGGGACACGAGCTGGGTGATCGTGGTCTTCCCGGCCCCTGAGGGCCCCACCAGGGCGGTCATCGTTCCGGGTTCGACGCGGAAGGTCACCCCGTGCAGCACCTCGCGAGCCGGCGCGGTGTCGGCCCGGGCGATCGACTCCAGCGAGGCGAGGGAGACCTCGGAGGCCGCGGGGTAGCTGAAGACCACGTCGTCGAACTCGATCGCCGGGGCGGCGTCGCCACCATCGTCGGGGTCGTCGTTCGCGGCGAGCGGGTCCGCGTCCGGCTTCTCATCGATCATGGGCTTGAGGTCGAGCACCTCGAAGACGCGGTCGAAGCTGACCAGGGCGGTCATCACGTCGACGTGGACGTTCGACAGCGCGGTCAGCGGGCCGTACATCCGGGTGAGGAGCGTGGCCAGGGCGACCAGCGTGCCGAGCTGGAACCCGCCGTTCACGACGAGCGTGCCGCCCACGCCGTACACCATGGCGGTGGCGAGCGAGGCCACCAGCGTAAGTGCCGTGAAGAAGACCCGTCCGTACATCGCGGAGGTGATGCCGATGTCGCGCACCCGCTGCGCGCGGTCGGCGAACCCCGCCGACTCCTCCTCCGGGCGGCCGTACAGCTTGGCGAGCATCGCGCCGGCGACGTTGAACCGCTCGGTCATCAGCGAGCTCATCTCCGCGTCCAGCTGCATCTGCTCCCGGCTGATCTTCTGCAGCCGCCGCCCCACCCACTTGGCGGGGAAAATGAAGATCGGCGTCAGCACCAGCGCGATCAACGTGACCTGCCAGGACAGCAGGAACATCGTGCCGAGCACGAGCAGCAGGCTGATCACGTTGGAGACGACCGACGACAGGGTCGTGGTGAGGGCGCGCTGGGCGCCGATGACGTCGCTGTTGAGCCGGCTGACCAGCGACCCCGTCTGCGCCCGCATGAAGAAGGCGACCGGCATGCGCTGGACGTGGTCGAAGACCTCGGTGCGCAGGTCGTAGATGAGACCCTCGCCGATGCGCGCGGAGTACCAGCGCTGGGCCAGCCCGATCAGCGCCTCGACCAGGGCCAGGCCGCCGACGGCGATGGCGAGGCCGAGGACGACGCCGCTCTTGTGCGGCACGATGCCCTTGTCGATGATCGACTTGAGCAGCAGCGGATTGGCCACGACGATCACCGCGGCGACGGCGTTCAGGGCCAGGAACAGGATGAGCTCGCGGATGTAGGGGCGGGCGTAGCCGGCGATGCGCCGGACCGTCCCTGCCTTCAACCGCTCCTTGACGACGGATTTGTCGCGGCGGAACGACGCCATCATCATCCAGCCGTTGTCCGGCATGCCCACGGCGACCCTCCCGTTGGGTTCAGCGACGTAATCATGTAAGCGTCCGCGACAACGTACCGGACCGGCGGTTGATTCCCACCCTGCGGAACGCCGATCGCGGCCCTCACGAACAGACTGCGCCATTCGCGAGGGCCGCGCCATCGGCCATGCGCCGGAGAACGCCTCAGACGGAGGACCTACGGCGTCGCTGGAGCAGAAGTCCGTTCGCGGCGGCCGGCGCCACGTCGCCCACCGGATGCGCGGCGACCGCTCCGAGCCGCGCGGCTACTTCCTGCCGACGGCGTTCGTCGAACGCGCCTCCGTCGGGCCGCCGAAGCGGGTCACGCGCCGAGACCGAACATGTCCAGGACGGGGTCGCCGGAGCCGGTCACGCGCCGAGGCTGAAGGTGTCGGGGTTCGGCCCGGTGCGCTCGCCGCGGTTCAGGCGCGCGATCGCGGCCAGGTCGTCGTCGCTCAGCTCGAAGTCGAAGACCTCGATGTTCTCGCGGATGCGGGACGGTGTGACCGACTTGGGGATCACCACGTTGCCGATCTGGACGTGCCAGCGCAGGACGATCTGCGCGGGGGTCCGGCCGTGCTCGGCCGCCAGCCGGGTGACGGTGTCGTCCTTGAGCAGCGTGCCGCCCTTGGCGAGGGGGCTCCAGGCCTCCGTCGCGATGTCGTGCTCGGCGTGGAACGCTCGCAGTTCCTCCTGCTGGAGGTACGGATGCAGCTCGATCTGGTTGACGGCGGGCACGACGTCCGTCTCCTCGAAGAGCCGCCGCAGGTGCGGGATCTGGAAGTTCGAGACGCCGATCGCCTTGGCGCGGCCCTCGTTGTACACCTTCTCGAGGGCCTTCCAGGTCTCGACGTAGGCGTCCTTGGCCGGGAGCGGCCAGTGGATCAGGTAGAGGTCGATGTAGTCGAGGCCGAGCTTGTCCAGGCTCAGGTCGAAGGCCCGCAGCGCGCGGTCGTACCCCTGGTCGGCGTTCCACAGCTTCGTGGTCACGAACAGTTCGTCGCGGGGCACCTCGGGCAGGGCGATCGCCTTGCCGACGCCCGCCTCGTTCGCGTACGCCGCGGCGGTGTCGATGCTGCGGTAGCCCGCCTGGATGGCGGTGCGGACCGCCGAGACTGCCTCCTCGTCGGGAACCTGCCAGACGCCGAACCCCAGCTGCGGCATCGCGGCACCGGTGTTCAGGGTCACGATCGGGACGGTGGTCACGAAGAAGAGTCCTTCCGTTGTCGTGTTCTCGCCCCCACGGTAGGGCCCCGACCGGAACGCGCCTCCGGCCGGGGCCGGTTCAGCCGCCGAGGGGGCGGACCATCACGTATTGCCCTCTTTGTCGGTCCCCATTCCGCGGTCGCGGACGGCGACGAGGTCGTGCCGGGCCTCCGGGCCCTTCCCCTCTTCGGCGCCCTCGACGACGAACCCCGCGTCGGCGATCATCCGCAGATCGTCGTCGCCGGCCTGCCCCTCGCTGGTGAGGTAGTCGCCCAGGAAGATCGAGTTGACCACGTGCAGCGCGAGCGGTTGCAGGCTCCGCAGGTGGATCTCCCGCCCGCCGGCGAGCCGCACCTCGACGTCCGGGAAGACGAGCCGGAAAAGCGCGAGGATGCGCAGACAGCGCAGCGGCGTCAGCTCCCAGGTGCGGGCCAGCGGCGTGCCCTCGAACGGGATGAGGAAGTTCACCGGCACCGAGTCCGGGTTCAGCTCGCGCAGCGCGAAGGCGACGTCGATGACGTCCTCGTCGCTCTCTCCCATGCCGAAGATCGCTCCGGAGCAGGGGGACAGCCCGGCCGCCGCCGCCTCGTTGACCGTGTCGACCCGGTCCTGGAAGCCGTGGGTCGTGCAGATGTCGCCGTAGCGCTCGGCGCTGGTGTTGAGGTTGTGGTTGTAGGCGAACGCCCCGGCCTCGCGCAGCTGCTCGGCCTGGCCCGGCTTGAGCAGGCCGAGGCACACGCAGACCTCGACGTCGCGGGAGGCGATCTCCCGGACGGCCTCGCCGACCCGGTCGATGTCCCGCTGGGCGGGCCCCCGGCCGCTGGCCACCAGGCACACCCGGCGGGCGCCGCGCGCGACGGCCTTGTCGGCCGCGCGGACCATCTCCTCGGTGTCCTGCCAGGAGTACTTGAGGATGTCGGCGTCGGACCCCTTGCGCTGGGAGCAGTAGAAGCAGTCTTCCGGGCACAGGCCGCTCTTCATGTTGACCAGGTAGTTCAGCTTCACCCGGTCGCCGAAGAACTCCCGCCGTACGCGCCCGACCGCCGCGACGAGTTCGAGCGTGCCCGCGTCGGAGACGCCGAGCACCGCACGGGCCTCATCCCGGGTCGGCGCCTCCCGGCGCATCGCCTTGGCCACGATCGGATCCACGAGATCGTCCATGGGGCGAGTCTGCCGTGTCGCGCTCGAGGCGCGGAACGGCCACCGGCACAACAGGGCGGACCGTGGCTTGTAGACGCGGTCTACTTGACGTCGCCGCGCCTCTCAGGAGCCGAGCAGGACCACCTGCTCGCGGCGCTCGGCCGCCGCCTGCTCCTCGAGTGTGTTGTGCGGGGCCTGCCGCAGGAGACGCTTGGTCGCGGCCGCCGTCTCCGGCTTGACCTGGAGGATCGCCGCGACGAGGTCGGCGACCGCGGAGTCGAGCTCGGCGGCGGGCACGACCAGCTCGGCCAGGCCGAGGCGGGCGGCCTCGTCGGCGAAGATCGTGCGGGTCGTCAGGCAGATCTCCAGGGCCCGGGGCACGCCGACGATGTCGACGAGCGGCTTGGTGCCGGTGAGGTCCGGGACGATGCCGAGCGCGGGCTCCTTCATGGCGAACTTCACGTCGTCGGCGACCACGCGCAGGTCACACGCGAGCGCGAGCTGGAAGCCGCCACCGATGGCGTGCCCGTGGACGGCGGCGATGGAGACGATGTCGGGGCGGCGCAGCCAGAGGTACCCGGCCTGCAGGCCGGCGATGAACTCCTCGTCGCGAGGGCCGGCGGTGTCCTCTCCGGGAACGCCCTCCGGGCTGAACAGGCGCAGGTCGATCCCTGCCGAGAACGACGGTCCGTCGCCGCGTACGACGACGACGCGCACACCGTCGGGCAACGTCTCGCCGATCCGGGCGAGCGTCCGCCACGTGCTGAAGGTCAGGGCGTTGCGCCGCTCGGGCCGGGCCAGAGTGATCGTCGCCACGGCGTCGTCGACGTCGAGGCGCAGACCGGCTCGTTCGAGCTCGGCGGTGGTGAGCGGTGAATCCGCCATGACGCCCCTTCCGGCATGTGCGTCGTGGCGGAGGGCCCGCCACCGCGCCCGACCCTAGCGGGTCGGGCACGGTGGCCTCTCATGCGGTCCGGCGCCGAGAGTTGGGGGGAGCTAGTCCGTTAGGACTTCTTACCGCGGGTAGCCCCACCGCGTCCGCGCAGATTCACGCCGGACTCGGTGAGGATGCGGTGGATGAAGCCGTACGACCGTCCGGTTGCTGCAGCCAGGGCACGGATGCTCTCGCCGGAGTCGTAACGCTTCTTCAACTGCTCCGCCAACTTATCTCGCTCGGCACCGGTCACGCGGGTGCCCTTCTTTAGGGTCTCGGCCACGAGTACCTCCCGTAGTGATGCGGTGACCGCTGCGTTATCCCCAGCCATGATCAGACATTCGCGCGCGATCGGCTACCCACTACGCCAGAAAAGATCTGCTTCCTTGGGTCAAGGCTGCGCTGCAGGTCAGGCAAGTGCCACGAGATCGGAAAATTCGTCACTCCAGATGTCCTCTACACCATCCGGAAGCAAGATCACTCTTTCCGGTTGCAGCGCCTGCACCGCACCCTCATCGTGGGTCACCAGAACGATGGCCCCGGCGTAGGTGCGGAGGGCCGCCAGGATCTCCTCGCGGCTCGCCGGATCGAGGTTGTTCGTGGGCTCGTCGAGCAGCAGCACATTGGCGCTGGAAACGACGAGAGTGGCCAGCGCCAGGCGGGTCTTCTCGCCCCCGGAGAGCACGCCTGCGGGCTTGTCGACGTCGTCCCCGGTGAACAGGAAGGAGCCCAGGATCTTACGCGCCTCCGTCTCCGGAAGGTCGGGGGCGGCGGACCGCATGTTCTCCAGCACGGTACGGTCGACGTCGAGCGTCTCGTGCTCCTGGGCGTAGTAGCCCAGGCGCAGGCCGTGCCCGTCGATAAGCTCGCCCGTATCGGGCTTTTCGACGCCTGCGAGCATGCGCAGTAGGGTCGTCTTGCCCGCGCCGTTGAGGCCCAGGACGACCACTCGACTGCCCCGATCAACCGCTAGGTCGACATCGGCGAAGACTTCCAACGAACCGTACGATTTGGACAAAGCTCGTGCCATGAGCGGCGTTTTGCCGCACGGAGCCGGCGCGGGGAACCGAATCTTGGCCACCTTGTCGGCCTGACGCTCGTCCTCGACCCCCGACAGGAGGCGCTGGGCACGGCGCTCCATCTGCTGTGCGGCCTTCGCCTTCGTCGCCTTGGCCCGCATCTTGTCGGCCTGGGCCTGCAGGGTGCTCGCCTGGCGCTCGGCGTTGGCACGCTCGCGCTTGCGGCGCCGCTCGTCGGTCTCCCGCTGGGTCAGGTAGGTCTTCCAGCGGACGTTGTAGAGGTCGATGACGTTGCGGTTCGCGTCGAGGTGGAACACCTTGTTCACGACCGCGTCGAGCAGGCCGACGTCGTGACTGATCATGATCAGTCCGCCCTGGTGCGACTTCAGGAAGTCGCGCAGCCAGGAGATCGAGTCGGCGTCGAGGTGGTTGGTCGGCTCGTCGAGCAGGAGGGTGTCGGCCCCGGAGAACAGGATGCGGGCCAGCTCGACCCGGCGGCGCTGACCGCCGGAGAGGGTCCGCAGCGGCTGGCCGAGCACCCGGTCCGGCAGGTTCAGGCTCGAGGCGATGGAGGCGGCCTCCGCGTCGGCGGCATAGCCGCCGAGGACGTGCAGCCGGTCCTCCAGCCGGCCGTACCGGCGGACGGCCTTGTCGCGCTCGGCGCCCTCGGCCGTCGCCATCTTCTCCTCGGCCTGGCGCATCTCCCTGATGACCTCGTCCAGTCCGCGCGCGGACAGGATCCGGTCGCGGGCGAGGACCTCCAGATCGCCGGTGCGGGGATCCTGCGGGAGATAACCCACGGTGCCGGACCGCGTCACCTCGCCGGCGGCGGGCAGGCCCTCTCCGGCGAGCACCTTGGTGAGGGTGGTCTTGCCGGCCCCGTTGCGGCCGACCAGGCCGACCCGGTCGCCGGGGTTGACGCGGAACGTGGCTCCCTCGAGCAGCAGACGGGAGCCGGCGCGGAGTTCGATGTCACGGGCGGTGATCACAGTGAGAACGCTCCTGGGGGGCGGGCTGGGAGAAGGCGGGGACGACGAAAAGGGCGCCGCCCGGGGCCTCGTCCGGCCCGGCCGCGCCCTTGGAGCGCCTGATCAGCTCGCAAGCATGGTCCTCAGTGTAAGGGACAACACCGGGGATCTCGGCATCGCCGCCTCCGGCGGGGCGAACTCGGTGATCTTCCACGTGTGGCGACCGCGATCAGGGGGAAACGTGTACGGCGACCGGCCCGCCGCGCCCGGCGGACCGCACGACCAGGAGGGGAGGCCGTGACATGGCCGACGATCAGTCGAGGGAGGACCTGGAGGAGGAGCTCCGGGTGGTGGAGGACGACATCGCGTCCATCCGCCCGGAGCTGGAGGAGATGCGCCGGCGGATCGGCGACCGGGAAGAGGGCGTGACCGATCCCGCCGAGAATGCCGCGATGATCGAGAACGCCGATGAGCAGGAGGCGCTCCTCGGGCGGCTGGAGGAACGGCATGCGGTACTCCTGCGGCGGCTGGGCCGGGAGTGACGCATATCCCCGCCCGGCCACCCGGGAACGCGTACCCATACGGGGAGTCCTCCCGTAGTCGCGCACCGTTCCCGCGGCGAGAGTGGATATCGACCGTTTCCATCCCCTGACCTCCGAGGAGAGATCGTCCGATGCGCCGCATCCAGCAGGTCAAGGTCAAACGCCCGCGTCCGACCCCAGCCGCCGAGCTCGACCTGCGCACCCCCTCCGGCCGCGTGCTCCCCTACTGACCCCCCCATCCCCCTGACCGGCGGACCGCGCCGAGTCCGGATCGTGATCCACGGCCCGCAACCGTTCTGACGTCGCCCGCGTCTGAGCCGGCATGCGTGGAAGATCGCTCGCCCGGCTCCTGATCCCCCTCGTGGTCGCCGCGGCCACATTGGGCGTCGTCCGACCGTCCTGGGCCTGCGGCTGCGGGGCGCTCATCACCTCGACGGACTCCGGAGTCAACGTCGCCGAGGAGACCTCCATCGTCCGCTACGACGGCTCCGCGGAGGAGATCGTCATGCGCCTGTCGGTGCGGTCCAGCGCCCGCGACGCCGCGTGGCTGATGCCGACCCCGGCCCGCGCCACCGTGACGCTCGGCGAACGCGGCTGGTTCGAGCAGCTCGACCGCCTCACCGAACCCCGTGTCGTGAAGCGCCGGCACTGGTTCCCGGACCTTGGCCCGGCCCGGACGGCGGGCGCCCCGGCACCGAGGGCGGGCGCCGGCGTGGGGGTGCTCAGGCAGCAGCGGCTCGGCCCCTTCGAGGTCACGACGCTGTCGGCCCGCGACTCGCACGCGCTCGCGTCCTGGCTGACGAGCCATGGCTACCGTCTGAAGGGCCGGCTCGCCCAGGCGCTCGAACCGTACGTGGCGCGGAGGTGGACCTACACGGCGATCAGGCTCGCCCCCGAGAGCGGCCCGCTCACCGGTGAGCTCGATCCGCTGCGCATCAGGTTCACGACCGCCGCGCCGGTCTACCCGATCCGGTTGTCGCGGCTGGCGAGCACGCCCCAGGCCGTGCACCTGTACGTCCTCGCGCCCCATCGGGTCACCGTCCGCGGCCTCGGGCTGTTCACCACGTACGCGGGCCGGGTGAGCCCCGCGCAGGTCTCCTCCCCCGGCCTGCGCGGCCTGCTGGGCGGCGGGGCGTTCCTGACCGAAATGGTGCGCCAGGGGATCCCACCGTCCGACTTCACCGACGACCTGACGTTCGCCAATGCCGGCGACACGCCGTACCAGCAGGTGGACTACGTGGAGGACGGCCTGGTGACGTTCCTGGGCGTGCCGGCCTTCCTGTGGCTGCTCGGGACACCCGTGGTGGCGCTCGTGGCCGTGGTGGTGGTCGTGGTGGTGGCCCGGCGTTCCAGGCGCGCACGGCGGGGAGTCGTCCCAGAACCGTCGTGACCAAGGGGCGGCTCGCCCGGGGAGAGCCCGGGAGGTCGGTCGGGGTGGGTTGGTCGGGGAGAGCACAGCAGGTCGGTCGGGGTGGGTTGGTCGGCGAGAGCACAGCAGGTCGGTCGGGGTGGGTTGGTCGGGTGGGACTCGATTTGCCGCACCCTGACCGGTGATCGCCATTTTCATCACCGTCGGTTTGGGAACGGCGACCCGGTGGGAGGATGTCGGGCATGTGGATCGCTCCCGAACGCCGGCGCGTGGGCCGGTGGATCGCACCGGCGCTCGCCGTCGCCGCCGGTGTGGCGATCGGAGCCACCGAGGCGTCCCGGGGGCACATGTCGACGGGCCTGGTGGGGTTCGCGGTGCTCCTCGGCTACGGGGCGCTGCTGGCCTACCGCCGGGGCGAGTCGGTCCTCACCACGCACGAGACGTTCGGAGTCGGCAGGCGCTCGGGGATCCATCTGCGCGCCGCCGCGATGACCGGTGACGTGCTCGTCGGGGTGATCGTCGCGGCGATGCTGGTGCAGGCGCTGCGGGGCGCGGAGATCGGCCTTCTCGCCGGCCTCGCCGCCGTCGCGGGCGTGACCTACTTCCTGTCGATCGTGATGCTCAACCGCACGTACTGACCGGCACGGCCCGCATGGCCGGTCGTGGTGACCCGCGGTGACACGGCCAGGACCCCGGTCGGCCGACGAGCCTCTCGCCGCGGCCCGTCGAGCGTCGCACCCCCGCGTCGGCCCCCGTGCGGAAACCCCCGCGTGGAGCCCGCTCCTGCGTCCGGGAGGTTACGGAAGACCGCGTACCACAACATGGCCCCGCCCGATATCAGAACAGCGGCAAACTGTGAAATTCCCGATGAATAGTGAGGTCAGAGGCGTCCAACGGCGCGGAAGAGGTCGCAGAATGGGTTCGTGACCGCTTTCGCCGCCGCCCCCGGCGGCCCGGAGTCCGCGTTCGCGGGGCGTCCCGACGTCCCGCCTTCGACGCACGCAGCGCGCGCGGAGTCCGCGTTCGCGAGGCGTTCGGACGACCCGCCTTCAGCGCACGCGGGGCGTTCGGACGTCCCGCCTACGGCACACGTCACCTTCCACCCCATCGTCGACCTCGACGCCGGAACCGTCGTCGCCGTGGCGCCCTCCGTACCCGGTCCCCCGGTCCTCGATCCGGATCTCGACGTCGACTGCGCGGTCCTCGCCGCCCGTTCCCTGTCCCGCCGGGAGACGTTGCTCCCCGTCCTGCTCGTTCTGCGGATGGGCACGCTCGCCTACGACCGGCCGATGGAGCGGCTGCACCGGACGCTGGCGAGCCTGGGCCGCCGACCAGGCGGCGTCATCCTGGGGGTGACGGGCGACCTCGCCGCGGTGTCGCTCGACGAGGCCGCCGCCCGGCTGAGCGGGATCCGCTCGGGCGGGTACCTGCTCGCCGTGGAGGCGGGAGACCTGCCGACGCGGTTCGTCGCCGACATCGCCCCGACGATCCTGATGCTCACGCCCGAGGTGACCCGGCGGGCCACCGCGGACCCCCGGCGCTCCGCGATCGCCGAGGCTCTGGTCGCACTCGGCCGCCGCATCGGCGGTCATGTGCTCGCCCCCGGCGTGATATCCGACGATCAGCTCACCCACCTGCGGGGACGCGGGGTGCGGCTCGCGCAGGGACCGCTGCTGGCGTCTCCGCAGTGGCTGCCCGGGGTGCCGGTGAACGTCCCGGTCGGATCGCGCGACGTCGAACGCGACCGGCTCGGTCCGCGCGTCACGGAGTTCATGATGCCGGCGACGATCATGCCCGACACGGCCACCGCCGAAGAGGTCCTCTCGGTGTTCAACGCGGACCCGGCCACCAGCAGCGTCGTCCTCGTCGACCAGGCCCAGCGCCCCCGGCACATGGTCGACCGCACCCGGTTCCTGCTCCGGCTCGCCGGAGCGTACGGTCACGCCCTGCACGCCCACAAGCCGGCCGCCCGGCTCGCCGACGCGCCTCGGCCGGTCCCCCGGACGGTGCCGGCGATCGCGGCCCTCCGCGCGGCGGGCAACGACGCCGAGCGCGTCTACGAAGACCTCGTGGTGATCGACGAGGTCGGGCGCTGCCTGGGCATCGCGCGGGTCGGCGACCTGATCCGCAGCCTGTCCGCGCTCGATCACTGACGTTTCAGACGTGCTCGGCCCGCCGCACCGAGGTGAGGAAACGCTCGACGCCCTCGATGACGCGGGCCGTGCGGTACGACGGGAAGATGTCGAAGGCGTGCTGGGCGCCCTTCATCTCGGCGTACAGCACCGGGGCCGCCGACACCTCCCTGAGCCGCTCCGCGAAGGAGCGCGCCTGCGTCACCGGCACCAGCGTGTCGAGGCTCCCGTGGACGACGAGGAAGGGCGGCGCGTCCGCGTTGATCCAGTGCGCCGGTGAGGCCTTCTCGTACGCCATGGGGTGCTCCGCCCGCCGTACGCCCATGACGTGGTGTTCCATGGCGGACGCGAACGTCCTCGAGCCGCCGTCCAGCAGGGTGGCGATGTCGTAGACGCCGTAGAAGGTCACGGCCGCCCGCACGGTCGTGTCGACGTCCTCGAACCCCGGCTGGTACTCCGGGACACCGGGCGTGAGCGCGAGGAGGGCGGCGAGGTGGCCGCCCGCCGACCCACCGGTGACGCACAGGAAGTCCGGGTCGGCCCCGTACTCCGTCGCGTGCTCGCGGTACCACCGGATCGCCCGTTTGAGGTCGATGAGGTGGTCGGGGAACTTCACGCGCGGGCTGAGCCGGTAGTCGACGTTGACGCCCACCCAGCCGTTGGCGGCGAGGTGGTTCAACAGCGGGATGCCCTGCTCCCGCTTGCTGCCGATCATCCAGGCCCCGCCGTGCACCTCCATGATCCCCGGGCGGCGCTCCCCCGGCTCCGACGGCCGGTAGACGTCGAGCCGCATGTCCGGCTCGTCCCCGTACGCGATGTCCCGGGTCCGCGTCACCCCGGAACGGCGGGTCATGAGGAAGGGGAAGACGACGTGGGACCGGGGAAACGCCGGCGCCCGCTCTCCCGGATCGAGCTCCAGTTCGGCGCTCCACTCCCGGACGGTCACCGTCGTCCGCCGCGCCCGCGCCATGACCACCGCCAATCCGGCCCAGCCGAGGACGGTCGCGGCGAGCCCCACCCAGCCGGCCGGGCCCGCGAGACCACCCGCACCGGCGAGGAGCGCCGTGACCACCGCCTCGATCACGAGGACCCAGGGCGCGAGCTCGATCGTGAGCCACGCGACGAAGAAACCGGGGATCAGCAGGAGGCGCCCCCGGCGCGGCCACAGCGCGTTGACCGTGGTGAGCAGCGCGAGGACGCCCGAGGCGAGGAGAACGTACGGCATCGTGCCTCCGAGGCGAGGGTCGATTTCACGATCCACCACGGAGCGCACGACGACAACGTGACCACAGCCACACGCCGGGTTCTGGGGGTTCGGGCCGGCGACGGAGGTTCGGGCCGGGCTCTGGGGGCCGGGCAGGCGACGCCCGGAGGGGTCTTCGCGATCAGGATTCAGGCGGAGGTCAGGCCGATCTCCTGGGCGTAGATCGCCGCCTGGACACGGCTGCGCAGCCCCAGCTTGGCGAGGATGCGGCTGACGTGGGTCTTGGTCGTCGTCTCCGCCATGGCGAGCCGGGCCGCGATCTCCTGGTTGGACAGCCCCTCCCCCAGGCAGGCGAGCACGTCGCGTTCCCGAGGAGTGAGCGCGGCCACCGGTCCGGTGGCGGCGGGCGGGCGGGTGGCGGCGAAGGCGGAGATCAGCCGGCGGGTGACCGCCGGCGCGATGAAGCCGTCCCCGGCGGCGACCAGCCGTACGGCCTCGATGAGACGATTCGCGTCGATGTCCTTCAGCAGGAAGCCGGCGGCGCCGGCGCGCAGCGCGCCGAAGACGTACTCGTCGAGGTCGAAGGTGGTCAGCACGAGGACGTCGGCGACGCCGGCCAGCTCCCGTGTGGCCGCGATGCCGTCGAGGCGCGGCATCCGGACGTCCATGACCACGACGTCCGGACGGAGCTCCCGGGCCATGGCGACCGCCTCCCGGCCGTCGGCGGCCTCACCGGCGACCTCGATGCCGCGCGCGGAGCCCAGGATCAGCACGAGCCCGGCCCGTACGGCCGCCTGGTCGTCGGCGACCAGCACCCGTATGGTCATTCTCTCTCCTTCATTCGCCGACCGGCGGCCGGGCGTGGACCGTTCATCCGTCCAGCGGAAGCCGGGCGTGGACCCGTTCATCCGCCGACCCGAAGCCGGGCGTGGGCCTGTCCATCCGCCCACCGGATGCCAGGCGTGGATCCATTCATCCGCTCACCGGAAGCCGGGCGTGGACCCGCCATCGGCCGCCGTCTCGGCCGACGGCGAATGAGCCGCCGAGCAGCGACGCCCGTTCGCGCATCCCGATGAGACCGGTGCCGGTCCCCAGAATCCCGGTCCTCCCGCCGAGCGGGCTGTCGACGACGATGGTGACGGCGTCCCCGCCATGTGTGATGGCGACCGCCGCCTCGCCGTCGCCGGCGTGCTTGACGACGTTGGTCAGCGACTCCTGAACGATCCGGTACGCGGCCAGCTCGACGGCGGCCGGCAGCTCCGCGGGCTCGCCGTCCGTGGTGAGGCGGGTGGTGAGGCCGTCCCGCCGGGTGCGCTCGACGAGGGCGGCGACGTCGTCGAGGCGCGGACGCGCAGCAGGGCCGGCGCCCTCGCTCCCGCGCAGCAGCCCGATCATGCGGCGCATCTCCGCGAGCCCCTGCACGCTGTTCTCCCTGATCACCTCCAGCGCTCTCCGTACGGCCGCGGCGTCCATGTCCGGCACCGAGAGCAGCGCAGACGAGTGCAGGGCGGCCGCGCTGAGGTGGTTGGCGATGACGTCGTGCAGCTCCCGTGCCATCCGCGCGCGCTCGTCGGCCACCGCCTCCCGGCGGTCCAGCTCGGCCAGGCGGGCGACCTGCTCGGCGCGCACGCGTTCCGCCTCCGCCAGCTGGGCGGCCTGCTCCGCGCGCACGCGTTCCGCCTCCGCCCGGTCGCGGTGCTCGCGGACGACGATCGCGGTGAGCACCGGCACCACGAGCACCAGCGCGATGCTCGCCAGGTTGGTGACGATCGTGCCGGGACTGCTGGCGTCGAGCACGCTGATGACGCCGGTGAGCGCGAGGGTGACCGCTCCGGTCGCGGTCAGCAGCCGGCGAGGAGCGGCCGCCGGTCCGTACAGCGCCGCCGCGTAGAGCGCGTCGGTGAAGATCGCGACAGTCGGGAAGCTCGTCCCCAAGACGGCATCCGCGACGACGGCGAGCGTGGCGATGGCGAGCGTGGCCATCGGCGCGATACGGCGGAAGAGCATCGCCGCGCACACGCCGAGCAGCGGGATCGCCCGCCACAGCGGGCCGGGGTCGGGCCGCCCGGGCCAGTGGATGTAGGAGTGGGCGGCCAGCATCACCACGCCTCCGGCGAGCGCGGCGGTGGCCAGCAACGCGTCCTGCCGCGTCGTCCATCGCATGGGTCGATCACACCATCCCCCCGACCGCGTTCGCACCGGCCAGAGGCCGATCGACGCGTACATCGAAAGGAGGACCCCCGATTCATCACCCGCGACGAGCGTCCGGCGAGGTCTCCCGGCCGACGATGGGACCGTGCTCTTCCTGATCATCGCCGGCTGCGAGGTCGGCTTCTGGCTGTTCCTGTTCGCCGGGCTGGCGACCCGTTACCTCGCCCGTCGGCGCAGGCTCGGCGCGGCGCTGCTGATCTGCGTGCCGCTCGCCGACCTGACCCTGCTGATCGCCACGGTCGTCGACCTGCGCCGGGGCGCGACGGCCGGCTTCTCCCACGGCCTCGCCGCCGCGTACCTCGGCTTCTCGGTCGCCTTCGGCCACGGGATGATCCGCTGGGCCGACGAGCGGTTCGCGCACCGGTTCGCGGGCGGGCCGCCTCCGAGCAAACCGCCCCGCTACGGCCGGGCACGCGCCCGGCACGAGTGGAGAGAGTTCGGCAAGGCCGTCATCGCCTGGGCGATCTCCTGTGCGCTCCTCCTCGCGGCGATCGCCCTGGTCGGCGACGCGGACCGCACGGCCGCGCTGCGTGGCTGGCTGGACCGCCTCACGGTCATCCTCGGCATCTGGGCCCTCTGGCCGATCACCTACACGATCTGGCCCGCCAAACCGAAGAAGACCTCCCCCTGACGCCCGGACGACAACGCCGCGAGGCGTGCTCTGGGCGCCGCACCGGCCGGGCGAAGATCCACCGGGCGCGGCTCACTCCACCTCGGCGTCCTCGGGGGCGTTCCGGGCCAGTGCGGCCAGGGTCTCGAGAGCGGCGGCCAGGGTGTCGATCGGTGGCGCCGACAGGGCGAGACGGACGGCGTTGGGCGCGCGGGACACGACGACGGTGAACGCCGCGCCCGGGGTGACGGCGATGCCACGTCGGGCGGCGGCCGCGACGAACGTGTCGGCCCGCCAGGGATCCGGCAGCCGCCACCAGCAGTGGAAGGCCTGTGGATCGGCCTCGACGGCGAATTCGGCCAGGTGTTCGCGGACGAGCCGCTGGCGTGCCATCGCGTCGCGGCGTTTGATCCCCTGGAGCGTCGTGGCGGTGCCGTCGGTCAGCCATCGCGTCGCTGCCTCGACGGCGAAGCGCGACGCCGTCCAGCCGCCGGAGCGCAGCGCCGAGGCGACGCGGTCGCCGATCGCCTCCGGCGGCACGGCGAAGCCGACGGTCAGGCCCGGGGCCACCCGTTTGGACAGGCTGTCGACGACGATGACGCGCTCCGGCGCCAGCGCGGCCAGGGGCGGAGGATCGTCGCGGAGGAAGGCGTAGATGGCGTCCTCGACGGCGTAGACGCCGAGGTCGCACAGCGCGTCGGCGACCTCGGCGCGCCGGTGTTCGGGCATGGTGACCCCGAGCGGGTTGTGCAGCGTGGGCTGGAGATAGACCGCACGCAGCGGCCCGGCCGATCGGATGGCCTCCGGGAGCACGCCGGACTCGTCCATGGCGAGGGGCACCAGCGTGATGCCGAGGCGGGCGGCGATGCCCTTGACCAGGGGGTAGGTCAGCTCCTCGACGCCGACCCGGTCACCGGCGGGCACCAGGGCCGCCAGCGCCGCGGCGATCGCCTGCCGTCCGTTGCCGGCTAGGAGCACGCGCCCGGGGTCGAGAGTCCAGCCGGGACGGGCGAGCATCGCAGCGGCGGCCTCCCGGGCGGCCGGCGTGCCCGCAGCCCCGATGGGCGTCAGCGCCCCGGCCAGCACGTCGGGGCGCAGCATGCCGCTGAGGCTGTCCGCGAGGAGCGCGGGCTGCTCGGGCGGGAGGGAGAAGTTCAGCTCCAGGTCGACCCGCGCGCGGGCTGGCTCGGCGAGGGCGGGCTCGCCGGCGGGTGCGGCGGCGCGGACGAAGGTGCCGCGCCCCACCTCACCGACGGCGAGGCCGCGGCGGATCAGCTCGCCGTACACCCGTGCCGCGGTGGAACCGGCGATGCGATGCCTGCGGGCGAACTGCCGCTGAGGCGGCAGCCGGTCCCCCGGCCGGAGGCGCCCGTCGGCGATCTGCGCCGCCAGCGCGTCCGCGATCCGCCGGTAGTCGTCCATCCCGCCTCCACGCCAACATTGCACCGAGAGCAATTTAAGTATTGCACCGAGATATTGCCCTCATTAGCATCGAGCCGTCAAGCATGACCCATGAAGGAGACACAGGACATGGGCGTTTTCCGCAATGGCCAGATAGCGATCGAATACGATGACCACCGCTCCGACGGCGTCTCTCCGCCGCTGGTGCTCGTCCACGGTCACCCCTTCGACCGCTCGATGTGGGCGCCCCAGGTTGAGCGCATCGACGGGCGGCGGGTGATCGTGCCGGACCTGCGCGGCTACGGCCGGAGCACCGTCGTCCCGGGGACAACACCGTTCCAGGCGTTCGCCGAGGACATCGCCGGCCTTCTCGACCACCTCGGCGTCGCGGAGATCGTGCTCGGCGGCCTGTCGATGGGCGGCCAGATCGTCATGGAGTTCCACCGCCTGTTCCCGGAGCGGCTGCGCGGCCTGCTGCTCGCCGACACGACTCCTCAGGCGGAGAGCGAGGAGAGCGGGCGGGCCCGCAACGCCATGGCCGACCGATTGGCCCGGGAGGGCATGGGCGGCTACGCGGATGAGGTCCTGCCCAAGATGGTGGCGCCGGCCAACATCCAGCGGTTCCCGGCGGTGGCCGAACACGTCCTCGGCATGATGCGAGGAGCGCCTCCGGAGGGCGCCGCCGCCGCGCAGCGCGGCCGCGCCGAGCGCCCCGACTACGTCGCGTCGCTGGCGCGCGTCCGCGTCCCCACGCTCATCGTCGTCGGCAGCGACGACGAGTTCACCCCGATCGCCGACGCCCGGCTCATGCACGAGGTCATCCCGGGATCCACGCTCGTGGTGATCGAGGGCACCGCGCACATGCCCAACCTCGAACGGCCGGCCGAGTTCAACGAGGCCCTGGCCAAGTTCCTCGACGTGATCCCCGGGAAGCGTTGAGCACCATGGCTCTGACCGCATTCGTCACCGGCGCCAGCACCGGATTCGGCGCCGCGCTCACCCGCCGTCTCGCCGCCACGCACGCGTCTTCAGGTCGGCACGCAGAGCGCACCTGCTCGCCGAACTGGCGGCCGACCATCCCGGCGCCGTCCACCCGCTCGAACTGGACGTCCGGGACTGGGTGGCGGTCGAGCATACGATCGCCACCCTGCCCGCGGTTCGTCCATCAGTTCGGCGTCTCTGATTGGCTAAGCGATCCTGAGGCATCCTCAGGAATCGTCCCGGCTGGATGCCAGGTATGCACCAATCGTCTTCGTGCCCTGGTGTCGGCAGGCAGAGCCGCCGACCCGCGTGGCACGTCCCTCCGGACGCTATCGGTCCAGCCTGCACAGCTATAGGACCGAGGAGGGTGCCCCGCGTCGCCTGGGCACGGGGCGTGCTGATGACAGGACGATACCATGTGATCGCCAAGAGTGACTAAAAAAAGAGAAGTGAGCCTGAACCTGCGGAGCGACCTGCACAGGACGGGCGTCCGCGTCACCTGCGTCGAACCCGGCATGTGCGGAGACACCGAGTTCTCCACCGTGCGGTTCGGCGGGGACCGGGAGAAGGCCGATGCCGTCTACGCCGGAATGCAGCCGCTCGGCCCCGACGACATCGCCGAGGCCGTGTCCTGGGCGGCGTCACTCCCGGCCCATGTCAACATCAACGTCATCGAGCTGATGCCCGTCGCCCAGAGCTTCGCGGCGTTCCCGGTGGACCGGTCGGTCAGCGCTCCAGCGCCGTCTTGATGCGGGCGAGAGTGGTACGCATCCCCTGCCGGTTGACGTCGGCGCGCCCCTCCGCGGGGACGCCGGTGAAGACCCTGCCGAGGAGGGAGACGAACCCCGCTCCGCGGTTGTCCCGCCGCAGGTCCTCCCAGTGCTCCGTCAACCGGGTCGACCCGTCTTCGGCCGGGTCGACCCGGTAGCCCCACACGGCCACCGGGATCCCGAAGCTCGCCACCCGGAACGCGAAGGCCCTGCCGGGCACCGCCTCGGTGACCCGGCAGTTCGTGAACCACACACGCGGGCCCATGCGGTTGAACCCGACGAACGTCAGACCGGAGACCACGCGGCGGCCGCGCACCCAGACCGCGAAGACCTCCGGGCTCCACTCGCCCATGCGGCGCGGGTCGGCCACCGCCTCGTACACCCGCTCCGGCTGCGCGTCGATGACGACGCTCTCCTCGACCGTCCACTGGCGTTCCATGCCCGCGATCATCCCGTACGGCCGCGGGCGCGGTCAGCGATCCTGCCATCTCGTACGGCCGGACACGATCAGCGCAGGTGGGCGAAGCGCTCCTGCCAGTCGGCGAACCAGGCGGCGAACCAGGGCTCGCCCGCGGCGAGCGGCACGATGTAGGTGACCGTCTCGGCGTGGTAGCGGCGCTGGAAGTCGGGCGGCAACCGGTCCAGGGTCTGGACGTTGCTGACCCGGTCGGCGAGCTTGACCAGGATCGCCTCGCGAGGCGCGTCGCGCAGCCGCCGCAGGTAGGACACCTTCGCAGCCCGCTTGGCGGCCTTGCCCTGCACCGGCGGCTTGGTCACCCAGTCCACCAGCTCCCCGACGACCGGGCCGAACTCCGCCTCGACGTCGGCGAGCGTCGCCGGGGTGTCCTCCACCGCGTCGTGCAGCAGGGCCGCCACGAGCATGTCGGTCTCGGTGACGCCGACGCCGCGGACCAGCACCTCCAGCGCTTCGAGGAGATGCTCGGCATAGGGGGCGCCGGTGGGCCGCGTCTGCTCGCCGTGCCAGCGCAGCGCGGCGTCGGAGGCCCGATCGAGGGTCGCCAGATCGACCGGCCGCGAGGCCAGGGCGGGGCGGGCCTGCTCCCACGTGCGCCAGTTGGTGAAGATCTCCACCGTGCCCTTTCCTCCGAGTCACCGCGCATCGTCACGAGGTCGTCTCGATCGCCCGTGAGCCTGCGCGAAGCCGTACGCTCGCGGCATCATTACACAGTGAGGAATCCGCCCGACGATCATGCCATCGCGGTGTGGATATGGCCCCGGGCGCTCCCCCTCGCCGAGATCTTCGGATCGGCGTGGGACGGCCCGGAGATCCGCGCCCGCTTCCTCACCCTCACCGGCCAGTGGCACGCCCGCCATCCGGCCCCGGCGGCCACGGGCGAAGGCGCCGGGCCGCAGCCCGGCCAGTGGATGTGGCACCCGCCCGCGCACCGGATCTACGACTGCCACACCTATGAGACCGGGGACGACTGGCTCGAAGTGGCGATCCGGATGGAGACGGTCGACTTCTACCCGAACCACTGCCGGCTCGGTGCCAGCCTGACCATCGCGTGCCGGTGCGAGACCGCGCACCGGGCGCACACGATCGTGGAGACGTCATGGCGCACCGGCGGGCCCGCCGGTGCGCTCGACGCCCTCACGGCGATCCTGCGGTACACCGACCAGTGGATCGCCAACTCCCAGCAGCCGACGGGCTGGCGGCGGCACGCCGGTCTCGACTGACGGGCGTCAGACGTTGAAGCCCAGGGCGCGCAGCTGCTCCCGCCCGTCCTCGGTGATCTTGTCCGGACCCCACGGCGGCAGCCACACCCAGTTGATCGTGACCTTCTCCACGAGCCCCTCCAGGGCGCTCGCCGTCTGGTCCTCGATCACGTCGGTGAGCGGGCAGGCCGCGCTCGTGAGCGTCATGTCGAGCGTGGCGACGTTGTCGTCGCCGATGTTGACGCCGTAGACCAGTCCGAGGTCGACGACGTTGATGCCGAGCTCGGGGTCGACGACGTCGCGCATCGCCTCGAGGACGTCGTCCTCGGCGGCCTTCGTGTCGCTCATGAGTTGTTGCCTTCCATGGCCTTCGCGGTCGCGTCCTTCCACGCCATCCAGGCGAGCAGGGCGCACTTGATACGGGCGGGAAACTTCGACACCCCGGCGAAGGCGACGGCGTCCTCGAGCACGTCCTCGTCGGGCTCGTCCTGCCCGCGGGACTGCATCAGCTTGAGGAACTCGTCGCCGGTCACCATCGCGTCCTTGACCGGCCTGCCGATGATGAGGTCGGTCATCACCGACGCGCTGGCCTGGCTGATCGAACAGCCGAGCGCGTCGTACGACACGTCGACGACCTCATCGCCGTCCAGCTTGACGCGCAACGTCACCTCGTCACCGCAGGTCGGGTTCACATGGTGCACCTCGGCGTCGTACGGCTCCCGGAGACCCTTGTGGTGAGGGTTCCGGTAGTGGTCCAGGATGATCTCCTGGTACATCGACTCGAGCTGCATCTGCTCCCCTTCCAAGCGGCCGATCGGTGCAACGTCAGGCCGTGCCGAAGAATTTCTGCGTCTCCCGCAGCCCCTCGACGAGCGCGTCGACGTCGTCGCGGGTGTTGTAGAAGTACAGCGACGCGCGCGTGCTGGCGGTCACACCGAAGCGCTTGTGCAGCGGCTTGGCGCAGTGATGGCCGGCGCGCACCGCGACGCCGTGGGCGTCAAGCACCTGGCTGACGTCGTGCGGGTGGATCTCCCGCCCGTCCGGCCCCTCCAGGGTGAAGGAGATGGCGGTGCCGCGGTCCTCCGCGTCGACCGGGCCGATGATCCGCAGGCCGTCGACGGCGGTGAGCGACTTGAGCGCGTACGCGAGCAGCTCGTTCTGCTGCGCCTCGATCTCGTCCAGGCCCACCTCGGTGAGGTAGTCGATGGCGGCGCCGAGCCCGGCGGCCTCGGCGATCGGCATCGTGCCGGCCTCGAACTTGTGCGGCGGCGGCGCGTACGTCGAGCGCTCCATCGCGACGGTCTCGATCATCTCGCCGCCGCCGAGGAACGGCGGGAGCGTCTCGAGCAGCTCGGCGCGGCCCCACAGCACCCCGATGCCGGTCGGGCCGCAGAGCTTGTGCGCGGTGAAGCCGTAGAAGTCGACGCCGAGCTCCTGGACGTTGACCCGCATGTGCGGTACGGCCTGGGCGCCGTCGGCGAGCACGAGCGCGCCGACCGCGTGGGCCTTGTCGGCGATGAGACGCAGCGGGTTGATCGTGCCGAGGACGTTCGACTGGTGCGCGACCGCGACGATCTTCGTGCGCCCGTTGATGAGGTCGTCGATGTTCGACAGGTCGAGGCGGCCGTCGTCGGTCACCCCGAACCAGCGGAGCGTCGCGCCGGTGCGCTGGGCGAGCAGCTGCCACGGCACGATGTTGGAGTGGTGCTCCATCTCGGTGATGACGATCTCGTCGCCGGGGCCGACGCGGAACCGTTCGGCCTCCGGGCCGGAGGTAGCCGCGTTGCCCATGGCGTAGGCGACGAGGTTGATGCCCTCGGAGATGTTCTTGGTGAACACCACCTCGGTCTCGCTGGCCGCGCCGATGAGCTGCGCGGCCTTGATCCGGGCGCCCTCGTACGCCTCGGTCGCCTCCTCGCCGAGCTGGTGCGTCGCCCGGTGGATGTTGGCGTTGTGCCGGGCGTAGAAGTCGTCGATCGCGTCGATCACCTGGCGGGGCTTCTGCGAGGTGTTGGCGCTGTCGAGGTAGACCAGCGGCTGCCCGTCGCGGACAGTGCGGGTCAGGATCGGGAAGTCCGCCCGGATCCGTTCGACGTCGATGCTCACGCGGACGCGCCTGCCTTCGTGAACTTCTCGTAGCCCTCGGTCTCCAGCAGTTCCGCCAGCTCCGGGCCGCCCTGCTCGACGATGCGGCCGGCGGCGAAGACGTGCACGAAGTCGGGCTTCACGTAGCGGAGGATGCGGGTGTAGTGCGTGATCAGCAGCACGCCCGTGTCGCCGGACCGGAACCGGTTGACGCCCTCGGAGACGACCTTCAGCGCATCGATGTCGAGGCCGGAGTCGGTCTCGTCGAGCACCGCGACCTTCGGCTTGAGCATCTCGAGCTGGAGGATCTCGTGGCGCTTCTTCTCACCGCCGGAGAAGCCCTCGTTGAGGTTACGCTGCGCGAACGCGGAGTCGATCTGCAGCTCGGCCATTGCCGAGCGCATCTCCTTGGAGAACTCCCGCAGCTTCGGCGCCTCGCCGCGCACGGCGGTGACGGCGGTGCGCAGGAAGTTCGACACCGACACGCCCGGCACCTCGACGGGGTACTGCATCGCGAGGAACAGCCCGGCGCGGGCGCGCTCGTCGACGCTCATGTCCAGGACGCTCTCGCCGTCCAGGAGCACCTCGCCGCCGGTGACGGTGTACTTCGGGTGACCGGCGATGGCGTAGGCGAGGGTCGACTTGCCGGAGCCGTTCGGCCCCATGATCGCGTGGGTCTCGCCCGCCTTCACGGTCAGGTCGACGCCCCGGAGGATCTCCTTGTCCTCGACGGAGACGTGCAGGTCGCGGATCTCAAGTGTGGCCATGGTGTTCAGGACTCCTTGAGCGACACGTACACGTCGTCGCCCTCGATCTTCACTGGGTACGTGGGAACCGGCTGCGTGGCCGGCGGATTGGTGGGCTTGCCCGTGCGCAGGTCGAAGCACGAGCCGTGCAGCCAGCACTCGATGGTGTGGTTGTAGACGTCGCCCTCGCTGAGCGCGACCTCGGCGTGCGAGCAGACGTCGCGCATTGCGTAGACGTCGTCGCCGGTGCGGACGACCGCCACCGGGGTGCCGTCGATCTCCACCGCGAGCGCGCCCTCCTCGGGCAGCTCGGACAGCGAGCAGGCGCGCGTGAAGCTCATCGGTCGAGCTCCTCGTCGATCGCGGCCAGGACCCGCTCCTGGATCTGCGGCAGGTCGATCTTCTCGACGAGCTGGCCGAGGAAGCCGCGCACGACCATCCGCCGCGCGGTGTCGTACGGGATGCCCCGCGCCTGGAGGTAGAACAGGTGCTGGTCGTCGAGGCGGCCGGACGCCGAGGCGTGGCCCGCGCCGGCGACCTCGCCGGTGAGGATCTCGAGGTTCGGCACGGAGTCGACGCGGGTGCCGTCGGTGAGCACGAGGTTGCGGTTGAGCTCGTACGTGTCGGTGCCCTCGGCCTCGGCCCGGATGATCACGTCGCCGATCCAGACGGCGTGCGCGTCCTCGTCCTGTAGTGCGCCGCGGTAGTCGACGCGGCTGCGGCAGTTGGGCTGCGTGTGGTCGACGAGCAGGCGGTGCTCGAGGTGCTGGCCGCCGTCGGCGAAGTACACGCCGTACAGTTCGGCGTCGCCGCCGGGCGCGTCGTAGGCGACCGTCGGAGCGATGCGCACGACCTTGCCGCCGAGGCTGACGACGAAGCTCTTGAACCGCGCGTCGCGGCCGAGCCTGGCGTGCTGGTGCGACAGGTGCACGGCGTCCGGCGCCCAATTCTGCAGGCTGAACACCGTGAGCGAGGCGCCGTCGCCCACGACGAACTCGACGTTGTCGGCGTAGGCGGCCGAGCCGGTGTGCTCCAGCACGACCGTGGCCTGCGCGAACGGCTCCAGGATGATCGTGGTGTGGCCGTAGGCAACGCCGCCGCCCTCGCCGCGCAGCGTCAGGACGGTCGGCTCGGTGGCCACGACCTCCTTCATCACGGTCACCACGGTCGCCTGCGTGAACGAGGCGTACGCCTGCGCGCTCACGCGGTCGGACGGGACGTACGCCTTGCCGACCCGCTCGTCGTCCCGGGACACCGTCTCGACGGTGACCTCGGGCGCGGCCGACACGTCGACGATCACCTTGCCGTCGGCGGACGCGCCCTTGTGCAGGTCGCGGAGACCGCGCAGCGGGGTGAACCGCCACTCCTCCTCGCGCCCGGTCGGCACAGCGAAGTCGTCGACGTCGTACGACGTGTGCTCGTGGAGGGTGGACAGCGGTTTGGTCTCCAGACCCATGTCAGCCCACCGCTCCTTCCATCTGCAGCTCGATCAGGCGGTTCAGCTCGAGGGCGTACTCCATCGGGAGCTCGCGCGCGATCGGCTCGACGAAGCCGCGCACGATCATCGCCATCGCCTCGTCCTCGGTGAGCCCGCGGCTCATGAGGTAGAACAGCTGGTTCTCCGAGACCTTCGAGACGGTGGCCTCGTGGCCCATCTCGACGTCGTCCTCGCGGACGTCGACGTAGGGGTAGGTGTCGGAGCGGCTGATCTGGTCGACCAGCAGCGCGTCGCACTTGACCGTCGACTTGGAGTGCTCGGCGCCCTCCTGGATCTGGACCAGGCCGCGGTAGCTCGTGCGGCCGCCGCCGCGCGCCACCGACTTGGAGATGATGGTCGAGGAGGTGTTGGGCGCGGCGTGCACCATCTTCGAACCCGCGTCCTGGTGCTGGCCCTCGCCCGCGAAGGCGATGGACAGCGTCTCGCCCTTGGCGTGCTCGCCCATGAGGTAGACGGCCGGGTACTTCATCGTGACCTTGGACCCGATGTTGCCGTCGATCCACTCCATCGTCGCGCCCTCGTAGGCGACGGCGCGCTTGGTGACGAGGTTGTAGACGTTGTTCGACCAGTTCTGGATGGTCGTGTAACGACAGCGGGCGTTCTTCTTCACGATGATCTCGACGACCGCGGAGTGCAGCGAGTCGGACTTGTAGATCGGCGCGGTGCAGCCCTCGACGTAGTGGACGTACGCGCCCTCGTCGACGATGATCAGCGTCCGCTCGAACTGGCCCATGTTCTCGGTGTTGATCCGGAAGTAGGCCTGCAGAGGTATCTCGACGTGCACGCCCGGCGGCACGTAGATGAACGACCCGCCCGACCACACGGCCGAGTTGAGGGCGGCGAACTTGTTGTCGCCCACCGGGATCACCGAGCCGAAGTACTCCTGGAAGATCTCCGGGTGTTCCCGGAGACCGGTGTCGGTGTCGAGGAAGATGACGCCCTGCTGCTCCAGGTCCTCGCGGATCTGGTGGTAGACGACCTCGGACTCGTACTGGGCCGCGACGCCGGCCACCAGGCGCTGTTTCTCCGCCTCGGGGATGCCGAGCTTGTCGTAGGTGTTCTTGATGTCCGCCGGGAGCTCTTCCCACGACGCGGCCTGCTTCTCCGTCGACCGGACGAAGTACTTGATGTTGTCGAAGTCGATGTCGGTGAGGTCGGCGCCCCACGTCGGCAGCGGCTTCTTGCCGAACAGGCGCAGGCCCTTCAGGCGAAGGTCGAGCATCCAGTCGGGCTCGTTCTTCTTCGCCGAGATGTCGCGGACGACCTCATCGGACAGCCCGCGACGGGCCGAGGCGCCGGCCACGTCAGAGTCGGCCCAGCCGAACTTGTAGTTTCCGAGCCCTTCGAGCTCGGGATGGGCTGCCGTAGTCATGCGGAGGTGCCTCCGGAGTCCTGCTCGTCGTTCTTATCGGTTTTTTCGGTCAGTTCACGTGACGTCACGTGGGTCGTGCATATTCCATCGCCGTGCGCGATCGTGGCCAGCCGCTGCACGGGGACGCCGAGCAGCCGGCCGAACGCCGCCGTCTCCGCCTCGCACAGCTGCGGGAACCGGGCCGCGACGTGCGCGACCGGGCAGTGGTGCTGGCACAGCTGCTGCCCGCCGGCCGGGGCGGTGCCGGCCGAGGCGGCGTAGCCGTCCACGGACAGCGCCTCGGCGAGGGCCTGCGCCCGCTGCTGCGGCGGGACGTCCCGGATCGACGCGCCGTAGCGCGCCTCCAGGTCGCTCACCTGGCGGCGAGCGAACTCCGCGACGGCCTCCTCGCCGAGCGTGTCGGCCAGGAACCGCAGGGCGTTGGCCGCGAGATCGTCGTAGGCGTGCACGAAGGCGCTGCGCCCGGCGTCGGTGATGACGAACAGCTTGGCCGGACGGCCGCGCCCGCGCCTGGACTGCGGACGGCTCCGCCGCTCCTCGATCATCCCCTCGGCGAGGAGGTGCTCGAGGTGGCGGCGCACGGCCGCGGGCGTGAGCCCGAGCCGCTGTCCGAGCGCCGAGGCGCTGATGGGACCATATTCAAGAATCAGGCGGGCCACCCGGGCACGGGTGGTGCGCTCGGTGTGGTTCGGACCGAGCGCGGGCACGCCGACGGCCGCCGGCGCGGTGCTCTCCGTCTCGGTCACGTATTTCACAACATCAGTGTGGCCTAATTCCTTCCCGCGACACAAACGGATCCCGGTAATCCGCATCACTAAGGCGAGCCTTGCCTCACCTGCCCGGACGCTCCCGTACGGTGAGGGCCACGACCACGGCTCCGATGAGGAACGCCGCGCCTGCGCCGGCCATGGGCGCCGCGAGCCGACCTCCGGCGCCCAGAGTGCCGAGCAGGGCGACGCCGACCGTGCTGCCGACCTGCCGGGCCGCGTTGACCGCTCCGGAGGCGACGCCCGCCCGCTCCGGCGGCGCGGCCTCCACGACGGTGGTGGTGGCGGCCGGCATCGTGAACGCCATCCCGAAGCCCGCCGCCATCAGTCCGAGCATGATCAGCAGGTACGGCGTGCGCGGGCCCACCGCCATGAGTGCGAGCAGCCCGGCCGCTCCCGTGCACAACCCGATCAGCATCGTCGGGCGGGTGCCGGACCGGCCCGAAAGCCGCCCGGACAGGAACGACGCCACCGAGACGAGAATCCCCTCCGGCAGCAGCGCCAGACCGGCCATCGTCGGGCTCATCCGCCGGATGTCCTGGAAGAACAGGCTGACCATGAACAGTTGGCCGTAGAAGCCGAGGTTGATCAGCATTCCGACCGCGTTGCCGCCGGAGAACCGCCGGCTCTGGAAGAGGCCCAGGGGCAGCATCGGGTTCGCCGACCGCCGCTCGACCGCGACGAAGGCCGCGGCCGACAGCGCAGCGAGGGCCAGCGCGCCGAGGACGGCCGGCGAGAGCCAGCCGCGGGTCCGCGCCTCGATGAGGGCGAAGGTCAGCAGGCCGAGCGCGGCGACCGCGGCGACCTGCGCGCCCGGATCGATCCCCCGCCGGCCGTGCCCCTCCGGCCGTACGACGTGGCGGACCGTCAGCAGCAGAGCGACCAGCCCGATCGGCACGTTGACGAAGAACACGACACGCCAGCTCACCGCGTCGGTCAGCACGCCACCGAACACGGGGCCTGAGGCGGCCCCGATCCCGGCGACCGCGCCCCACACGCCGACGGCCCGGGCGCGCGCCGCCGGGTCGGGATTGGCGGCCTGCAGCAGCGCCAGGGACGACGGCACCAGGATCGCGGCCGCGACGCCCTGCACCAGCCGCGCTGCGACGAGAGCCACGGTGGTCGGCGCGAATCCGCAGGCCGCCGAGGCGACGATGAACAACAGGAGCCCGGCGCAGAAGACCCGGTGGGGTCCCACCCGGTCGCCGAGCGCGCCCGCGGACAGCAGCAACGTGGCGAACGTGAGGGTGTAGCCGTCGACCACCCACTGCAGGACGCCCATCCCGCCGCCGAGGTCACGGCCCAGCGCGGGCAGCGACAGGGTCACCGCCGTGGCGTCGATGATCACCATGAGGTAGCCGAGGCAGATTGCGAGCAGAGGCAGCGCACCGGCCCGTGGCCGAGACCGCGTGTCGGATTTCAGGGCGAACATGCCTCAATGCTGGCCCGCATTCGTTTAGACGATCGCCGAAGCGTCGCCGCGACGGCCTGGGGGCGGGTTCAGCCGGCGAGGGTCGCGACCAGGATGGCCTTGATGGTGTGCAGGCGGTTCTCGGCCTGGTCGAAGACGATCGAGGCCTCCGACTCGAAGACCTCGTCGGTGACTTCGAGCCCCTCCAGGCCGAACTGCACGTAGATCTCCTCGCCGACCGTCGTCTCCCGGTCGTGGAACGCCGGGAGGCAGTGCATGAACCGCACCGACGGGTTCCCGGTCGCGGCGAGCGCCTCGGCGTTGACCTGGTACGGCTTGAGCAGCGCGATCCGCTCGGCCCAGACCTCCTTCGGCTCGCCCATCGACACCCAGACGTCGGTGTGCAGGAAGTCGGCGCCGCGCACGCCTTCGGCGACGTCGTCGGTCAGGGTGATCCGGGCGCCGCTGCGCTCGGCGAGGCCGCGGGCCGCGGCCTGGACCTCGGCGGACGGCAGCAGCCCGCCGGGCGCGACGAGCCGGACGTCCATGCCCAGCAGGGCGCCCATGACGAGCAGGGAGTTGCCCATGTTGTTGCGCGCGTCGCCGAGATAGGCGAAGGCGATCTCATCGAGGGGCTTGGCCGCGTGCTCGGCCATCGTGAACGCGTCGCAGAGGCTCTGGGTCGGGTGCCACTCGTCGGTGAGACCGTTCCAAACGGGGACGCCGGCGTACGCGGCGAGGGCCTCGATGTCCGCCTGGCGCCTGCCGCGGTACTGAATACCGTCGAACATCCGGCCCAGCACCCGTGCGGTGTCCTTCACCGACTCCTTGTGCCCGATCTGGGAGCCCGACGGGTCCAGGTAGGTCACGTGCGCGCCCTGATCGTGCGCCGCGACCTCGAACGCGCTGCGCGTGCGGGTCGAGGTCTTCTCGAAGATCAACGCGATGTTGCGGCCGGTCAGGCGGAGCTTCTCGGTGCCCGCGCGGCGGGCTGCCTTCAGCTCTCCGGCCAGGTCGACGAGCGAGCGGAACTCCTCGGCGGTGAAGTCGAGCTCTTTGAGGAAGCTCCGGCCGCGCAGCATGTGACCTCCCAGTGGCATGCACCAGACTGTATCGTCATGCGTCTTGCTGAATCAATATACAGATCGATCTTCGGGGTCCCTGCCTCGCGCCGAGCCGCCCCTCCTAGACTCGGGGGCATGGAACCCCTCGCCGTCGCAGTGAATGACCTGGTCAAACGCTATGGCATAGTCACCGCGGCCGACGGCCTCTCATTCGACGCCCGGCACGGCGAGGTGACCGCCCTCCTGGGCCCCAACGGAGCAGGCAAGACCACCACGGTCGAGATCTGTGAGGGCTACCGGCGCGCCGATTCGGGCACCGTGCGCGTCCTCGGCCGCGACCCCCGCGACCCGGAGCTGAAGACGCGCATCGGCGTGATGCTGCAGTCCGGGGGTGTGCCGACCAACGCGCGCGCCGGGGAGTTCCTGCGCCTGATCGCGAGCTTCTACACCACGCCCCTCGACCCGGCCGCGCTCCTCGAGCGGCTCGGGCTCACCGCCGCCGCCCGCACGCCGTACCGCCGCCTGTCCGGCGGTCAGCAGCAGCGGCTGGCCCTCGCCGCCGCCGTTGTCGGCCGCCCCGAGCTGGTCTTCCTCGACGAACCCACCGCCGGCCTCGACCCGCAGGCCCGCCACGCGACCTGGGAGCTCGTCGAGGACCTCAAGGCCGCCGGCGTGGCGGTGATCCTCACCACCCACCACATGGACGAGGCCGAGCGGCTGGCCGACCAGGTGGTGATCGTCGACCACGGGACGGTCATCTCCTCCGGCCCGCCGTCCTCGCTGACCGGCGCCGAGCGCCAGCTCCGCTTCCGGGCGCGCCCCGGCCTCGGCCTGGACGAGCTGCTGTCCGCGCTGCCGCCCGCGACGATGGCCAAGGAGTCACCGGCCGGGCACTACGTCATCGAGGGCGACCTCGTGCCCGAGTTGCTGGCGACCGTGACCGCCTGGTGCGCCTCCAACGGCGTCATGACCGAGGACCTGCGGATCGAGCGGCGGACCCTCGAAGACGTGTTCCTCGAACTGACCGGACGGGAGCTCCGCTCGTGACGGACCTGACCTTCACCCCCTCGCCCGGCGCTGCGCCGGCGTCCCGGATGATCCGGGCCCAGACCGCGTACGAGCTGCGCACGCTGCTGCGCAACGGCGAGCAGCTGCTGCTCACGCTCATCATCCCCATCGCGTTGCTGGTCCTCTTCAGCTCCGCGCCGCTGCTCGACGTCGGCGCGGGCAAGCGGGTCGACTTCCTCGCCCCCGGCATCCTGGCGCTCGCCGTGATGTCCACCGCGTTCACCGGGCAGGCGATCGGGACGGGCTTCGAACGCCGGTACGGCGTGCTGAAGCGCCTCGGCGTGACGCCGCTCCCCCGGTCCGGGCTGATCGCCGCGAAGACCCTCACGGTCGTGGCCGTCGAGGTCCTGCAGGCGGTCGTGCTCTGCGTCGTGGCGTTCGCGCTCGGCTGGAGCCCGCACGGGAACCCGGCGACCGTCATCCTGCTGCTGATCGTGGGCACGGCGGCGTTCAGCGGCTTTGGGCTGCTCATGGCGGGCACCCTGCGCGCGGAGGCCACCCTGGCCGCCGCCAACCTCGTCTACCTGCTCCTACTCGTCCTCGGGGGCGTCGTATTTCCGTTGACAAAGTTCTCGGGCGGCGTACGGTCGGTACTCGAACTGCTACCGATCTCCGCGCTCGCCGACGGGCTGCGCCAGGTACTGCAGCACGGTGCCGGGTTCCCCGTCCGCGACCTGGTGATTCTCGCCGTGTGGGCGGTGCTCGGCCTGGCACTCGCCGCGCGCTTCTTCAAGTGGGAGTGACGCATGGCGCTCGCTGACACCCCGGGTTCCTACGGCCGGGGCGGATGGTTCCGTGCCCGCCCAGCCGGCCTCCGGCTGTCCCTGGGCTCGGTGCCGCCGCCGGCCCTGATCATTCTCGGCATCGTCTCGGTGCAGGTCGGCGCCGGCCTGGCCAAGAACCTCTTCGGCCAGATCTCCCCGGACGCGATCGTGACGCTGCGCCTGCTCACCTCGGCCGTCGTCCTCTCGGTGATGGCCCGCTCCGCGCTGCGCGACCTGCGCCGCGCGCACTCCCTGCGGGACCTCGGGATCGCCGTGCTGTTCGGCCTCACCCTCGCCGGCATGAACTTCAGCTTCTACCAGGCGATGGCCCGGATCCCGCTCGGCGTGGCGGTGACGATCGAGTTCATCGGACCGCTCACCGTCGCGATCGTCGCGTCGCGACGCCGGCTCGACCTGATCTGGGCGGTCCTGGCACTGGGCGGGGTGGCGTTGCTCGCCCGCGGCAGCGGGGACGTCTCGATGACGGGCGTGGCGTTCGGGCTGCTCGCGGCGGTCGGCTGGGCCCTGTACATCCTGCTGAGCGGGGCGACGGGCAAGCGGTTCTCCGGGTCCACCGGCCTGGCGATCGCCAGCGTCGTCGGGGCGGCCGCCATGATGCCGGTCGGGATCGCCACCGGCGGATCGGCGCTTCTCGACCCGAAGATCCTGCTGATCGGCCTCGGCGTCGGCCTGCTGTCCTCGGTCATCCCGTACAGCCTGGAGCTGGAGGCGCTGCGGCGGATGCCGGCCCAGGTGTTCGGCATCCTGATGAGCCTTGAACCCGCGGTGGCGGCCCTGGTCGGCCTCGTCTTCCTCGGCGAGATCCTGCAGTGGCGCGAGTGGCTCGCGATCGGCTGCGTCATCGCCGCCTGCGTCGGCGCCACCCGCTCCCAGCAGTCCCCGCCCGAAGCCCCCGAGGCCTGACAGGCGGACCAGAGCCGCACAACCATCACCGGTCGGCTGAGGGCGACGTCGTCGGAGGGACCCGGATCCGGGACATGGGCGGGCGCTCGTACGATGAAGGACGTGCGATCCGATAACCCGCTGGCCCGGCTCCGTGACCTCGTGTGGCGTCCCACACCCGCCTCCCTGCGCGGGCTCGCGCTCGCGAGCGTGGTCGGCAACGCCTTGATCATGGCGACGGGCGCGGCCGTGCGCGTCAGCGGTTCGGGGCTCGGCTGCCCCACGTGGCCGAAGTGCACCGGTAGCAGCCTGGTGCCGACGCACACCCCGGAGCACTCGGCCGTCAACATGGCGATCGAGTTCGGCAACCGGATGCTGACCTTCCTCGTGCTCGCGCTCGGCGCGCTGGTGTTCGTCGCGGCGCTGCGGCTGCGTCCGCGGCGCCGTGGTCTGGTGGGGCTGGCCGCGATCCAGCCGTTCAGCGTGGTGGCGCAGGCGATCGTCGGCGGGATCGTCGTTCTCACCGACCTGCACCCGGTCGCGGTGACCGTGCACTTCCTGCTGTCGCCGGCGATTCTGGCGGCGGCCGTGGTCCTGTGGGTGCGCACGGACGAAGGCGACGAGCCGGCCCGGAGCCTCGTCCGCCAGGAGCTCGTCTGGCTGGGACGCGCCCTGACCGGTGTCGTCTTCCTGCTGCTGGTGGCCGGCACCGTCGTGACCGGCACCGGACCGCACGCCGGCGACCCGAAGGCCCGGCGCTACGGCTTCCAGATCGAGCAGGTCGCCCAGCTGCACGTCGACATCGTCTGGGCCACGGTCGGGCTGACCTTCGCCCTGCTCCTCGGCCTCCGCCTCACCAGTGCCCCGACACGCGTGCAGCGGCGGGCGCTCGAGCTCCTGGTAGTGGAGCTGGCGCAGGGCGTCATCGGCTACGTTCAGTACTTCACCAACGTCCCCGGCACGCTCGTCGTCGCGCACGTCCTGGGCGCGGCCCTCGTGTGGATCGCGACCCTGCGCGTGGTCTTCGCGCTCCGCGACCGCGGCCCCATGCCCGCCGCCCCGGCGCCGAAGCCGCCGGCCGCCACCCGCGACACCGCTCCGGCCGCCTCTCTCGGCACCTGACACGGCCGCTGCTCCATCCCCGCAGGGCTCGGGCGAAACGGTCCCTCATGGCATCGTCGCGCCTTCTGGGCGGGCCGGGGGTGGGCTCAGGAGGCGTGGGTGAGCTTGGTGGTGAGCCACTGGAAGCACTTGGGGAGCATGGCGGTCCAGACCCCGATGTTATGGCCGCCACGCGGGACCACATAGGTGTAGACGATCGAGGGCGGGCGGGCCGCCTTGACCATCGTGTCCACCGCGCTCGTGGTGCCGGGGTCCTGCTTGCTGGCGGTCAGGAGCAGGTCGATGGGCGGGTGCCTGGTCTCCAGGAGGGCGGGGACGTTCTCTCCCGGCGCTTTGGCGAGCGCCGCCGTGGACGGGGTGAAGTAGCCGGACATGCTGACGCCCGCGCGGAACAGGTGAGGGTACTGCGCGGTGAGCTTGGCGGCGCAGTACCCACCCGTCGAGTAGCCCATGGTCCCCCAGCCGTCGCGGTCGGGCAGGGCGCGGAAGTTCTCGGTGACGATGCGCCGGACGTCCTCGGCGAGCCAGGTGGCCACCTTGGGGCCGTGCGGCACGTTGGCGCACTCGGTGTCGTGGCCGGGGACCACGGTGATGGTCGGCGCGACGAGGATGTACGGCTGCGCGGCGCCCTTCTTCATCGCCTCCTGCAGCTTCTTCGGCCCCTGCATGGTGTGCAGCCAGGTGACCGGTGTGCCGGGGAAACCGGGGAACAGCTCGATGACGGGGAACCGCTGCCGCGGGTGCTGCTGGTACTGCGGCGGCAGCCACACCCAGATCTTGCTGCGGATCCCCGACTTGGCGCCCACGAGAGTGGCTGAGAAGGTGTCCTTCCCGTGGTCGGGACGGAAATCCTTGCGGAGACGCTGGGACAGGCCGCGCCCCAGGGGTTCGGATCCGCCGTTCTGCTGCTGGATGGGCGCGTCGGCGCCGTTCTGACCGGTCAGGTCGCTCCACGAGGCGAAGAACTCGAAGTGATCGTTCAGGCCGACGCCCGCCACGAGGACCGCCGTCACCTGGCTCAGCACGATCAGCGAGACCCTCACCGGCCAGGCGCCCGCGCCTCGCACCCGCCCCCACAGCAGCGCACAGCCGACCGGCGCGGTGACCGCGAGCAGGATCGACAGGACGAGCAGCGGCAAGCCCAGCAGACTCAACCGTGGCCTCCCCGAAAGGCGTGGAACTGAGCATCGCCGCAACAGATGCTGGATGGCGGCTCAAGATGTGTGTATCGCGGGCCGATCGTAGAGGCGTTCGGGTTCACCTTTGCTTGATCACAGGTGTCCTTCGCGTGTACTCCGCGTTCACCTGACGTGAAGGTTGCCGCCCGGCCCTCCCGGCGGGCGCACCTGGCGCCCCGGTCACGCGCTCAGCACGTATCGGAACCTTCAGCCGGCATCAAGATATGCGCGCAGGCGTTCCAACGGCCAGGTGTTGACGACGTCGTCCGGGGTGAGCCAGCCGCGCTGGGCCGTGCCGACGGCGTAGCGGAGGTTGTCGAAGTGACCGGGGGCGTGCGCGTCACTGTCGATGGCGAACTTCACGCCGTGCCGCCGGGCGTGCCGGATCAGATCGGCGGGCAGGTCGAGGCGGTCGGGGAAGGCGTCGATCTCCAGGATCGTCCGGGACCGGGCGCACGCCGCGAACACGGCTTCCCAGTCGGCGTCGACGGGGGCGCGGCGCCCGATGCTCCGGGCGGTGGGGTGGCCGAGGACGTGGACGTGGGGGTTCTCCACCGCGCGGACGATCCGGCGGGTCATCTCCTCGCGGTCCTGGGTGAAGTGCGAGTGGACCGACGCGACGCAGATGTCGAAGCCCGCCAGGAACTCGGCCGGCCAGTCGACCTCGCCGTCGGGGTCGATGTTCAGCTCGGTGCCGTGCAGCAGCGTCATGTCCGGGTAGCGCTCCTGCAGCGCCCGCACGGCCTCCCGCTGGGCGAGCATCTTCTCGTCCGTCATCCGCTGCATGAACAGGTTCGGAGCGTGGTCGGTGATCGCGTAGTACTCGTTGCCGCGCGCGGCCGCGGCGGCGACCATGTCCTCCAGCGAGGCGACGCCGTCGGTCAGGTTCGTGTGGGTGTGCAGGTCGCCGCGGAGGTCGGCGAGCTCGACGAGACGGGGCAGCTCGCCGCGCAGCGCCGCCTCGATCTCCCCCTCGTCCTCGCGCAGCGGTGGCGGGATCCACGGCAGGCCAAGGCGGGCGTAGACGTCCTCCTCGGTGGCGGAGACGACGAGCTCGCCGGTCTCGACGGAGGACAGGCCGTACTCCGACAGCTTCAGCCCGGCGCGGACGGCCATCTCGCGAGTGCGGACGTTGTGCGCCTTCGACCCGGTGAAGTACTGCAGCGCCGCGCCCCACGCCTCCGGCGGCACGACGCGCAGGTCGACCTGGAGGCCCTTGACCGTACGGACGGAGGTCTTGGTCGCGCCGCTGCCGATGATCTCGGTGACGAAGGGCAGGGCGGTGAACGCCGCCATCAGCGGGCCCGAGTCCTCGGCGGTGGCGAGGATGTCGATGTCGCCGACCGTCTCCCGGCACCGCCGCAGCGACCCGGCGTACGCGCACCGCCCGGCGAGCGGGGACAGCTCGGCGACGATCTCCTCGGCCAGCTCGGTGGCGACGTCCATGAGCGCCCGCTCGCCCGCGTGCCGCAGCAGCTCGATGCCGTGGAGGATGTTCTCCTCGGTCTTTGCACCGAAGCCCTTGAGGCCTTCGAGGCGGCCGGCCGGGATCGCCTCGGCGAGCTGCTCGACCGAGGAGATCCCCAGCTCCTCGTAGAGCACCATGGCCTTCTTCGGCCCGAGGGTCGGGATGGCGGTGAGGGCCCGCACCCCCGCCGGGATGCGTTCGCGCAGTGCCTCCAGCTGCCGGATCGTGCCGGTCTGCTGGTAGTCGAGGATCTTCTTGGCGATCGCCTCACCAACGTTGGGGATCTTCCGCAGGCCCTTGAGGTCGAGCCGGGTGACGTCCTCCGGATATCCGCCGATGGCGCGTGCCGCCTTCTCGTAGGCACGGACCTTGTACGCGGCCTCGCCGGTGATCGAGAGCAGGTCGGCGAACTCCTGGAACAGAGCCGCGACGTCGTCGTTAGGGCGCCCCATGCCTCTGATCCTAGAAGCAGCCTCCGTCAGGCGGTCAGCAGTCCCAGGTCGGGGCCAAACGCCTCGTAGTGGATGCGCGCCGGGGGAACGCCGCGGTGATCTCGTCGATCGCCGCGCCGTCCGGCAGGGTGGCGCGTACGACGGCAGCGGATCTCTCGGACAGCGTGCGATCGCCGGGCGGCTCTCACGACCGCCGTCAGGGCGCGTAGCTCATCACGTGGGCGTGGACCAGGCGGCCGACGCCCGGGTCCTGACGGCGGAACGCCTCGGTGATGTCGGTGTGCTCGGCGGCCTTGCCGCACAGCTCGGTGCCCCGGCGTCGCAGCGACAGGGTCGTCCAGACCTCGATGCCGAGCGACTGCCACACCGAGCGGAGCAGGCGGTTGCCGGACGCCTCCACGATCTCGCGGTGGAACGCGATGCTGTGCCGCATGACCTCTCCCGTGTCGGTCGCGGCGGCGAGGCGTGTGATGTGGACCTCGAGCGCGTCGACCTGGCCGGCCAGCCGGTGAACGGCGAGGTCGGCGGCCGTCTCCTCCAGCCCGGCGCGGACGGGGAAGACCTCGGCGAGGTCCTCGTCTGTGAAATCGCGCACTCTTGCGCCACGGTTGGGCAGCGTCTCGATCAGCCGGAGGGCCTCGAGATGACGCAACGCCTCGCGGACGGGCGCCTGGCTGACGCCGAGTTCGACGGCGATGCGGCGCTCGACGATACGCTCACCGGGTGCCCACCGGCCGGAGGTGATGCCGTCGATGAGCACCTGGCGGATCTGGTCGCCGAGGCCGGTGCGCACCAAAGCGGAAGAGGCGTTCATGTTACTCCATGGTAGCTGCCGCTAACGTGGACGAACTCTAATATGACTGATCTATGATCGATCATTGATCGCCTCCTGATTGTATGGGCGCAAGTCGTGGGAACCCCATCGCAGCGCCCGAGCACGAAGGGAAGACCTCGATGGGTGACACCAAGACGAGGACTCCGGCACGCCGGACCCGGAGCCGGAAGGCGCGACCCGAGCCGGAGACGCTCGTCGCGTACTACCGGCAGATGCTGCTGATACGCAGGTTCGAGGAACGCGCCGCCCGCGCATATACCGAAGCCAAGATCGGTGGCTACTGTCACCTCAACCTCGGCGAGGAGGCGACGGTCACCGGGCTGATGGCGGCGCTGGAGCCCCGTGACTACCTGTTCACGAACTACCGCGAACACGGATACGCCCTCGCCCGCGGCATCGACGCCCGCCGGGTCATGGCCGAGCTGTACGGCCGCAGCACCGGCGTCTCCAAGGGCTGGGGCGGGTCGATGCACATGTTCGACCTGGAGACGCGGCTGCTCGGCGGGTACGGCATCGTCGGCGGGCAGCTCCCGCTTGCCACGGGCGCGGCGCTCGCCGTGTCGTACAAGGGCGGCGACGAGGTCGTCATGTGCCAGATGGGCGACGGCACGACCAACATCGGCGCCTTCCACGAGTCGCTGAACATGGCCGCCCTGTGGGACCTGCCGATCGTGTTCGTCGTCATCAACAACGGCCTGGGCATGGGCACCACGGTCGAGGCGTCCTCGGCCGAGCCGGAGCTGTACCGCCGGGCCTCCGCCTACCGCATGGAGAGCGCCCGCGTCGACGGCGCCGACGTCGTCGCCGTACGCGAGGCCGCCCACGCGGCCGTCGAGCGGGCCCGCGCCGAGCAGAAGCCGTTCCTGCTGGAGACGACGAGTCCGCGCCTGCGCGGCCACTCGGTCGTCGACCCGGCCCGCTACCGTACGGCGGAGGAGAAGGACGCCCTCAAGGCCGCCGATCCCCTCGCCCACCTCGCGCTGGAGCTGGAGGAGGCAGGTGTCCTCGACGCGGAGGCCCGCGACAAGCTCGACGCCGAGGTGAAGGCCGAGGTCGACGACGCCGCCGCGTTCGCCGACGAGAGCCCGCACCCGGACGTGTCGACGCTGTTCGACTACACCTACGCCAGCCCCGTACGGGGCGAGTCCCGCCGTCTGCCGGCCGACCCGGTCTTCTGAGGAGAATCACATGGCGACCATGACCTACCGCCAGGCCCTCCGGGACACCCTGCGCGACGAGATGCTGCGCGACGAGAACGTCTTCGTCATGGGCGAGGAGATCGGCGTCTTCGAGGGCTCGTACAAGATCACCGAGGGGCTGCTCAAGGAGTTCGGGCCGAAGCGCGTCCGCGACACCCCGATCGCCGAGGAGGGCTTCGTCGGCGCCGCGATCGGCGCGGCCATGCTCGGCCTGCGCCCCGTCGTCGAGATCATGACGATCAACTTCTCGCTGCTGGCGCTCGACCAGATCGTCAACCACGCGGCGAAGATCTACGGCATGTTCGGCGGGCAGTGCAGCGTCCCGATGGTGATCCGCACGCCCGGTGGCGGCGGGCAGCAGCTCGGGGCCACGCACTCGCAGAACGTCGAGCTGTTCTACTCCTTCATCCCGGGCCTGAAGGTCCTCGCCCCCAGCACGCCCGCCGAGGCGTCGGCGATGCTGCGAGCGGCGATCCGCGACAACGACCCGGTGCTGTTCCTGGAGAACCTCGCGCTGTACAACACGCGCGGCGAGGTGCCCGAGAACCTCGAGGACCTCGAGCCCGCCGAGATCGGCCGCGCCGCCGTGACCCGGCCGGGCACGGACGTGACGATCATCGCGTACTCGCGGATGGCGCACGTCGCGGCGGAGGCCGCCGAGAAGCTCGCCACCGACGGCATCAACGCCGAGATCGTCGACCTGCGCAGCCTGCGCCCGCTCGACCGGGAGACCGTCGTCGAGTCGGTCCGCCGCACCGGCTGCGCCGTCGTCGCCGAGGACGACTGGCTCACGTACGGCATCGGCGCCGAGATCGCCGCGACGATCCAGGAGGGCGCGTTCGACTGGCTCGACGCGCCGGTCCGCCGGGTCGCCATGGCCGAGGTGCCGCTGCCCTATTCCAAGCCGCTCGAACTGGCCGCCCTGCCGTCGGCCGAATCGCTCGTCACCGCCGTCCGCGACACCGTCCGCGCGACCGGTCGTTAGGAAGATCCATGTCCGACATTCTCATGCCACGCCTGTCCGACACCATGGAGGAAGGCGTCATCAGTGCCTGGCACAAGAAGCCAGGCGACAAGGTGACCGCCGGGGACTCCCTCGTCGACATCGAGACCGACAAGGCCCTCATGGAGTACGAGGCGTACGAGGACGGTGTGCTCGGCGAGATCCTGGTCGCCGAGGGCGAGACCGCGTCGATCGGCACGCCCATCGCCACCCTCGTCGGCGCGGGCGAGACCGTCCCCGCCGCGCGGCAGGCGCCCGTCGCCGAGGCGGCCTCCGCCGCGACCGGCCAGGCCGCCGCCGCTCCGGCGGCGACCGTGGCGGACGCCCCGACCGCGACCGCCCCGGCGCAGGCCGTCGAGACCGCGCCGGCCAACGGCACGCGGTCGCGCCCGCCGTCCTCCCCGCTCGCCCGTCGGCTCGCGCGGGAGAACGACGTCGACCTCACCGCTCTGACCGGTTCGGGCCCCGGCGGCCGGATCGTCCGCGCCGACATCGAGGCCGCGCTGAAGAACGCCCCGGCCGCGCCGGTCCCCGCGCCCGCTCCGCAGGCCTCCTCCCCCGCGGTGGCCGAGGACCCGGACGTCGAGCGGGTGCCGCTGAGCCGGATCCGGAAGGTCACGGCCCGCCGACTCACCGAGAGCATGCAGACGACGCCGCACTTCTACCTGACGCGGATCGTCGACGTCGGCGCGCTGCTCACGTTCCGCAAGACGCTGAACGAGGCCCTAAACCCGGCCAAGGTCAGCGTCAACGACCTCATCGTCAAGGCCTGCGCGACGGCCCTGCGCGCCAGCCCGGTGCTGAACGTCTCGTTCACCGAGGACGCCCTCCTCGTGCACAAGCGGGTGAACGTGGGCGTGGCCGTGGCGCTGGAGGACGGCCTCGTGGTCCCGGTGATCCGTGACGCGGACCGCAAGAGCGTGTCGCAGATCGGCGAGGAGACCCGGGAGCTGGCCGGGCGGGCGCGCGAGCAGCGGCTCACCCCGCAGGAGATGTCCGGGGGGACGTTCACCGTCAGCAACCTCGGGATGTTCGGCGTCGACGCCTTCACCGCCGTCATCAACCCGCCGGAGGCGGGGATCCTCGCCGTCGGCGCGACCCGCAAGGACGTCGTGGTCGGCGACGACGGCGAGTTCACCGCCCGTGACCGGCTGACGCTCACGATGTCCGTCGACCATCGGGCCTGCGACGGCGCGACCGGCGCGAAGTTCCTCGGCGAGCTCGCCGAGCTGCTGGAGAACCCGCTCCGGATCGTCGCCTGAACCACGTACGCCGAAGGGCGCCCTTCCACGGCCAACGTGGGAGGGCGCTGTTGGCTCCGTCACCGATTCACCGGACGGCCGCTCGCGCCAGCAGGTCGCGGAGGCGCTCGTACGAGCGGTCCCAGCTCCACTCCGCGCGGACCCACGCGCGGCCCTTCTCCCCCATCGCGCCCGGATCGGTCAGCAGCTCGACCAGCCGGTCGGCGATGGCCGGCACCGACCGCCCGTCGACGACATGCCCGGTCTCCCCGTCGCGTACGGCGTCCGGGGCACCGCCGGAGTCCCCGGCGAGCACCGGCAGGCCGGCGGCGGCGGCCTCCAGGAAGACGATCCCGAGCCCCTCGACCTCCAGGCCCGACAACCGGCTCCGGCACGGCATCGCGAAGGCGTCCGCGGCGGCGTAGAACGGTGGGAGGTCGTGGTGCGGGTGCCCGCCCGCGAACACCACCCCGTCCCCGGCGAGTTGGCGCAGCCGGTCCTCGTACGGTCCCGCCCCGACGATCAGCAGTGTCGCGTCCGGCACGGCGCGACGCACGAGCGGCAGCGCGCTGATCAACCGGTCCTGGCCCTTGCGCGGCACCAGCCGTGACACGCTCAGGATGACGGGCTGCTCCCCCAGGCCGTACCGCTCCCGGACCGCCGCGCCGCCGGCGTCCGGGCGGAACACCGAGGTGTCCACGCCCGGCACCAGCCGGGTCGTGCGCGTCCGGGGGCCGAGCGCCCGGGCGATCCGCCGCCTCGTGTATCCGGTCAGGTACGTGACGGTGCCCACCTGGTCACCGATCCGGCGCAGCACCTGCCGCGATCCCGGCAACGACGCCCACCAGATCTCGTGGCCGTGCGTGGTGGCGACCGAGGGCAGGCCGAGCCGGCCGGCGAGCAGGCCCAGCGGCGCGGCCGCGCCGAACCACACGCGGTCGCACCCGTACCCCTTCGACAGCGCCACCGCCGTCGCGGCCACCTCACGCGTCGGCAGCAGCGTACGGGCCCGGTCCCGCACCACCGGGAAGGGCAGCCCCGCGTCGAACCGGTCCCCGTGCGGTTCGCGGGACGTGTAGACCACCACTTCGCCGGGCGGGAATCGGCGGGCGATCTCGTACACGAACGTCTCGATGCCGCCGAGGCGCGGCGGAAAGTCGTTGGTGATGATGAGCGTCGCGCCCATGGTTCACACGTCGCGACGGTGGACGACGGTGACGGCGACGGCCGCCGCGGTGAGCGCCCACAGGGCCAGCGCGATCCACGCCTCGGTGGTCGTAGTCGGATGGCGCACGGTGAAGCCGAAGCGTCCGTATCCGATGTCGGTCAGGCGTCCCCACGCGCTGGCGGGCAGCGCGTGCTTGATGTCGGCCGTCCAGCGGTAGTGGTCGGTGAAGAAGAGCGGCAGCAGCAGGAGGACGGCGGCCGTGATGACCATGGTCGCCGCGCTGTGCCGGACGATCGCGCCGATGCCCATGCCGATGAGCGCGCACACCGGCGCGAGCACCGCCGACGCCGCGACCGCCGGAAACGCTCCGGGGTAGCCGATCGACAGGCCGACGTGACGGCCCGACAGGATGGCCTGGGTCGCCCAGAACGAGACGCCGGCGACGACCGTCCCGTAGCCCAGCATGACCACCGTCACGTCGATCAGCTTCGCCGCCACCAGCGAACGGCGCGCCGGCATGGCCGCGAAGGAGGTGCGGATCAGGCCGGTCCCGTACTCGCCCGTGAGCGTGATGGCGCCGACGCTGCCGGCGGCGAGCATGAGGACCAGGCCGGCGCCCTGCGGGAAGGCGTCCCGCATCGCCCAGATCGGGACGAAGATGGCTCGGATGTCGGCGTTGTAGTGCGGCCAGTTGCGGTAGTCGGCGACGGCGGCGTTCACGTTCAGCCCGATGATGACCAGCCCGCTGAGGAGCAGGGTCCAGTAGGTCGAGCGGAGCGACCAGAGCTTGGTCCACTCGGCGGCGAGGAGGTCGCGGAACCGGGCCTGGGGCTCGGTGGCGGTGGGGCGGGCGGTGATGGTCGGTGCGGTCATCGGGCGTCTCCGGCGAGGTATTCGACGCTGTCGGCGGTGAGTTCCATGAACGCCTCCTCCAGCGAGGCGGTGCGGGGGGCGAGTTCGTGGAGCATGATCCGGTGCTGGAAGGCGAGTTCGCCGATGCGTGCGGCGCTCAGGCCGGTGACCGTGAGCGCCCGGTCGCCGCCCGGCCGTACGGACGCGCCTTCGGTGGTCAGGACGGCCGTCAGCGAGGAGGCGTCGGGTGCGCGCACGGTCACGCTCTGGGGTGTGCCGCGGGCCGCGAACTCCGCGAGGCTCTCGTCGGCGATCAGCTCGCCCCGGCCGATGACGATGAGATGGTCGGCGGTGTGCTCCATCTCGCTCATGAGGTGGCTGGACACGAACACGGTCCGGCCCTCGGCGGCCAGCCGCCGGAACAGGCCGCGGACCCATCGCACCCCTTCGGGGTCAAGGCCGTTGATCGGTTCGTCGAACAGCAGAACGGGCGGGTCGCCGAGCAGGGCGGTGGCGATGCCGAGCCGCTGCCTCATGCCGAGGGAGAAGCCCCCTATGCGGCGGCGCCTCACCTCGGCCAGGCCCACCTCCCGCAGCACCTCGTCCACCCGGCGCCGCGGGATCCGGTTGCCCCGGGCCAGCGCGGACAGGTGCGCGTACGCGGTGCGGCCGCCGTGCACGTCCTGGGCGTCGAGCAGCGCCCCGACGTGCCGGAGCCCGCGCGGGCGGTCGCGGAACGGGCGGCCGGCGACGGTGGCCGTTCCGCTGGTCGGCTCGTTCAGCCCGAGGATCATCCGCAGAGTGGTGCTCTTGCCCGCGCCGTTGGGTCCGAGGAACCCGGTGACATGTCCGGGACGCACCGTGAAGGTCAGGCCGTTGACCGCCGTCTTGGGGCCGTAGCGTTTCGTCAGTCCGTTCACTTCGATCACGCGGCCAACGGTGTCGCGGGCCGGGCTCCGCGCACATCGAGCCGTCGTCGGCATTCCCGGGCTCACGTACCGACCGTGGTCGTACACCCGTGGTCCGATGCAGCCGCGGAGATCACACCATTACGATTCGGACATGTCCGCCGTGCCCCTTTCTCCCCTGCTCAGGCGCGTTCCGCCGGGCGCGTGGACGGCCGCGGCCTGGTGCGCCGGCACGGTGTTCACGTTCCTCATCCGCATGCGGCTGCCCGGTGAGAACATGCCCTCGTTCCAGGCCGGGGTGCTCTTCTACCGGTGGGACGGCCGGGCAGAGCTGATGACGGCCACCGTGCTCACGCTGATCGGCAGCGGCCTGCTGCGGCGGCGGCCGCTCACGGCACTGGTCCTGTTGCTCGCCGGCTCCGTCCTCGGGACGCTCCCGCTGAGCGTCGGCGCGATCCCGGTGCCGCAGTTCCTCTCCGTCGACGTCGCCCTGTGGTTCATCGCGGCCACCGGGCGACGCCGGACATCGCGCACCGCGGCCGGTCTGGCGCTCGCCACGCTGGCCGCGTACCTGGCCTTCCGGCTCCTGTGCGGGTGGATCATCGGCACCTCGACGGAGCTGGCCGTGGCGATGACCGCCGCCATCGCCTGGCTCATCGGCAACTCGACGCACCAGGCGCGAGAGCACGCCGAGGACATGCGCGCCCAGGCCGCCACGCAGGCGGTGACCACCGAACGGCTCCGCATCGCCCGCGAACTGCACGACGCGGTGGCCCACAACATCGGCATCGTCGCCCTGCAGGCCGGAGCGGCGCGGAGGGTCATCGACACCCAGCCCACCCGGGCACGCGACGCTCTGAAGGCGGTGGAGACGTCGAGCCGGGAGACGCTGTCGGGGCTGCGCCGGATGCTCGGCGCGCTCCGGCAGGCGGAATCGGAGGCGGCACCGCTGCACGACCTGCCCGGCCTGGCGGACCTCGATCGGCTGGCGGAGGCCACCACGGTCGCCGGTGTCCGCGTCGACGTGCGGTGGCGGGGAGAACCCCGCCCGCTGCCGCCGGAGGTCGACCTGTCGGCGTTCCGGATCATCCAGGAGGCCGTCACCAACGTGGTGCGCCACGCCGACACCCGGTCCTGCGTGGTGTCCATCGACCGCCGGGAGGAAGAACTGACCGTCGAGGTCGTCGACGGCGGGCGCGGCCACGGCGCCACCCCCGGCACCGGCTACGGCCTGCTCGGGATGCGTGAACGCGTCACCCTGCTCCATGGGGACTTCTCCGCCGGGCCGCTGCCCGAAGGCGGCTTCCGGGTCACGGTCCGCCTCCCTCTCCCCATGGATGTCACATGACGCGCACTCCCGCGATGCGGATGAGGGGAATCGTGGCCTGGGGCGGAGCCGTCCTCTATCCCTTCGCGCTGGCCTGGTCGCAACTGGCGTCGCCGCGCATTGGACCGGAATTTGGACCGGAATACAGCCCTGCCCAGGTCCTCGCGGCGATGCTGTCGATGAGCCTGCTCATCGGCGTCCTCCGGCGGATTCCCCTTTTCGCGCTGGTCATGATGCTCTTCGGCTGTGTCCTCGTGGTCGTGCTGGCCGGGCCCCAGCACATGGGCGCTTCCCGAACCCCGTTCCTTACCTTTCTGGTGGTGGATCTGGCTCTGGCGTACATCGTCGCCACCCGGACCTCGCGGGTCTCGACCACCGCCGTGGTGCTGTCGTTCGTCGTCCAGTCCCTGACCATCGCCGGCTTCTCTCCCGGGATGGATGTCACGACCAACGCCGAGGTCGCCATCCTCGCGGTCACCACGGCCTACGTCGCAGGCAGGCTGTTTCGCGAGCGCCGCGAGTACGCGGCGGCGCTGCGTTCTCGCGCGGTGGCCGACGCCGTCACCGCCGAACGGCTTCGGATCGCGCGCGAGCTGCACGACATGGTGGCGCACACCATCGGCATCGTCGCCCTGCAGGCCGGTGCGGCCAAGCGGGTCATCGACACCCAGCCCGCCCGGGCGCGCGACGCGCTCGGCGAGGTCGAGATGGCGAGCCGGGAGACGCTGTCCGGGTTGCGCCGGATGCTCGGCGCGCTCCGGCAGGCGGAAGCAGAGGCCGCGCCGCTCCACGAGATGCCCGGCCTGGCGGACGTCGATCGGCTGGCCGAATCGACCACGGCCGCCGGCGTCCGCGTCGACGTCCGATCGCGCGGGGAACGGCGCCCGCTCCCACCGGACGTCGACCTGTCGGCGTACCGGATCATCCAGGAGGCCGTCACCAACGTCGTACGGCACGCCGACACCCGATCCTGCACCGTGACCATCGAGTATCGGGACGAGGACCTCACCATCGAGGTCACCGACGGTGGCCGCGGCCACGGCGCCGCCCCCGGCACCGGCTACGGCCTGGTCGGCATGCGCGAGCGCGTCACCCTGCTGCACGGAGACTTCACCGCCGGACCACACCCCGAAGGCGGCTTCCGCGTGACGGCCCGCCTCCCCCTACCGACAGGAGTGAAATGACCGTCCGCGTTGTTCTCGCCGACGACCAGCCGCTGGTGCGCACCGCCCTGCAAATGGTCATCACCGACGCCCCCGACATCGAGGTCGTCGGCGAGGCCGGAACCGGTGCCGAGGCGGTGGAGCTGACCCGGAGCCTCGAGCCGGATGTCGTCGTGATGGACATCCGGATGCCCGGCATGGACGGCATCGAGGCCACCCGGGAGATCACGACCGGTTCGGGCTCGACGCACGTCGTCGTCCTCACCACGTTCGACGATGACGACTACGTGTACGGCGCGCTGCGCGCCGGTGCGGCCGGGTTCCTCGTCAAGGACATGGCGCTGGACGACATCCTCGCCGCGATCCGCGTCGTCGCCGCCGGGGACGGACTGATCGCGCCGAAGGTCACGCGCCGCCTGATCGAGGAGTTCGCCGGGCGCCCGGGGCCCGTTCCCGGGCGGCGCACGCTCGACGGCATCACCGAACGGGAGAACGAGGTGCTGACCCTCGTCGGGCGCGGCATGTCCAACTCCGAGATCGCCGCCGAGCTGGTCATCAGCATCGCCACCGTCAAGACCTACGTGACGCGGCTGCTCACCAAGCTGGACGCCCGCGACCGGGTCCAGCTCGTGATCATCGCGTACGAGACCGGCCTGGTCGCGCCCTCCCGGTGACCGTCCCCGGCTTCGAGCCTGTGGCCTGCCTAAACAGCAAGAACGCGGGGTAGGTCTCGGACGGACAACGGGGAAGGCCGCCGCGCCGGTGTGGGGCCGGGTTCGCCTGGCGGTCGCGCACGAACAGGGGGAGTGCGCCGTGCGGGTGATCGTCGATCTCACACGATGTCAGGGGTATGGCCAGTGCGCGTTCCTCGCGCCGGACGTGTTCGCCATGAACGGTGAGGAAGCGCTGCTGTACGACACCGACGCGGACGAGGCGCAGCGCGAGCACGTCCTCCGCGCGGCGGCCGCCTGCCCGGTTCAGGCCATCCACCTCGACCAGATGGCGACCCAGCACCGGGGGATGCGGACGGGCACGGTCGTCTCCCCTCCGGTCGGTGACGGGTTCCGGAAGACCGGCCGGATCGTGATCGTCGGCGCCTCGCTGGCCGGGGCGCGGGCCGCGGGCGTGCTCCGCCGCGACGGCTTCACCGGCTCACTGACCCTGATCGGGGACGAGCCGTACGAGCCGTACGACCGTCCGCCGCTGTCCAAGCAGGTGCTGACCGGCCGGGTGCCCGCGGATCACACCCTGCTCCCCCGCCTGCGCGAGGTCGACGCCGAATGGCTACCCGGCGTCGCCGCCGCCGGACTCGACCTGGCCGCCAAGACCGTGCGGCTCGCCGACGGCCGGGAGGTCGGCTTCGACCGGCTGCTGATCGCGACGGGCGCGCGCGCCCGGCCGTGGCCGAACCCGGAGGAGGCCGCGCTGGACGGGGTCCTCCCGCTGCGCACGATCGAGGAGTCGTCCCGGCTCCGGGAGCGTCTCGCCGCACGCCCACGCCGGGTACTGGTGATCGGTGCGGGGTTCACCGGCTCGGAGGTCGCGTCGGTCTGCCGTGACCTGGACCTCCCGGTGACCGTCGCCGAACGCGGTCCGGCGCCGCTCATCGGCGCGCTGGGCGGCGTGATCGGCAAAGTCGCGGCCGAAATGCAGCGCGCGCACGGCGTGGACCTTAGATGCGGCGTCACGGTGGAGGCCCTGGAGGGAGACGCGGACGGCCGGCTCCGCGCCGCGCGGCTCTCCGACGGCGACACGGTGGAGGCCGACGTCGCGGTCGTCGCGCTCGGGGCGATCCGCAATGTCGAGTGGCTGCGCGACTCGGGGCTGGCCGCCGGCGTATGGGGGGTGGCCTGCGACGCGGGCTGCCGCGCCGTCGACATGAACGGCCTGGTCACCGACGATGTCTTCGTCGCGGGCGACGTCGCGCGCTTCCCGCACCCGGTCTACAACTACCAGTTCATGACGCTCGAGCACTGGGGCAACGCGGTCGCCCAGGCCGAGATCGCCGCGCACAACATGCTCAGCGACCAGGCGCACCGCTGGCCGCACCTGTCACTGCCGGTGTTCTGGTCCAACCAGTTCGGGACCAGCATCAAGTCCGTCGGCGTGCCGACCTTCGCCGACGAGGTGGTCATCGCCCACGGCTCCACGGAGGAGCGCCGGTTCGTCGCCGTCTACGGCTACCGGGGCCGTGTCACCGCGGCGGTCACGTTCGACCGGGCGATGTGGCTGGAGTTCTACCAGGGCCTGATCGAGCGGGCCGCGCCCTTCCCGCCCGAGTTCCGTGCCGCCGACCGGCCGGAGACGCTGCGGCCCGTCCCGGCCGAGGTTCCGGAGCGACTCGAGGCGACACAGGTCACCGTCGTGGTGACCGGGCACGATCCGGCCGAACGCCGCGCCACCTTGGTGCACCGCTGACCGATGAACGAGTCACGAGGAGGCGCCGCCATGGCACCGTCCAGCGTCTTCGAGCAGATCCTCGACCAGTCCCACCGCGCCGACCCGTACTCCCTGTACGCCGAACTGCGCAAGACGCCGGTGGAGCGGCAGGAGGACGGCACCTATGTCGTCAGCGGCTACAAGGAGATCGTCGCGCTGCTGCACGATCCACGCATCAGCTCCGACCGTCGCAACCGCCCGCGGCCGCCCGGGTCCGAGGAGGAGGAGGCGACGGGTCTGCCCGGATTCATCAACACCGATCCGCCCGAGCACGACCGGCTCCGGCGTCTGGCGATGCGCCACTTCGGTCCGCCGCATTCGCCGCACCGGATAGAGAACATGCGGCCCGAGCTGGTCCGTCTCGTCGGCGGCCTGATCGACGGCGTCGCCGACCGGACGCGGATCGACATCGTCGACGACATCGCCTACCCGTTCCCCGTGACCGTGATCTGCCGGCTTCTCGGAGTGCCGCGTGAGGACGAGCCGCGGTTCCACGTGTGGGCCGACGCCATCGCCGAGTCGATCAGCCCCGGAGAGGCGGGCCGGGCCGAGCGTGAGCGGCGGCGGGCGGACGCGCAACTCGAACTCGGACGGTACCTCGCCGGGCTCGCCGACGAGCGGCGGAAGAACCTGGGCGACGACCTGCTCTCCGGCCTGATCTCCTACGAGGGCCCGGACGGGGCGATGTCACCGTACGACGTCGCGGCCACCGGCTCGCTGCTGCTGGTCGCCGGGCATGAGACGACGGTCAACCTGATCACGAACGGGATGCTCACCCTGCTCCGCCATCCGGAGCTGATCCACCGGCTGCGCAACGAGCCCGATCTGGTCATCTACACGGTCGAGGAGCTGCTGCGCTACGAGCCGCCGGTGCAGTTCATCTCCTCGCGGATCGCCCTGGAGGACATCGACATCGCCGGGACCACGATCCCCAAGGGCGCGCCCATCGCCCTGGCGCTGGCGGCCGGAAGCCGCGACCCGGAGCACGTGCCCGAGCCCGACCGCTTCATCCCGGACCGCCGGTACAACGAGCACCTCGGTTTCGGTGCCGGGATCCACTACTGCTTCGGCGCTCCGCTCGCCAGGCTGGAGGCGCAGATCGCCCTGAGCGAGCTGGCGAAACGGCTGCAGAACCCCCGCCTCGTCACCGATCCGCCGCCGTACCGGCCCAGCGCGGGCCTGCGAGGGCCACGCCACCTCCTCGTCGACATCGACGGTGTCGCCGGCTGATCCGTTCGGAGCGCGGGAGGTCCCGGACGGCCGTCGGCGTGCCGGACCTCGCGGATGGAACCGCTCGTGGCGGGGATGCGTCTAAGAGGCTCGTCCTCCGCCGAAAGGCCGTCATGCGCTCTCGTCTGATCGCCGTCGCCGCCGGACTCGCGCTGATCCTCACCGCCTGCGGTCAGCGGACCGCACGCGGGCCGGGGCCCGCGAACGACGACTTTCGACAGCGCGCTGGACGGGCGATCGCGGCGTGGGAGGCCGTGGGCAAGCCGAAGGCGTGGACCTCCGGCTTCGTGCCGCTCGAAGAGCTCACGCTCCTTCCGCGCGACCCCGGCTTCACCGACACCACCCGGCTCGCGTACCGCATCGGCGCCTACCGGCTCAGCGGCCGCCTGCCCGAGAACGCGCCCGGGCGCGGCACGATCCGCTGGCCCGACGGCCGGACGCTCTCCCTTCCGCTGTCCAGTGCCCGGGAGGCGTACGCGGCGCTGGACCGCGGGCCGATGAGCCGGACGGTCCCGGACAGGTCGAGCCCGGGAACCATGCCGCCCGACGGGGCGACGGGGGCGTCCGCCGTGCCGTGCCCCGAATGCGACCTCACGGTGACGGGTGCCCGGCTCGGGCCGGTCTCCCTGCACACCAGCCGAGGCGTCGCGCAGGTCCCCGCCTGGTGGTTCACGGTGCCGAAGCTGAAGAGCCCGGTCGTCCGGGTGGCGGTCCGGCCGGAGACCGTCGGCGCGCTTCCGACGCCCTCGACCGCTCCCGGGGGCGATCCCGTGTACGGGCTCGACGCGGTCCCCGGCGACCCCCGGCGGCTGCGCGTGACGGTTCTCACGCCCGACGGTGAGTGTGGGGCGCGCTCCGTCCGAAGCCGGGTCTACGAGTCCCCGCACGCGATCGTCGTCGGGAGCGCGGTGACCGGCCGCACCGGCGACTGCCCCGGTTTCGGGGCGGCGCGGACGCTGGACGTCACGCTGACCGGACCGGTCGGCGGACGGGTGGTGCTCGACACGACCGGCCGCCCGATCCGCCTGGGTGAACACCGCCCCATCCCCGCCTGACACAACGAAGATCACGATCGCGCCCCGCGCAGCCGAGACGAGGCCTGCTTCTAGAGGGTGCTGCCCCGGTGCGTGGGCGCACCGGGGCAGCACGGGGTCAGGAGGCCCGGTGAGCCCGCCGACGGGCTCACCGGGGCCCGCTCAGGAGAAGGACCAGGCGAAGACGTGCAGCGACCCTCCGCCGGTCGGAGTGTTCAGCGTGACGCTCTTGACCTGCTTGCTCGCGTCGAGCGCGATCGGCGTGGCGCCGAACACGTAGATGTTGAGCTTCTGCTGGTTGCCGTCGGAGCCGTTGCGGTAGGGGGTCTTGGCGACGATCTCGTTGCCGTACTGCGGCGGGTAGGCGTCGGCGCCGAGCGCCCAGTCACTGAACTCCAGCTTGCCCGTCGCCGTCGACGCGTCCGTATAGGTGATCGTCACCGTCGACGGGGCGTTTCCGTTGCCCGCCGAGCCGAGGAACGCCAGCTTGGAGGCGCCCTTCGGAGCGTCGGGCAGGTCGACGACCTGGCCGCTCGCCTGGATGTTGTCGAGCTGCCCCGGCGTGCGGTTCGGCCAGGCGAAGGTGAAGCCGTTCCAGGTCACCGGCTGACCGGGCTTGAGGCCGGCCGCGGCCAGCGCCTGCGCGGAGTAGCTCCACCCGCCGCCGTCGAAGTTGGCGTTGCCCTGCTTGCCGTCGTCGGAGATGCCGGCGTTGTTCTGGTACCACTCGATCGTGCCGCGCTTGGCGACATTGAGCGTGATGCCGGTGGTGCCCACCGACTGCCCGGAGGCGGTCAGCTCGATCGGCACCGAGTAGTAGTCCAGCTTCTGGCCGGCGGCCACCGAGATGGTCACCTTCTGGTCGGCGTGGCCGGCGTCGGGGACCTTCAGCGTGCCCGAGGACGGCGTGACGGTGATGCCCGCCGGCGGCTTGGCGGTCCAGGTGACGGTGTCGCCCGTGCCGACGGCCTGCGCGCGCAGGGTCGCCTCCACGGAGCCGCTCGGCTCGACGGACGCGGTGCCCGGCGTGGTCGCCGACAGGAACGGGCGGGCGCCGGTGCCGAAGGACGGCGGGGCGTCCTTCGGGTCGCTGCCGAAGGTGGTGTTCGGCTGGGCGCCGAGGGTGTAGTCGAGCCTGCCGCCGGAGGCGACGAACGACTCGGGCAGCCAGGCGCGGCTGGTCGCCTTGCCGCCGACCTTCAGCGACCGCACGTACTTGTTGTCGTCGGACGCCCCCGGCGCGTTAATGGTGATCTTCTGGCCACTGGACCGCGTGACCGTGATCTGCGGGAACTCCGGGCTGTTGAGGATCATCTCGGCGCGGCCCGGGATCGCCGGGAACATGCCGAGTCCGGCGAACACCCGCCACGCCGACATCGTGCCGAGATCGTCGTTGCCGACCAGACCGCCCGGCGTCGGCTTGAACAGCTCCTTGCGGGCCCGCGCCACGACGTCCTGCGTCTTGTACGGCTGCCCGGCCCACGCGTACAGCCACGGGGACTGCAGCGACGGCTCGTTGCCCAGGTAGGCGTACGGCTCGTGCGAGCCGGCGTTCAGCTTGGTGAAGAAGGTGTCGAGCCGCTTGGCCGCCTGGTCGCGGCCGCCCATCGCGTTGAACAGACCGGCGACGTCGTCGTACACCATCCAGTGGTACTGCGAGCCGTTGCCCTCGACGTACCAGTTCGAGTCGGCCGGGTCGAACGGCGTGAGGAAGGAGCCGTCCGCGAAGCGCGGCTGGATCCAGTCGTTCTGCGGGTTGTAGATGGTCTCCCAGCCGTGCGCCCGCTTCATGAAGTCCTGGTAGGTGCTCTTGTCCCCCAGTCGCTGGGCGAGCTGGGCGATGCCGAAGTCGGCGATGCCGTACTCCAGGGTGGTCGCCGGGTCGGCGGGCACGTAGCCGAGCCTGAGGTAGTCGGCGTTGCCGGGCCGCTCGGTGTAACTGGTGTTCTTGTCCTCCCCGACCCGGTTCGCGCCCTTGACCATGGCGGCCAGCGCGCCGTTCGCGTCGAAGTCCCGGGCGCCGAAGGCGTACATCGTCGACACGATCGAGTGGTACGGGTCACCGTTCATGACGCCGGTGATGGTGTTCTGGTGCGACCAGCGGTCCCAGACGTCGCCGACCGAGTGCGCGTCGTTGTACATCGACTGGGCGATGTCGGCGCCCACGTCGGGCGCCAGCAGTGCGATGAGCTGTGCTTCGCTGCGGTAGATGTCCCAGCCGGAGAACGTCGCGTACTGGTGATGGCCTTTCTTCACCTTGTGGGTGCGGTAGTCGAACCCGGTGTAGGTGCCGTCGACGTCGTCGAAGACGTACGGCTGAAGCATCGCGTGGTAGAGCGCGGTGTAGAAGGTCCGCAGCCGGTCGTCCGCGCCGCCGCTCACCTTGATCTGCCCGAGGCGCTTGTTCCACGCGGCGTGCGCGGCGTCGCGCACGGAGTCGAAGCCCCGGCCGCCGATCTCCTTCTTGAGGTTCTGCTTCGCGCCGTCGATGCTCACGTACGACACCGCGGCGCGCATCTGCACCGGCTGGGCCTTGCTGGTGTCGAACTGCAGGTAGACGCCCGAGCCCGGGCCCTTGACGGTGACGTCACGGGCGAGGGCCTGCGGGGAGCGCTGCGGCATCGGCCGGCCCTCGGGGCCGTTGTTCAATCGCCCGAAGGTCTTCTGCGTCTGCTGGGGAACCTTCGCCGGGGCGCTGCCGCGCACGGCGTCCTCACCCGGCTCCACCGAGTCGTTCTTCCACGTGCCGTACGTCTGGAAGGGCCGGTCGAAGGTCGCGGTGAAGTACACGTAGTACTTCGTGTCCGCGCCGCAGAACCCGCCGGTCTTGGCCCAGCCCGACACGGTGTTGCCCTTGACGGTGGCCTCGGCGTCGTCCACGCCGTTGATGGACCCCGTCACATTGAGCAGCAGCGTGCCCACCTTGTCGGTGGGGAAGGTGAACCGCGCGACGCCCGCCCGCTGCGTCGCGGTCAGCTCGGTCTTCACGCCGGAGTCGAGCGTCACGGCGTACGACCCGGGCGACGCCTGCTCGTTCTCGTGCTTGAAGGTCTGGACGTAGTCGGTGCCGTGGGTGGCGGGCGACGTCGTGACCGGTCCGGAGAACGGGATGACCGGGAAGTCCTGCGCGCCCGTGCAGCCGGGCCCGGAGATGTGGGTCATGCTGAAGCCGCGCAGGCGGTTGTCCTCGTACTTGTAGCCGCCGCCGGAGTTGCGGACGGTGTCGGGGCTCCACTGCATCATCCCGAATGGAGTGACGGCACCGGGGAAGTTCATCCCGGCGCCGCCGCCGTGCCCGAAGTCGGGCCCGCCGTCCTGGGTGCCGACGAACGGATTGACGTAGGAGGCGAGGTCGGGGGCTGCCGCGTGGGCGGGGACGGCAGGGAGGGCCAGGGAGGTCAGGGCGAGGCCGACGAGGCCTGCCAATCGGGCACGCGAGCGTCTGAACACAACTGCTCCTCTGGGGAGGTCACAGGGTGCGCTGGCGGAGGACCATCGCAGAATCATGACAACGTTGTCACTGGTTACCGGCATTGTTGATCTGTGTCACTCCACAGTCAATGGGCAATACCGGCCGCACCGATCGTCTCGAGTCACGCCGGCATCATCGGGATCGCGATCGCCACACCCGCGATTGATTAGCGATGAGTCAACAGACGTTACCGATTCCGTCGTTGATGGCGATCGGGCGGCACGGAAGGGTTAGGTCACTTGAGTCGAGTACCAACCCCGAGGTCAGGAACCGTGAAGAAGATCTATAACGCCGCCCACCTGTACATGATCATCGGATTGGTGAGCGGCTTCTACTACCGCGAGGTCACCAAGATCAAGCACTTCACCGGGGAGTCACAGCTCGGCCTGGTGCACACCCACGTACTCGCGCTCGGGATGCTGTTCTTCCTCATCGTCCTGATGCTGGAGAAGCAGTTCGCCCTGAGCACGGGCAAACTGTTCGGCTGGTTCTTCTGGATCTACAACGCCGGTCTCGCGGTGACCGTCGCCATGATGACCGTCCACGGGACGCTGACCGTCCTCGGGCACGGGAGCGGCGACGCCATCGCCCTCGTCGCCGGGCTGGGGCACATCCTGCTGACCGTGGGCCTGATCCTGTTCTTCATCGCCCTCGGCAAGCGCATCCCCGCCCGCCGGGAGATCGCGGCGCACGGCGTCGCCCCGGCCGAGCCGCTCGCCGACGGCTGAACCGCGCCGACGCCTACAGCGGGCGGCCCGGACCCGGACCGTACGGGCCCGGAGGCTCCTGTGGCCCCTGACCGTACGGTCCCGGCCCCTGCGATCCGTGCGGTCCCGGTGGGTCCTGCGGACCGGGCGGGCCGTACGGCGGCGGGTCCTGGGGCTCCTGCGGACCGTAGGGCGGCGGGTCCTGAGGTCCCTGTGGGCCGTACGGGCCCGGCGGGTGGTACGGGCCCGGGGCCGAGAACGGGCCGGGCGGCGGCGGGCCGTACGACGGGCCCGGCTGGAGGAACCCGGACTGTCCGCGTCCGGCCCACGGCGGCACGAGCGGCCGCGGCTGCCGGCCCTGGAACGCCTGGCGGGCCAGGTGCATGAGGTTCAGCAGGTCCTGCCGGCGGCGGTAGAACCAGGTCGGCTCGGCGACGTGCCGCTCGGCGCGCTGGTGCAGCAGCGCCAGTTCGGTGGCGGCGAGCTGGTAGTCGGCCATCGCGCGCGCCGCCCGCGCGCCGCCCGCCATGCGGGCCCACTGGCGGGCGCGCCGGCGCAGCTTGAGGTTGCCGAGCATGTTGACGTCCTGCGGCGTGACCAGGCCGGTTCCGGCGTACATCGGCAGGTGCCGCTGGATCAGCTTGACGGTCTGGCGGCGCTCCCACCGGATGGTGACGATCAGCCCGATGAGGATGAGGAAGTCGATGCCGTAGGCGATCATCAGGCCCTGGAGGCCGAAGGCGGTGGAGAAGTTCCAGGCGCCGTGCAGCAGCATGGCCGCGCAGAGCCCGACGACCGGCGCCACGACGCGGGCGGCGCCCCGATGCAGGGCGGCGTAGGCGACGCCGAGGCCGGTCATCGAGGTGAACAGCGGGTGCCCGAACGGGGAGATCACCCCGCGCATGATGAAGACGGCCTCGAGGTTGTGCTGGTGGAACGCCCGGATGTAGTACCCGACGTTCTCCATCATCGCGAACCCGAGGGCGACCATGGCGGCGTAGATGATGCCGTCGGTCAGGCCGTCCAGCTCGTTGCGGCGGAACCACAGGAAGCCGAAGAGCACCGCGCCCTTCAGTGACTCCTCGACCAGGGGCGCGCCGACGGAGGCGGTGACGAGCTCGCCCCGCTCGCCGAACACCGGCTTGGTCAGCAGCTCGTACCCGGCGGTGTTGAGGATCAGCGCGCCGAGCACGGCGACGCCGGCGCCCCACATGAAGGCGAACAGCAACGCGCGCCACGGCTCGGGTTCGAGCCGGTCGAGGGTGAGGACCAGCGAGATCAGCAGGGGCACCGGGAGGATCGCCAGGACGAACCCGACGATGAACGGTGCCCCGTTCACCGCGTCGATGCCCAGGACGACGATCGCACAGACCGACGAGACGACCAGCCCGATGATCAGTCCGACGGGGGCCCGGCCGGGCATGCGACCTTCGAGGATCGCCTTTGGATCAACACGCGCCATGCCGGGAGGGTAACCGTCAGTGCAGCAGCGGGTCGATCGCGACCGCCAGGAAGAGCAGCGCCAGGTACGCGTTCGACAGGTGGAAGTAGCGCATCGGCTTGAGCACGGCGCCGGTGATGCCCGCGCGGACCCGGCCGAGCAGGCGGTACGCCTCGACGAGGCAGGCGGCCCCGAGGACGGCCGCGGCGATCGGGTAGAAGATCGTCGTGTGGGCGATCGGCCACAGCGCCAGTGAGCACGCCACGGTCACCCACGTGTAGACGATCACCTCGATGGCGACACGCCGCTCGGTGGCGACGACCGGCAGCATGGGCACCTCAGCGGCCGCGTAGTCCTCCCGGTAGCGCATGGCCAGCGTCCAGGTGTGCGGCGGCGTCCAGAAGAACACCACGAGGAACAGCACGACCGGGGTCAGCGACACGCTGTTCGTGAGGGCGGACCAGCCGATCATGACCGGCATGCACCCGGCGATCCCGCCCCACACGACGTTCTGCTTCGTGCGCCGCTTGAGCACCAGCGAGTAGACGAAGACGTAGAACAGGATCGCGAACACCGACAGCCCGGCGGACAGCGGGTTCACGGCCAGCGCGAGGAACACGGTGGAGGCGACGGAGAGGGCGATCCCGAAGACCAGGGTCTCCTTCGGCGTGACCTGCACCATCGGCAGCGGCCGGCGGCGGGTGCGGCGCATCTTCGCGTCGATGTCGCGGTCGATGTAGCAGTTCAGCACGTTGGCGCCGCCCGCCGAGAGCATGCCGCCGACGAGGGTCGCGATGACGGGCCACAGCGGCGGCAGGCCGCCGGCGGCGAGGAACATCACCGGGATCGTCGTGATGAGCAGGAGCTCGATGATGCGCGGCTTGGTCAGCGCCACGTAGGCACGGACCAGTGCGCCGAACGGTCGACGGCCGGGCGTGGGCGGCGCGGGAGTCCTCGCCGGACGGTTGATGACCACCGTCACCGGATGTTCACCTGCGCGTTCACGACGTTAAGGGACACTGTGTCTGATCCTCGGGTTTCCTTGCCGCCAGTCGGCTGTGATCGGGCCATCGCCCTATGGGCTGGACCGCGCAATCACTGTAATGCCGGTCCCCACGCACCCCGTCACCGGGGTGGGCGCGGCACAACGGGTTAAGCCCGGCGTCTTCGGGAAATGCCGTACGAGGGTCGCGGCGTTGACGATAGAGGAACGCCTGTCAAGGCGGTGGCGACGTGAGCGATAGGCTCACTTCGGGCCCCGGCAGTGGCCTGGTCACGGGCTCTTTTCGGCTGGGGACGGGTCGCGGGGACACTGACACGTAGTCGAGAGGAGCCTGGAGCGTCTCGTGAGTACGCATTCTGATAACTCGTTCGAATGGACCGACCTGGACCGGCGGGCCGTGGACGTCATCCGCGCGCTGGCCATGGACGCCGTCGAGGAGGCCGGATCGGGCCACCCCGGCACGGCCATGAGCCTCGCTCCGGCCGCCTACCTGTTGTTCCAGCGGTTCCTGCGCCACGACCCGACCGACCCGAGGTGGCCGGGCCGGGACCGGTTCGTCCTTTCCGCCGGCCATTCCAGCCTGACGCTCTACATTCAGCTTTTCCTGTCGGGGTACGGGTTGTCGCTGGACGACCTGAAGGCGCTTCGCAAGTGGGGCAGCCAGACGCCCGGGCACCCGGAGTACGGCCACACGCGAGGCGTCGAGACGACGACGGGGCCGCTGGGCCAGGGCCTGGGCAACGCCGTCGGAATGGCGATGGCCGCACGCCGGGAGCGGGGGATCTTCGACCCTGACACCGCGCCGGGGAAGAGCCTGTTCGACCACTACATCTGGGCGATCGCCTCCGACGGTGACATCGAGGAGGGCATCAGCCACGAGGCCAGCGCCCTCGCCGCGCACCAGCGCCTCGGCAACCTCACCGTCATCTACGACGACAACCACATCTCGATCGAGGACGACACCGCGATCGCGCTGTCGGAGGACGTGGACGCGCGGTACCGGGCCTACGGCTGGCACGTGCAGCGGGTCGACTGGACCACCGACGGCGACTACCACGAGAACGTCGAGGCTCTGGCCCAGGCCATGGAGGCGGCGAAGGCCGAGACCGACCGCCCGTCGTTCATCGCGCTCCGCACGATCATCGGCTGGCCCGCGCCGAACAAGAAGAACACCGGCAAGGCCCACGGCGCGGCGCTCGGCGAGGAGGAGGTCGCGGCGACCAAGCGGATCCTCGGCCTGGACCCGAACGTCTCCTTCGACGTGCCCAAGGACGTGCTCGCCCACTCGCGGGAGGTCATCACGCGGGGCCGGGCGCTGCACGCCGAATGGGACCAGAAGTTCCAAGCCTGGCGCGCCGCCAATCCCGAGCGGGCCGCCGAGTTCGACCGGATCTCCGCGCGGCGCCTGCCGGACAGCTGGACGGCCAAGCTGCCGGAGTTCGAGGCCGGCAAGCAGATCGCCACCCGCGGGGCCTCCGGCGAGATCCTGACCGCGATCGGCCCGGTCCTCCCCGAGCTGTGGGGCGGCTCCGCCGACCTGGCGGAGAGCAACCTCACCACGATGAAGGGCGAGCCGTCCTTCATCCCCGAGGAGTTCCAGACCAAGGACTGGCCCGGCAACCGCTACGGCCGCACGCTGCACTTCGGCATCCGCGAGCACGGCATGGGCGCCATCCTCAACGGCATCGCCCTGCACGGCGGCACCCGGCCCTACGGCGGCACGTTCCTGGTCTTCAGCGACTACATGCGCCCCGCCGTGCGCCTCGCGGCGCTGATGAAGCTGCCGGTGACGTACGTGTGGACGCACGACTCGATCGGCCTGGGCGAGGACGGCCCGACGCACCAGCCGGTCGAGCACCTGTGGGCACTGCGCGCCATCCCCGGGCTGGACGTCGTCCGGCCCGGGGACGCGAACGAGACCGTCGTCGCCTGGCGCACGATCCTCGAGCACACGGATCGGCCCGCCGGTCTCTGCCTGACCCGACAGAAGCTGCCGGTGTTCGACCGCGGCGAGCTGGCGAGCGCCGAGGGCACCGCCAAGGGCGGCTACATCCTCGCGGAGGCGTCCGACCACCAGCCGCACGTCATCCTGATCGCGACCGGCAGCGAGGTCGAGATCGCCGTGGAGGCGCGCGAGATCCTGGAGGCCAAGGGCACGCCGACCCGGGTGGTGTCGATGCCGTGTGTGGAGTGGTTCCTGAGCCAGGACGAGGCCTACCGCAACCACGTCCTGCCGCCTTCCGTCCGGGCCCGCGTCTCGGTCGAGGCCGGGATCGGCCTGGGCTGGCGGGCGTTCGTCGGCGACTGCGGCGAGTCGGTCAGCCTGGAGCACTTCGGCGCCTCCTCCGACTACAAGACCCTGTTCCAGCAGTTCGGCTTCACCGCCGACCGCGTCGTCGCCGCGGCCGGGTCCAGCCTGATCAAGGCGGGCATCGGCGGGCGTGGTGAAACGACCGGCAACTGAGGAGAGACATGAGTGACATCCTGAAGAAGCTCTCGGACGAGGGCGTGTCCATCTGGCTGGACGACATCAGCCGGGAGCGCCTGCGCACGGGCAACCTCGAGGCCCTGATCCGCGAGAAGCACGTCGTCGGCGTGACCTCCAACCCGACGATCTTCTCCAAGGCGCTGAGCCAGGGGTCGGCGTACGACGAGCAGGTACGCGAGCTGTCCGTCCGGGGCGTCGACGTCGAGGAGGCCTCCCGGGCCATCACGACGCACGACATCCGCTGGGCCGCCGACGTGCTGCGCCCGGTCTACGACCGCACCGAGGGCCTCGACGGGCGCGTGTCGATCGAGGTCGACCCGCGACTGGCGCACGAGACCGAGAAGACCACGGCCGAGGCCAAGGCGCTGTGGTGGATGGTCGACCGGCCGAACGTCTTCATCAAGATCCCGGCGACGCTCGCCGGCCTGCCGGCGATCACCGAGACGCTGGCGCGGGGCATCAGCGTCAACGTCACGCTGATCTTCTCGCTGGAGCGGTACGGCCAGGTCATCGACGCGTTCTTCGAGGGCCTGGAGAAGGCGCGGGCCAACGGGCACGACCTGTCGAAGATCGCGTCGGTGGCGTCGTTCTTCGTCAGCCGCGTCGACACCGAGATCGACAAGCGCCTCGACAAGGTCGGCCACACGGAGCTGGCCGGCAAGGCGGGCATCGCCAACGCCCGCCTCGCGTACGCGCTGTACGAGGAGAAGTTCGGCACCGACCGGTGGAAGGCGCTCACGGACGCGGGCGCGCGCGTCCAGCGGCCCCTGTGGGCGTCGACCGGGGTCAAGAACCCGGAGTACTCCGACACGATGTACGTGGACGAGCTCGTCGCCCCGGACACCGTGAACACGATGCCGGAGCCGACCCTCGACGCCGTCGCCGACCACGCGGACATCCGCGGTGACCGGGTGCGGTCCTTCTACGACGACGCCCGCGCCCACATGGCCGCCCTCAAGGAGGCCGGCGTGGACTACGACGACGTCGTCCGGGTCCTCGAGGAGGAGGGCGTCGAGAAGTTCGAGGCGTCCTGGAACGAGCTGCTCGACAGCATCAAGAGCGAGCTGCGCGACAAGGCCTGATCTGGTGCCTCGCCCGGCCGGTGACCGTCACCCGACGGAGCCGGCCGGGGCGCGTCTCGCGATCGTCCATGTACGGTGAGTGACACGCGCCGGACCGGGTATGCCCGGGTCCGGACGCGAGAAACGAACGACACCCCACGTCCGGCGGGGTCCGCTCGCAGGGGCGTGGCGAATGGATCGGGCCAGGAGACGCCGTGACCTTGCGAGTGACCGCCGGAAGCGTGTCCGTGACCGTCGAGGGCGATGCCGTCAGCCGCACTGACAAGGCCCTGGGGCGGCTGGCCTACGACGGCGTACCCACGGCGCTGATGGCCAAGAACGCCAGCCTGTGGGGCGCGGACGCGGCGGGCCGGGCCGCCGGCCGGCTCGGCTGGGTCGACGCGCCGGAGACGTCCCGCCGCCTGCTTCCCGAGCTGTCCGAGCTGGTGAGCCGGTTCGCGGGACTCGACCGGGTCGTGCTGGCCGGGATGGGCGGTTCGGCACGCGCCGCCGACGTGATCGCGCATGGGCAGGGCACCGACCTGACGGTGCTCGACACCGTCGATCCGCACGAGGTGCGCCGCGCGCTCGACGACCGGCCGGACCGCACGGCCCTGGTGGTGGCGGACAAGAGCGGTCTCACGATGGAGACCGACGCCCTGCGCCGCGTCTTCGAGGGGGCCTTCCGCGCGGCGGGCGTCGATCCGGCCGAGCGGATCGTCGTGGTCACCGACCCGGGCTCACCGATGGAGTCCTGGGCGAAGGAGACCGGCTACCGGGTGGTCCTGTCCGACCCGGAGACGACCGGCTGGTTCGGGGCGCTGTCGGCGTCCGCGCTGCTTCCGGCCGCGCTGTCGGGTGCCGACGTCGAGCGGCTGCTCGACGAGGCCACCGCCCTCCTGCCCGCTCTTCGCCCGCCGTACGACAATCCGGGCCTGACGCTCGGCGCGGCGCTGGGCGCCGCCGCCACGCACGGCCGCGACAAACTGATCATCGCCGACAACGGCTCGGGCCTTCCCGGGCTGGCCGGCTGGGTCGAGCAGCTGACCGCGGCGGCGACGGGCAAGGACGGCAAGGGCGTCGTGCCGATCGTCGTCGAGGACGTGGACGCGCTGGGATCCGGCGAGGACCGGTGGCTCCTCGCCCTGGGCGACCGGGTCGGCGGCGCCGGCCTCGCGGTGTCCGGCCCGCTCGGCGCGCAGTTCCCGCTATGGGCTTATGCCATGGCCGTGGCCGCCCGGATCATGGGCGTCGACCCGTTCGACGAGCCCGCGCTGCGCGAGTCCCAGAGCGCGGTCTCGGCCCTGCTGCGCGGTTCGGAGGACGGTGCCGCCCCAACGCTCATCGCGGGCGAGCCGGCGCTGGTGGACGGCGCCGTCGAGGTGCACGGCTCCGCGGAACTGCTCCACGGGGCCAAGGACCTGCGGAGCGCTCTCGACGCGGTGCTCCGCGCGGTCCCCGGCCGCGGGCACCTCGCGGTGATCGCCCACCTGGACCGCGTCGGGGACGCCGCCGCCGCTCGCCTGCGTCCGCTGCTCGGCCGGCGGCTCCGCGACGTCCCGGTCGGCTTCGGCTGGGGCTCGGCGGCCCTCCACTCCACCGGCCAGGCCCACAAGGACGGCCCTCCGGGTGGGCTGGTCGTCCAGATCACCGGCGCGGTCGAACAAGACGTCGAGGTGCCCGGCCGTCCTTACGGCCTGAAGGCGTTGCAACTCGCCCAGGCCTTCGGTGATCTACGCGCGCTGCGCTCCCGGGGCCGTCCGGCCGTCCGGCTGCATCTGCGGGACCGCGCTGCGGGCCTTACCGAATTGGAGACCGCCCTAGGCGACTGAGGGAGAGCCGAGCATGCCATCCTGGTTCCTGTCCGGGTTCTCCGCCTTTCCGGTACCTGACCGTGTAGATCCTGCGACGCTGGGAAGATCGCGCGCGATACGAGGGTTAGCGAAAGATGGTCACCGGCTCGGCAGAGCGCGGACGGCCGCTCGAACGAAGAGGATGACGCCGAGGCGGCCCACCGCCCGGGCGCCACTAGGAAGGACAGGGAAGTTGGGCATGAGATGGCCCACCGGGACGATCGGGGCGCCGCCGCGTACTCCCTGTGATGAACACGAAGCCGACGGGAACGGAGACACGCGATGAAGAGGGCTCTAGAGGCGCTCAACCCGCTCCGCGATCCCCGGGACAAGCGGCTGCCGCGGGTGGCCGGGCCGTGTGTGCTCGTGCTGTTCGGCGTCACCGGTGATCTGTCCCGTAAGAAGCTGTTGCCTGCCATCTACGACCTCGCCAACCGGGGCCTGCTGCCGCCGGGCTTCTCGCTCGTCGGGTTCGCCCGCCGCGACTGGGAGCACCAGGACTTCCGGCAACTCGCGCACGACGCGGTGAAGGAACACGCCCGTACCCCGTTCCGTGAGGACGTCTGGAACCAGCTCGCCGAGGGCATCCACTTCGTGCCGGGCACGTTCGACGACCCGGGCGCGTTCGAGGCCCTCGCCATGGCGGTCAAGGAGCTGGACGAGAAGCGCGGCACCGGCGGCAACTACGCGTTCTACCTGTCGATCCCGCCGAAGTTCTTCCAGGACGTCGTCAAGCAGCTGCAGGCCAGCGGCCTGTCGCAGCCGTCGGAGGGCTCCTGGCGCCGCGTCGTGATCGAGAAGCCCTTCGGTCACGACCTGGCCAGCGCGCAGGAGCTCAACGCGATCCTGCACGAGGTCTTCCCCGAGGAGTCGATCTTCCGGATCGACCACTACCTCGGCAAGGAGACGGTGCAGAACATCCTGGCGCTGCGGTTCGCCAACAACCTGTTCGAGCCGATCTGGAACCGCTCCTACGTCGACCACGTGCAGATCACGATGGCCGAGGACATCGGCATCGGCGGTCGCGCGGGCTACTTCGACGGCGTCGGCACCGCGCGGGACGTCATCCAGAACCACCTGCTGCAGCTGCTGGCGCTGACCGCGATGGAAGAGCCGGTGTCGTTCGCGGCCGAGTCCGTGCGGGCGGAGAAGGCGAAGGTCCTGTCGGCCGTACGCCTGCCCAAGGACCTGGGCGCCTACACCGTGCGCGGGCAGTACGCCGCCGGCTGGCAGGGCGGCGTCAAGGTGCGCGGCTACCTCGAGGAGGAGGGCATCCCGCCGAACTCCCGTACCGACACCTACTCGGCGGTCCGCCTGGACGTCGACACGCGCCGCTGGGCGGGCGTGCCGTTCTACCTGCGCACCGGCAAGCGGCTGACCCGGCGCGCCACCGAGGTCGCGCTCGTCTTCCAGCGCGCTCCGCACCTGCCGTTCGCCGTCACGGACACCGAGGAGCTCGGCGAGAACGCCCTGGTCATCCGCGTGCAGCCGGACGAGGGTGTCACCATGCGGTTCGGCTCGAAGGTCCCCGGCACCTCGATGGAGGTCCGGGACGTGAACATGGACTTCGACTACGGCGAGTCGTTCACCGAGTCCTCCCCCGAGGCGTACGAGCGCCTGCTGCTCGACGTGCTCATCGGCGACCCGCCGCTGTTCCCCCGCCAGGAGGAGGTCGAGCTGTCCTGGGAGATCCTCGACCCGATCGAGGAGTACTGGGACAAGCACGGCAAGCCCGAGCCGTACAAGTCGGGCGGCGGGGGGCCGAAGGCCGCGGACGAGATGATGGCCCGCGACGGCCGGGCGTGGAGGCGACTCTGATGAACATCGACCTCACCAACACCACCACCCGGAAGATCCAGGACGCGCTGAGCGCGGCCCGGCACCGGATGGGCGGGCCCGCGACCGGCAAGGTCCTGACCCTCGTCATCTACACCGACGAGGCCGCGCAGTACGACGCCGTCCGCGCCTCCACCGAGGCCGCCCGCGAGCACCCGTGCCGGATCATCGCGGTGATCGCCCGCCATGCCAACGGGGAGCCCCGGCTCGACGCCGAGGTCCGCGTCGGCGAGACGGGGCCCGGCGAGACCGTGATCCTGCGGCTGTACGGGCAGCTCATCGAGCACTCCGACTCGGTCGTACTGCCGCTGCTGGTCCCGGACACGCCCGTCGTGACCTGGTGGCCCGGCGTGGCTCCGCGCAAGCCGGCCGACGAGCCGCTCGGCGCGCTCGCCCAGCGCCGTGTCACCGACGCCCGGGGCAGCACCGACCCGATCGCCACGCTGACCCGGCTGGCCGAGGCGTACGTGCCCGGCGACACCGACCTCGCCTGGACCCGTATCACCCCATGGCGCTCGCTGCTGGCCGCGATCCTCGACCAGCCGCGCGAGGACATCACCGGTGCGATCGTCGAGGCCGAGCCGCAGAACCCCAGCGCCGCGCTGCTCGCCTCGTGGCTGTCGGTGCGTCTCGCCATCCCGTGCGCGGTGACCGAGTCGCACGGGCCGGGCATCACCTCCGTACGCCTCACCACGACCAACGGCGGCGACGTCGCGATCACCCGGCCCGACGGCCGCGTGGCGACGCTGTCCCGGCCCGACCAGCCGGACCGTCAGGTCGCGCTGCACCGGCGGCCGACGTCCGAGCTCCTGGCGGAAGAGCTGCGCCGTCTCGACCCGGACGAGGTCTACCGCGAGGCCGTTCTGCGGTGCGCCAAGGGTCTCGACACACCCGCCGAGGCCGCAGCTCCGGCGACGGCTCCGGCCGCGGCGAAGACCCCGCGCGGGGCCGCGAAGGGCAAGAAGCCGTGACCGCCCCGTCCGTGCTGGTCCACCAGGACCAGTCCCTGCTCGCCAAGGCCGTCGCCGCCCGCCTGGTGACCGGTCTCGTCGACGTCCAGGCGGCCCGCGGCGGGGCGCACCTCGTCCTGACCGGTGGCGGCGTCGGCACGGCGGTGCTCGAGGAGATCGCGGCCACCCCCGCCCGGGACGCCGTCGACTGGGGACACCTGGACATCTGGTGGGGCGACGAGCGCTACCTGCCGACGGGTGACGAGGAACGCAACGAGACCGGCGCGCGCAAGGCCCTGCTCGACCACGTCGACGTCGACCCGAAACGGGTGCACGCCATGCCGTCGACCGACTCGGGCCTGACCCCGGAGGACGCGGCGGAGCAGTACGCCGCCGAGCTGCGGGCCGCGACCCGGCCGGAGGACCACGGGGTCGTCCCGTCGTTCGACGTGCTGATGCTCGGCCTCGGCCCGGACGCCCACGTCGCCTCGCTGTTCCCCGGCATGCCCGCCCTCTACGAGGAGGAGCGTCCGGTGGTGGCCGTGCACGGCGCGCCCAAGCCGCCGCCGACCCGCCTCTCCCTGACCCTGCCGGCGATCCACACGGCGCGCGAGATCTGGATCATCGCGGCGGGTGAGTCGAAGGCCGCCGCCGTGCACCTGGCGCTGTCCGACGCCGGCCCGGTGCAGGTCCCCGGCGCGGGCGCCCGCGGCCGGCAGCGCACGCTGTTCCTGCTCGACCGGGCGGCCGCGAGCCGGCTGCCGCCCGAGATCGGCCGCATCGCCTCGCCATGAGGCTCGGGGCCTGTCTCGAAGTCCCCGCTGGGGCTTTCGAGACAGGCCCAAGGGCTCTCGTCCGGGCTCAGCCGGATGAGGGCCCCGCACCGGCCGACCGGCGCAGCAGGGTGATCATGCGCCAGGCCTCCGGAGCGTCGAGGGGCACGCCGGGGTCGAAGTCGCCGTACTGCGCCTCCACCGTGAGCCCGCCGGCGAGCCGGAGCGCCGCGTCCAGTTCGGTCGCCGTCCAGAAGCGGTAGGGCACCACGCCCTGGATCACGTCGCCGCCGTCGATGGCGATCGTCACGTGGTCCTCGACGATCTGGGTGATCGGATCGATCTCATCCGACGGCTCACCCCACCGCACGCGGGCGCTGGCACCGTCCTTCTCCACGGCCCACGCCGCCGAGACGCGAGGCGTCTCGCTGAGCCGGTCGGCGGGGTGGCTCATCTCGATCACCGCGAGCCCGTCCTCGGCGAGGTGCTCCGCGACGCACCGCAGGTACGCCACGAAGGCGTCCAGCGTCATCAGGTGCGCCGTCGAGTCGAGCATGGTGATGACGAGGTCGAAGCGGCGGCCGAGCTTGAAGTCGGTCATATCGGCCTCGACGACCTCCAGGGGCAGCCCGCTCCCCCGTTCACGGGCATAGGCGCACATCGCCGGGTTGAGGTCCAGCGCGGTCGCGGCCACGCCCCGGCGGGCGAACTCCCGGGCGTGCTCCGCCGGCCCGGCCGCCAGCTCCAGAACGTTCCGGGCGTCGCCGGCCCAGCGCCGCAGCACGTCGACCTCGCCGCCGACGTCACGGAACGAGCAGGCGAGCTCGTACGCCCAGGGATGGTCGTAGATCACGCATTCCATGTTCCCAGAGCCGCGACGGTGATCGGTGCGGGGCCTGGTTTGACCGGATGCGGTGCGCCGGGGCAGGCTCGACGGCGATGGGACAGGGTTCGCAGGTGACGATGGACGAGGCGCTCGCCGACGTGGCCCGGGTCGGGCCGTACTTCTCCGTCGCCGTCGACCCCGGCGTCGCGGAGCATCCGCTGTGGCGGCCGCTGACCGAGCTGTACGGTCCCGCGCTGCCCGACCAGATCGCGGCCGTGCGGGTGCGTCTCGGCACATCCGAGGACCGGGTCGCGGCCTCCCTGCTGTTCCAGGGCGTCGCGGGCCACCTCTGGTCGCCCGCGCTCGCCACCGCCGTCGTCCACGGCCGCGTGCCGGACCTCGATCCGGCTCGTACCTACTGGCGAGCCGCCTCCCCCGGCCCGATCCTCCTGGCGACGCCGGGCGCGCCGGCGCTTCCCGCGGACGCGCCCACCCTTCGTCGCGTCGTGATCGAGGATCACCTGGCGCCGCTGGTCGCCGCGGTCCGGGCGGTCACGCCGGTCGCGGAGGGCCTGCTGTGGGGCAACGCGGCGTCGGCCCTCGCCGGCGCGATGACGGTCGTCTCCCGGGCCCGCCCTCCGGTCTCCGGGGCGGCGCTGCGGTTCGTCGAGGAGCTCCTGGCCGGGTCTCCGCTGGCGGGAACCGGCGGCTTCGGTCGCTACGGCTTCCGCCGGCGAAGCTGCTGCCTCTACTACCGGGTACCCGGCGGCGGCAAGTGCGGCGACTGCGCGCTCCTCTGACCTTTCCGCCGGCTCGGAGGACGCCCGCACCGGCGACCTCCGCTGTCAGTGTCGGCCCACGCTTCATGAAGGCCGCGACTGCGCCGCGTACCGGGGGGAAGCCGCGAAAGGGCGGGCTGTCGCGCCCGCCCTTTCACAAGGTCGGCGGTTCAGCCCTTGACGCACCAGTAGATGCCCTTGTTCCGGACGGTCGCGTTAGCGACCTTGGCCGTGGCGCCGCGGGTGCCCCTCTTGGTGACGGTGTAGACCAGGTGGAAGTTCTTGTCGTAGACCGACCAGTTGTACGAGGTGAAGTTCCGGTACGACTTGACGGCGAACTTCCTCTTGAGGGCCTTGGCCTTGGTGCACTTCGGGCGGCTCGCGGTCGCCTGCGGCTTCCCGGCGTAGTTCGTGCCCCTGTAGAGGCAGAGCTGCTTGTTACCGCAGGAGCTCGTCGCGGAGACCGTACCCGCCTCCGCGGCGCCGCCGCTGAGAAGGGTCACGCCCGCCATCGCGGTGGCCGCCAGCAGTCCGGCTCCGTACTTGCTCATGATCGCCAAGAAGGCTCCTCGGTCGCGGGGGGTTAACGTCCCAACCCCCTGAGTAATTCGGACCGGCCAATACTGCCGACGGCCAGCCCGGGCGCGATAGAGCCTCTGGACCTAACTCTGAGCCGATCCGCCCGTTACTCTGAGCCCATCCGCGCGTTGGAAGCAGGATTCTGGCTACGGCCGCGCCACGACGGTCTGGACGAGGCCGTAGGCGACCGCCTCGTCGGCGGTGAGGAGGCGATCCTGCCGGGCGTCCTCGCGGATCTCGTCGACCTCCCGGCCGGTCGTCTCGGCCAGCCGGATGTAGAAGGCGTCGACCTGACGCCGATGCTCCTCTTCGCGGGCGGCGACGTCCGTGGTGTCGCCCCGGAACGCCGCCCGGGGCTCGGTCAGCCGCAACGTCGCATGGGGCATCATCTCCCGTCGCCCTGCCGCGGCGAGCACGAGCAGGGGCGGGCCCCCGGTCTGACCGGCGATCAGAACGCGCACCGGGCAGCCGAGGATCCCGATCGTGTCCGCGACGGCGAACGCCGCGTCGGGTTCACCGTCCGGCGACCACAGGTGCAACGTGACCGGCTCCTCCCCCGCCGCGTCGAGCATGATGAGCCTCCCGGACAGCTCCGAGGCGCGGGCGCCGTCGAGCGGCCCGTTCGCGAGGACGATCCGGTGCTCGAACAGCCGGTCGGCGAGTGGATCGGCCGTACCCGGCTCGCCTGACCGCTCCCCTGGTCGGGGAGGTCCTCCCGGCCATGACGGCTGCGACGGCCTGTTCGGGTCGCCGGGGAACTCGGGCGGAAACGACGGCATCGTCATCGGGTGCCCCCTCCGTACGGCTCCCCACGACCATAGCCCGCCCCGTCATGGTCGAACTCTCCGGACAGCGCCGAGCGGAGCACGTCGAGACCGACGCTGCCGACGCCGAGTGCCTCGTGGTGGAAGGCCTTCAGGTCGAACGCGGCGCCTTCGCGAGCGCGCACCTCGTCGCGCAGCCGCAGCCAGGACCGCTCGCCGAGCTTGTACGCGGACGCCTGTCCGGGCCAGCCGAGGTAGCGATCGAGCTCTTGGCGCAGGCGGGCGGCGTTCTTGGCGGAGTGAGCGGTGAGCAGCCGCCATGCCTTGTCCGGTGTCCACGCGCCGCCTCCGGCCTCCGTGGGGGCGGCGAATCCGCAGTGGAAGCCGATGTCGATCACCACGCGGACGGCCCGGAAGGAATGGCTGTCGAGCATGCCGAGATGGTCTCCGGGGTCGTCGAGGAAGCCGAGGTCGGCCATGAGGCGTTCGGCGTACAGGGCCCAGCCCTCGCCGTGACCGGCCACCCAGGACGCCAGTCGGCGCCACCGGTTGAGCTCCTCGCGGCGGTGTACGGTCTGTCCGATCTGCAGGTGGTGGCCGGGCACGCCCTCGTGGTACACGGTGCTCAGCTCGCGCCAGGTGGAGAACTCCGTGACTCCCGCCGGGACCGCCCACCACATGCGGCCCGGCCGGGTGAGATCTTCGCTCGGCCCGGTGTAGTAGATGCCCCCGGTGGTGGTCGGGGCGATACGGCACTCCAGCGTGCGGATCGCGGCGGGGATGTCGAAGTGGCGATCGGCGAGGGCGGCGACCGCCGCGTCTGACTTCTCCTGCATCCACGCGCGCAGGGTGTCGACGCCGGACAGCCTGCGGGCCGGATCGGCCGTCAGGTGCTCCATCGCCTCGCCGACCGTCGCTCCGGGCATGATCTGCCGGGCGAGATCGCGTTTCCGCCCGGTGATGCGGGCGAGTTCCTCCTGCCCCCATTCGTAGGCCTCCGCCAGGTCGACCTGGGAGCCGAGGAACGACCGGGAGAACAGCGCGTACATGTCACGGCCGACCGCGTCCTCGTCCGGTGCCTTGGGGAAGAGTTCGTCGGTGAGGAAGCGGGTCAGTTCCTCATAGGCCGCGGCGGCGGCGCGCGCGCCGCGTTCCAGATCGCGTCGGACCGAGTCGGGGAGCACGCCGTCCTGTGGTTCCGCGCCGGCGGCCAGGCGGGCGAAGAAGCCGTCCGGCCCGGTGCTCGCGCGGCTCTGCGCGATCCCCGCCTGTACCTGCCGTCGCGGGCTGATCCGCCCGTCCGCCGCCGCGGTGCGCAGCGACGCGACGTATCCGCCGATCGCGTCGGGCACCCGGGCGAGCCTCGTCGCAATGGCCGCCCAGTCCCGTACGGTGGCGGTGGGCATCGAGTCGAAGACCTGCCGTACGGCCTGAAGCGGGCTTTCGATGGTGTTCAGGCGTGATTCCTCGGTTCCGGCGTCCCGGAGGAGTTCGGCGACCTGGAGGTGCTCGCGCGCGGCGGCCACGGTGACCCGGTCGATGGCGTCCTCGGGGCGGGCCCGGTCCAGCGCGGCGAGGGTACGCCGTCGCAGCGCGGAGATCTCGGCGAGGCCGTCCGGTGACAGATCCGGCAGCCGTTCCTCGTGGCCGGACAGGCCGAATTCGGTCGCCGCGATCGGATCGAGCGCCGCGAACTCGTCCAAGAAGCCGTCCATCACTCGGTCGACCGCGGTGATCGGCCTGATCTTTGGCATGTGGTTCTCCGGTCCGAAGGCGGCGATGGTCATCGCCGCAGATCCTCCATACTCGCCGGTCGGTTCGCCGGGAGCCAGCCGCTGCTCAGTCGTTCCAAGGTCACGGCGGCCGCGGCGAGATCCTGCACGCCGAGGCCGATGAGCTTGCAGATGGTGATCTCCTCCGGGCGGGCTCGGGCGGGTGCGCCTTCCGCGAGCAGTTCGCCGAGTTCGGCCGGAGCCGGGTCGAGTTCGACGTGCTCGGCCCTCGCCTGGGCGAGGTCGCCGTGCACGGCGCTCAGCGCCCGGCTGTCGACCACGACCCGGTCGGCTCGCAGCAGACACGCCGGAGACAGCTCGGCCTTGCCCGGATCGTCCGCGCCGACCGCGGTGACATGGACCCCTGGGTTCAACCATGCCGCCTCGACCAGCGGCTCCGTGCTGGGCGTCGCGGTGATCAGCACATCGGCACCCGCGCACGCCGTACGCGCGGTGCCGGCCGGGTCGACCCGCAGGTCCGGGCGTCGGGTCCGCAGTGCCGCGGTCAGTCGTTCGACGGCCGCGTGGGAGCGCCCCCAGACCCGGACCGTACGGATCGGGCGCTCGGCCGCGGCGGCGAGAACCTGCAGAAATGCCTGCACGCCTGTGCCGAGCACCCCGAGCGTCGCCGCATCGGGGCGGGCCAGGATCCGCGTCGCCAGCGCCCCTGCTGCCGCCGTGCGGACGTCGGACAGATGATGGTCGTCGTGCAGGAGGGCTCGCAGGTCACCGGTCTCGGCGTCGAAGACCGCGACCATCCCGGCGCCTGCGGAGCCGCCCCGGCGAGCCCGCTCGGCGAACCAGGTCGCCACCTTCACCGTGAAGATCGGATATCCCGGGAGCCATGCGGACTTGACGTGCACATCGCCGTCCGCACCGGCCGGGGCGAACACCGAGACCGGTGAATCGCCCAGCCCCCGGCTGAAGTCGACGAACGCCGCGGACACCGGCTCGACGAGATCCTCGAACCCGACGACGGCGCGGATGGCCTCGGCGCCGAAGTGCGGGGCCGCGCCGTTCACGACGGCACCCTGTCGAGAGTTCCGGTTCCCACGAGCACGACGTCGCCGCCGACCTTGACCGATCCGATGCTGGTCCCGGACCCGTGTGCCTGGACGGTGATCTCGCTGGGCCGCCCGGTGAAGCGCCCCTGACACAAGGTCACCGTCTCGCCGTCGCCGACGCGGCCATGCCTGCGCAGGTAGGCCCCCACGCAACCGGCGGCGCTGCCGGTCGCGACGTCCTCGACCAGCCCGTCGTTGTTCCAGTGCCGCCCCTCCAGTGCGGCAGCGTCGAGCAGGTACGCGAACTGCGCCCCGAGTTCCGCCAGCTTGGCGTCCAGGTCGGGCGGTGCGATGTGCGCGCGGGTCAGTGCCTCGTGGGCCACCGGCACGATGAGGTAGCGCAGACCGGTGGAGACGACCTCCGGCATGAGCATCGGATCGAGTTCCGCCTCGCTCAAGGAGAACCAGGAGGCGATCTCAGCGCGACGCGACTCCGCCGGAGCGCCGAGGAACTCCGCCCCACCCTGATCGAGCACCGCCGAGTACCGGCCGGGCCCGCGTCGTACGGTCATCACCGTGACGGTCCGTGCCGTCAACCGGATCGTCCAGTGCTCCGCCGCGCTGTCGCCGGTCAGATGGTGGGCCACGCATGCCGCACCGATCACCGGATGCCCAGCGAAGTCCAGCTCTTCGATGAGATCGAACACTCTCGCCTGGTAGGACCGACGGTCCGTGCCCGGCTCGAGGAAGATCGACTCGAAATGCCGAAGCTCCTTGGTGATTTGCGCCATCTGCGCGCCGTCCAGGCCGGAGGCATCGGGGAACACGGCGAGACTGTTGCCGCTGTAGGGCACTCGCGTGAAGACATCGACGTGGTGGTAGCGCACGGCCCGCACGTTATCCTCCGGGGATCACCCCAAGGAAGTGGCGACATATCACCCCCCGGTATAAAGGTTCGTTATGCCGATGGACTTGGAGACCGGCCTTCTCCGCGCCTTCGTGACCGCCGTCCGCGCCGGCAGCATCAGCCGCGCCGCCGCCGCGCTGGGGCAGACTCAGCCGGCGCTCAGCCAGCAGATACGCCGCTTGGAACGCACCGTCGGCCGGCCGCTGTTGCATCGGGCATCCTCGGGAGTGACGCTGACGTCGGCCGGCGAGACTCTGCTGCCGTACGCCGAACGGATCCTCGCGCTGTCGGCCCAGGCACTCACCGACGCACGCCACATGCTCACCGGACACTGCGGAATCGGCCTGATCGAGGACCTCGCCGCCGCCCGGCTGCCCCAAGCCCTGGCCGACTTCGCCGGTGTCCACCCCGACGCCACGCTCGAGGTGATCAGCGTCTCCGGGCCGGCGATGCGCCACGCATTCGAGAGCGGGCGGCTGGATCTCGCGCTCTGCGACCCGACCTACCTGCCCGAACCGCCACGGTGGTCGGTGAGGCTGCCCTTGACCTGGGCGTTCGCCCCCGGATTCGACACGCGGACCGACCCGCTGCCGCTTGTCCTGTTCTCCCAGCCGTGCCGATGGCGGGCGCCCGTGCTCGACACGCTCGACGCCGCGGGCCGCCGTTGGCGGGTCGTCTTCGAGAGCACCAGCCTTGCCGGTGTACTCGCCGCGGTCCGCGCCGGGCTGGGCGTCGCCGCGCTCATGCCCGCCAACCTCGACCCGGACATGACCGCTGCCGCCGACACCGCCCGGCTCCCCGCTCTGCCCGACGTCGAACTCGGCCTCATCCGCAGGTCCGGGTCCGAAGGCGACCCTCTCGTCGATGCGGTCGAAGCGGTCCTGCGCGGCATCGTCTGAGGCCTTCTCCACCAGGTGACGGGCCCGCCGGCATCAGGCAAGACCTCGACCATGGCTTGAGCGTGCCCGAGCGCGACACCCGCCCGGGCCACCGCGCCGCTCACGCCCGCGTCGGTGCAAGCGCTTCCGTACGGTCGGGGCCGAGCGCGATCCGCGCGTCGAGCAGCCTCGGGTCGTCGGTGCGCAGGAATCGCCCGCCGAGGCCGTCGAGCAGGGCGCGCATGCGGGAGTTGTCGGCCAGCATGGTGGCGCGGACCTCGGCCAGGCCCTGCTCGTGCGCGACGGCGAGGAGACGGCGGGCCAGCGCCGCCCCGATGCCCCGGCCCTGCCAGCCGTCCTCCACGAGGAACGCCAGCTCACCGACGCCCGGGTCGAGCGTGTACATCAGGTGCGCGAGGGCGAGGATCGACCCGTCCGGGCCTTCGGCCGCTGTGGTCAACCCGTACGCGCGGTCGCAGAACACCCGTAGCAGCCGCTCCGGGATGTCGTCCCGCGCGCTGAAGTAGCGGCGACGCCGGCTCTCGCTCGAACAGCGGGCGTGCAAGTCCCGTACGGCATCGGCGTCGAGGAGCGTCAGCGGCCGCACGGTGATCTCGGTGCCGTCGCCGAGGGTCAGGCATCGCCGAGTGGGAGCCGGGCCGTGGGCGGGAAGCAGGGAGCGGACCAGGGCGTTGGCGCGGGCGATCTCCGTGAGCGTGAAGGGCAGCCCCTTCCGGTGCAGCAGGACCCCGCGCAGGTGCCCGACGGAGACGGTGATCGCCGCCGGATCGGGCTGCTCGTCGAGCGCGGCCGGGCCGGCCACCCACTCCGCGCTGTCAGCGCGCAGCAACTCGGCGAGGATCTCCGGCAGGGCGCGCGGGTTGGACCGGAGGCGTACGGCGAGGGAGAGCGCGCGGCTCGGCTCGTCGATGAGCTCGTGCGGGGTCGCCGGAACGACGCTGGTCCGGCGACCCGCAGCGGCCGCGACGGCGATGCTGAGCGCCTCCGCGGTCGTTCGGGTGGGCACGTCCACGACGAACTCGTCCACCACGCCGTCCGTGTCCACCTGGACGGACAGGTCGAGGATGTTCGCCCCCTGCGCGGCCAGCGCGGCGGTCAGGACGGCCAGCCGGCCCGGCCGGTCGTCGATCTCGGTGCGTACGCGGAGCAGCGGCATATGATCCCCTTCGGCAGCTGAACGGGACCAGCGTTCCGCATCGCTGTTACCGGGTCGCTACGTGACCGTTTCCGCAAGATCAGCGCTCGCTGGGACGAACACGGCGAGGGCCCGGCGCCCCGAGACGCCGGGCCCTCGTCATCGATGGCGGGTCAGGGCGTCGCGGTCCAGCCGGGCATCGGGAAGCCGGCGAGCAACTCGCGAATCTCGGCGGCGATCTTGTCGAGGACCGCCTCGTCGTCGGCGGCGGCGACGGCCTGGTCGATCGACGCCGCGATGAACGGCATGTGCTCCTCGGTGAGGCCGCGCGTCGTGATCGCGGCGGTGCCGAGCCGGATGCCCGAGGGGTTCCACGGCTTGCGCGGGTCGAAGGGCACCGTGTTGAAGTTCAGCTCGATGCCGGCGCGGTCGAGCGCCTTGGCCGCCGGCTTGCCGCCGATGCCCTTGGCGGTCAGGTCGATGAGGATCAGGTGGTTGTCGGTGCCGCCGGAGACCAGGTCGAACCCACGCTCGGTCAGCGCGGCGGCGAGCGCCTGGGCGTTCACCACGATCTGGCGGGCGTACGGCTTGAAATCCTCCTGGGCGGCCTCCCGGAGCGCGACGGCGATCGCCGCGGTGGTGTGGTTGTGCGGGCCGCCCTGCAGGCCGGGGAAGATCGCCTTGTCGATCGCGGTCGCATGCTCCGCGGTCGTCATGATCATGGCGCCGCGCGGGCCGCGGAGGGTCTTGTGCGTGGTCGTGGTGATGACATCGGCGTGCCCGACCGGCGACGGGTGGGCGCCGCCGGCGACGAGCCCGGCGATGTGCGCGATGTCCGCGGCGAGGACGGCGCCCACCTCACGGGCGATCTCGGCGAACGCCGGGAAGTCGATCGTCCGCGGGATCGCGGTGCCGCCGCAGAAGATCACCTTCGGCCGCTCCGCGCGGGCGAGGTCGCGCACGTGGTCCATGTCGACGCGGCCGGTCTCGCGGCCGACGCCGTAGTGCACCGGGCGCAGCCACTTGCCGGTGATCGACACGGGCGACCCGTGCGTGAGGTGGCCGCCGTGGGCGAGCTCGAGCGACAGGAACGTGTCGCCCGGGTTCAGGAACGCCAGGTGCACGGCGAGGTTGGCGGGCGAGCCGGAGTACGGCTGGACGTTGGCGTGGTCGACGCCGAACAGCTCGCGGGCGCGCGCCTGGGCCAGCTCCTCGACCGGGTCGACGACCTGCTGGCCCTCGTAGTAACGCTTGCCGGGATAGCCCTCGGAGTACTTGTTGGTCAGGACGGAGCCGGTCGCCTCCAGCACCGCCGGCGAGACGTAGTTCTCCGAGGCGATGAGGCGGACCTTGTCGTGCTGACGGCGGGCCTCGGCCTCGATGAGACCGGCCAGGTCGGGATCGGCCGCGGTGAGATGGGACAGCGCTGGCTGGTGCATGGGGCCTCCATAAGGGCTCGGCTCCCAGCACCCAGGCGCGCGGTGCCAGATCTTCTTCGCTCCCCGGTGGTGAACTCCACCTCATGCGCCAGTCGCGGACTCACATCGTACCGAAAGCTCGGCCGCGGCTCAGGGCGACGGGCCGGATCAGGGCACCCGGGGTACCCGCTCATACGATCGGCCCGGTGGCCGCCGAGGCGGTACCGGGCCGATCGTATGAGCGATCTGCGGAGTCAGTTCCGGGCGCGCTGCATCGCGGCCGCGATCGCAGCACGCTCGGCGCGCAGCTTGGCCAGAGCCTCCTCGAGGATGGCCTCGCCGTCGGCGTCGCTGCGCCGCTCCTTCACGTAGGCGAGATGCGTCTTGTAGGGCTCGTTACGCGGCGGCGCCGGCGGGTTCTCAGGGTCCTTGCCGGCGGGGAACCCGCACCGGGGGCAGTCCCACTGGTCGGGAACCGCGACGTCGGTCGCGAAACTCGGCCGGGACTCGTGCCGGTTCGCGCAGTAGAAGGTCACCCACACACGCGGTGCCGCTTCGCCACGCTCGGCCTCTCCCATCGGGCCGGCACCGACTCGGCTGCCTCGAATAGCGTTGCCACTACCCACGGACTACTCCTCGCTTCCTTTGCCGCCGCAGCGAGGGGCGACGGCGTCAACACACTGCGGGTCTGGGCTGCTCAGCCGTGGTGGCCGTGCTTGAGCAGCAGACCCAGCGCGATGATCGCCACGAACCAGATCACGCCCGTGCCGATCGTGAGCCGGTCGAGGTTGCGCTCGACCACGGACGACCCACCGAGCGACGAACTGATACCGCCGCCGAACAGATCCGACAGGCCGCCGCCCTTGCCCTTGTGCAGGAGGACGAGCAGCACCATCAGCGCGCTCGTGATGATGAGCACGATGGAAGTTGCGATGATCACAGCAGCCCAGCGCTTTCGTGATTCACCCCGCTGTCTGCGGGGAATGTTCTCGTGTTCAGGTCATCCGTTACCGAGGGTACGACGTTCTACCGCGTGGTTCAGCAGAAACGCGCAGTCTGATGCGCTAGATCACACCGGTAGTTCGCGATACCTACAGATCTTGACGAACTCCCCCGCGTCCAGGCTCGCTCCGCCGACGAGCGCTCCGTCGATGTCCGGCTTCGCCATGATCCCGGCGATGTTGCCGCCCTTGACGGAGCCCCCGTAGAGCACGCGGACCTGCTCGGCGAGATCTCCACTGTACAGCTCGGCCAGCCGCTTCCGGATCGCGCCGCACACCTCCTGCGCGTCTTCCGGGGTGGCGACCTCGCCGGTGCCGATCGCCCAGACCGGCTCGTAGGCGATGACGACGCGCTGCGCCTGCTCGGCGGGGACCTTCTGCAGCCCGCCCTCGACCTGGGAGAGCGTGTGGGACAGGTGCTCGCCCGCCTTACGGATCTCCAGGCCCTCACCGACGCACAGGATCGGCGTCACATCGTGCTTGAAAGCCTGCTTCACCTTGGCGTTGACGAGCGCGTCGTCCTCGCGGTGGTACTCCCGGCGCTCGGAGTGCCCGGCCAGGACGTACGCGCAGCCGAGCTTCTCGAGCATCAACGCCGAGATCTCTCCCGTGTAGGCGCCCTTGTCGTGGGCCGACACGTCCTGCGCGCCGTACGTCAGCGCGAGTTTGTCGGCGTCCACCAGCATCTGCATGCTGCGGATGAAGGTGAACGGCGGCAGCAATGCGACGTCCACCGCCTCGTAGTCGGCCTCCCTGAGGCCGAAGGCGATCTTCTGGACGTGCGCGATGCCCTCGAAGTGCGTGAGGTTCATCTTCCAGTTACCGGCGATCAGCGGCTTGCGCTGCGGCGGTGCGGGTTTGGCGGCCACGTTCAGTCCTCCAGGACGGCCAGGCCGGGCAGCGTCTTGCCCTCGAGGTACTCGAGGCTCGCGCCGCCACCGGTCGAGATGTGGGAGAAGCCGTCCTCAGGGAGGCCGAGCTTGCGTACGGCCGCGGCCGAGTCGCCGCCGCCGACCACGGTGAACGCCTTCGACGCGATCAGCGCCTCGGCCACCGCGCGGGTGCCGCCGGCGAAGGCGTCGAACTCGAAGACGCCCATCGGGCCGTTCCAGAAGACGGTGGCCGCGTCGGCGAGCTTGCTCGCGAACAGCTCACGGGTGCGCAGGCCGATGTCCAGGCCCTCCCGGTCGGCCGGGATGGCGGTCGCCTCGACGGCCTCGTGCGGCGCGTCGGGGGCGAACTCGGTGGCGGCCAGCACGTCGATCGGCAGGACGAGGTCGACGTCGCGCTTGCGCGCCTCCTCGATGAACCCGCGGACCTGGTCGAGCTGGTCCTCCTGCAGCAGCGAATTGCCGACCTCGTGGCCCTGGGCCTTGAGGAAGGTGTATGCCATGCCGCCGCCGATGATCAGCCGGTCGACCTTGCCGAGGAGATTCGCGATGACCCCGAGCTTGTCGGAGACCTTCGCGCCGCCCAGCACGACGACGTACGGCCGGGCGGGCTCGCCGGTGAGACGCCGCAGCACCTCGACCTCGGCGGCGATGAGGCCGCCGGCCGCGTGCGGGAGCCGCTGCGGCACGTCGTAGACGCTGGCGTGCTTGCGGTGCACGGCGCCGAAGCCGTCGCCGACGTACAGCTCGGCGAGGGCGGCGAGCCGGTCGGCGAACGCGCCGCGCTCGGCGTCGTCCTTGCTGGTCTCGCCGGCCTCGAAGCGGAGGTTCTCCAGGAGGGCGACCTCGCCGTCCTGGAGCGCGTCGACGGTCGCCTGCGCGGAGTCACCGACGGTGTCGGTGGCGAAGCGGACCTCGCGGCCCAGCAGCTCACCCAGCCGCTTCGCGACGGGGGCGAGGGAGAACTCCGGTTTCACCTGCCCCTTGGGGCGGCCGAGGTGGGCGCACACGATGACGCGGGCGCCCTTGTCGGCGAGCTTGGTGATGGTCGGGACGCTGGCCCGGATCCGGCCGTCGTCCCCGATCACGCCGTCCTGCAGCGGAACGTTGAGGTCCGAGCGGACCAGCACCCGCCTGCCGCGCACGTCGCCGAGATCGTCGATCGTGGACATGCTCATTGATCGCACTCCTGGTCGTGTGGGAACGAGCGCAGCAGGCTCACCGCCTGCTGCGCTCGTTCGTGTCGCCGTTGCCGGGCCGGGCGGGCCCTGACCCGTCAGAGCCGCGAGCCCACCAGCTTGGTGATGTCGACGAGACGGTTGGAGTAGCCCCACTCGTTGTCGTACCAGCCGACGACCTTGACCTGGTCACCGATCACCTTGGTGAGTCCGGAGTCGAAGATGCAGGACGCCGGGTCGGTGACGATGTCGGAGGAGACGATCGGGTCCTCGGTGTAGGTGAGGATGCCGCGCAGCGGGCCCTCGGCCGCCTCGCGCAGCGCCGCGTTGACCTCCTCGACGCTGGTCTCGCGGCCGACCGTGACAGTGAGGTCGGTCGCCGAGCCGGTCGGCACCGGAACGCGCAGCGCGTAGCCGTCGAGCTTGCCCTTCAGCGCCGGCAGGACGAGACCGATGGCCTTGGCGGCCCCGGTGCTGGTCGGGACGATGTTGATGGCGGCGGCGCGGGCGCGGCGGAGGTCCTTGTGCGGGCCGTCCTGGAGGTTCTGGTCCTGGGTGTAGGCGTGGATCGTGGTCATCAGACCACGCTCGATGCCGAAGGTGTCGTTGATGACCTTCGCCATCGGGCCCAGGCAGTTGGTGGTGCAGGACGCGTTGGAGATGACGGTGTGCAGCTCCGGGTCGTAGGCGTCGTCGTTCACGCCCATGACGATCGTGACGTCCTCGTTCTTGGCCGGCGCGGAGATGATGACCTTCTTCGCGCCGTTCTCGACGTGGACCTTCGCCTTGTTGGCGTCGGTGAACAGGCCGGTCGACTCGATGACGACGTCGACGCCCAGGTCGCCCCACGGCAGCTTGGCCGGGTCGCGCTCGGCGAAGGCCTTGATGGTCTTGCCGCCCACGGTGATCTCGTCCGCGCCGGCCTTCACCTCTTCGGGGAGCCGGCCGAGGATGCTGTCGTACTTGAGCAGGTGAGCGAGCGTGGCGTTGTCGGTGAGGTCGTTGACCGCCACGACCTCGACGTCGCCACCGGCGGCGTTCAGCGCTCGCCAGAAGTTGCGGCCGATGCGGCCGAAGCCGTTAACGCCAACCCGGATGGTCACGGCACCGATCTCCTCATGCTTCGTTCCCCGGACGTCACCGGGGCCTGTGAACCTGACGTATGTGCTCTCAGGTCGACCCTACCGAACCCGGTGTGATGTGACTGTAACCACCGGGTGGGAAGCGACCGGTCCGCCGCCCTGCCGGGAGCCAACATCCGAAGGCGGGCGGCGGACCAGGGAAAGCGTATTTGGTCTAGACCTAATGGTCTAGACCAAATCGATACAGAAAAGGCGATTCATCTGAAGTGACGGCCGTCACTCAGGAGATTGCGTCCGGGCGGCGAGGCCCGTGAGGCCTGGCGTGCGGGCGTGGAAGTGGCACCGAGGCCCTGCCGCACCAGGCGGTGCGGCAGGGCCTCAGGGTCGGTCTCCTGCTCCGCCGAGCGCCCCGCCGGGCGCGCGTCACCGTTCAGCCGGAGCCGACGCGTCGCCCTCGGCATCCCCGCCGGAGTTCTTTCGCCGGATCCCCCGGCGAAAGTCGATCAGGGGGCGAGCATGTCGGCGGTGACGTTGGCCTCGGTGCCGGCGATGCCCTGGTCCATGGCGCGCTTGTCGGCCATGGCCAGCAGCCGCCGGATCCGGCCGGCGATGGCGTCCTTGGTCAGCGGCGGGTCGGCGAGTTGCCCGAGCTCTTCCAGCGACGCCTGCTTGTGCTCCAGCCGCAGCCGGCCGGCGGCGACGAGGTGCTCCGGGGCGTCGTCGGCGAGGATCTCCAGGGCGCGCGCGACGCGCGCTCCGGCCGCGACCGCGGCCCGCGCGGAGCGGCGCAGGTTGGCGTCGTCGAAGTTGGCCAGCCGGTTGGCGGTCGCGCGCACCTCGCGGCGCATGCGGCGCTCCTCCCAGGCGAGCACCGAGTCGTGCGCGCCGAGCCGGGTCAGCAGCGCCGAGATCGCGTCACCGTCGCGGACCACGACGCGGTCCACGCCGCGCACCTCGCGCGCCTTGGCGTGGATCCGCAGCCGCCGGGCCGAGCCGACCAGGGCCAGGGCGGCCTCCGGTCCAGGGCAGGTGACCTCGAGCGACATCGACCGGCCGGGCTCGGTCAGCGACCCGTGCGCCAGGAACGCCCCGCGCCACGCCGACTCGGCGTCGCAGGCGCCCCCGGCGACGACGTGCCGGGGCAGGCCCCGGACCGGGCGGCCGTTGTTGTCGATCAGCCCGGTCTGGCGGGCCAGGGACTCACCGTCGCGGAACACCCGCACGACGTACCGGTTGCCCTTGCGCAGACCGCTCGGCGCCAGCACCACGACGTCGGAGGTGTGGCCGAAGACCTCGGCGAGGTCCTTGCGCAGGCGTCGCGCCGCGGCTCCGGTGTCGAGCTCCGCCTCGATCACGATGCGCCCGCTGACAATGTGCAGGCCCCCGGCGAAGCGCAGCAGCGTCGACACCTCGGACTTGCGGCAGCACGGCTTCATGACGGACAGCCTGCTCAGCTCGTCCTTCACCACGCCGGTCATCGCCATGGATGTGATCCTCCCCCTGTAGCCATCATCCCGTCAGGGCAGTCTCGCGGAATCTTGCCGGGGACAGTGGCCGCTGACAAAGATCTGTGCGAACGCTTGGGCCAACCGTGCCGGATCATGCCGTGGAGATCCATCTCCGGCCGCCACGTCGGCCAGCACGAGCGTTCCACCGAGGGTACGTGCCGCCTTTTCAAGAACATCGCGCTCTTCGACGACATTCCGGTCGGCGAGGACGATGTCGACCCGGAGGTCGGGGGCGTGCGCCCGCAGCACCTCCAGATGCCGCTCCGGCGAGAAGTCGTCGGTCTCGCCGGGCTGGGGTTCGAGGTTGAGCGCGACGATCCGCCGGGCCGAGGTGCGCAGCAGCGCGTCGGCCAGCTCCGGCACCTTCAGGTGGGGCAGCACGCTGGTGAACCAGGAGCCGGGCCCGAAGACGACCCAGTCGGCCTCCTCGATGGCGCGCAGCGCCTCCGGGGAGGCGGGCGGGTCCGCGGGGACCAGGGAGACGCTCAGCACCTGTCCCGGCGTCTTCGCGCAGGCCACCTGGCCCTGAACGTGCGTGATCTCCTGCGGCCGCTCCGGGTCGGCGCCGCGGACCTCCGCGACGATGTCGAGAGGGACGGACGCCATGGGCAGCACCCGGCCCTCCGCGCCCAGCAGCCGCCCCATCCAGTCGAGGCCGGCGACCGGATCGTCGAGGAGCTCCCACAGCGCCACCATCAGCAGGTTGCCCACGGCGTGCCCGTGCAGCTCGCCCTGGCTGCGGAAGCGGTGCTGGACGACCTCGCTCCAGGTGCGTCCCCAGTCGTCGTCGCGGCACAGCGCGGCCAGGGCCATGCGCAGGTCGCCGGGCGGCAGGACGCCGAGCTCCCGCCGCAGCCGGCCGCTGGACCCGCCGTCGTCGGCGACGGTCACGACGGCCGTGAGCCGGTCGGTGACGTGCCGCAGCGCGGACAACGAGGCGAACAATCCGTGCCCGCCGCCGAGGGCGACGACCTTGGGGGAAGTCACGTGCGGTTATTCCCGTCCCAGATCCCGGTGGACGACCCTTACCTCGAGCCCCTCGTCGCCCAGCCGGGCGCCGAACTGCTCGGCCATGGCGACACTGCGGTGCTTGCCGCCCGTACAGCCGACGGCGAGCGTCACGTAGTGCTTGCCCTCGCGCTCGTACCCCTCCACGAGGAGCCGCAGCACCTCGGTGTAGGCGTCGAGGAACTCCTTGGCCCCCGGCCGGGACAGCACGTAGTCGCGCACCGCCGCGTCGCGGCCGTTCTGCGGGCGCAGCTCGGGGATCCAGTGCGGGTTCGGCAGGAACCGGCAGTCGACGACCAGGTCGGCGTCGACGGGCAGGCCGTACTTGTAGCCGAAGGAGACCACGGTCGCGCGCAGGCTCGACTCCGCCGCCTCGCCGCCGAAGAACTCGACGATCTTGGCCCGCAGCTCGTGGACGTTCAGCGCGCTGGTGTCCAGGACGAGATCGGCCTCGGCCCGCACCTCGCGCAGCCGCTCGCGCTCGCGGGCGATGCCGTCGACGATCCGGCCGTCGCCCTGCAGCGGATGCGGCCGGCGTACGCTCTCGAAGCGGCGGACGAGGACGTCGTCGGACGCCTCGAGGTAGACCACGCGCGGGTGCGCGCCCCGCGCCTCGAGGTCGTCGAAGGCCGACTGCAGGTCGGTGGTGAAGGCGCGGCTGCGCACGTCGACGACGACCGCGATGCGCGGCACCGCCCCCTTGCCCCGCTCGGCCAGGTCGGCCATCGTGGCCAGCAGCGCGGGCGGCAGGTTGTCGACGACGAACCAGTCCAGGTCCTCCAGCGACTTGGCGGCCGTGCTCCGCCCGGCGCCCGACATGCCGGTGATGATCACTATGTCGGGCACCTGTGGCCCGACCGTGAGATTCGCCCCTGTCGTGTGGTTCACGTCCTGTCTCCCCCGTCCTGGGCCGGTGACGCCGCCCCGTCCTGAGCGCCTGGTGCGGCCCCGTCGTGGCCGCGCAGCGCCGCGACGATGTTCTCAGCCGTACGGCGTCCGATGCCAGGAACCTCCGCGATCTGGTCCGGACCGGCCTCCTTGAGGAGCTTCACCGACCCGAAGTGCTTGATCAGCGCCTTACGACGGCCCGGCCCGAGGCCGGGGACGTCGTCGAGCTCGCTGACGAGCATGCCCTTGCTGCGCTTGGTCCGGTGGTACCGGATGGCGAAGTCGTGCGCCTGGTCGCGCAGCCGCTGTACGAGGTACATCGCCTCGCTGTTGCGCGGGAGGATCACCGGGTCCTCGTCGCCGGGCAGCCAGATCTCCTCCAGTCGCTTGGCGATGCCGCACACGTCGACGTCGTCGATGCCGAGCTCGTCGAGCGCCCGCTGGGCGGCGGCCACCTGCGGCGGGCCGCCGTCGACCACGACGAGGTTCGGCGGATAGGCGAACTTGCGCGGCCTTCCGGTCTCCGGGTCGATCGGCCCGCCGGCCTCCGGCTCGCCCAGGACGTCCAGCTCGCCGGTCTTCTCCGTCTCCTCGAGGTAGCGCTTGAAGCGCCGGCGGATCACCTCGTGGATCGAGCGCACGTCGTCCTGGCCCTCGACCGTCTTGATGGAGAACCGCCGGTATTCGCCCTTGCGGGCCAGGCCGTCCTCGAAGACGACCATCGAGGCGACGACGTTGGTGCCCTGGAGGTTGGAGACGTCGTAGCACTCCATGCGCAGCGGCGCCTGTTCGAGCTCCAGGGCGTCCTGGAGCTCCTGCAGGCCCTTGCTGCGGGTCGTCAGGTCGGTCGCCCGGCGCGTCTTGTGCTGCTTGAAAGCCTCGACGGCGTTGCGCTCGACGGTCTCCATCAGCGTCTTCTTGTCGCCGCGCTGGGGAACGCGCAGGTCGACCCGGCCGCCTCGGTGCTCCGCGAGCAGTTCCACGACCGCGTCGGTGTCGGGCGGCAACGCGGGCACGAGGATCTCCCGGGGCACCGCCTCGGCGGCGGTCTCGCCGTACATCTGGAGCAGGAACTGCTCGACGAGCTCGCCGGTCGTGACGTCCTCGACCTTGTCGACCACCCAGCCGCGCTGGCCGCGGATGCGCCCGCCGCGGACGTAGAAGACCTGTACGGCGGCCTCGAGCTGGTCGTCGGTGAAGGCGATCACGTCGCAGTCGGTGGTGTCGCCCAGCACCACGGACTGCTTCTCCAGCGCCCGCTGCAGCGCCCGGATGTCGTCGCGCAGCCGCGCCGCGCGCTCGTACTCCTGCTCGGCGGCGGCCGCCTTCATGTCCTTCTCGAGGGCCCTGATGAAGCGCGCGGTGTCGCCCGCCATGAAGGCGCAGAAGTCCTCGGCCAGATCGCGGTGGCCCTGCTCGGTGATCCGCCCGACGCAGGGCGCGGAGCACTTGCCGATGTCGCCGAGCAGGCAGGGCCGGCCCATCTGACGCTGCCGCTGGAACACCCCGGCCGAGCAGGTGCGCACAGGGAACACCCGCAGCAGTTGGTCGACGGTCTCGCGGATCGCCCACGCGTGGGAGTAGGGGCCGAAGTAGCGGACGCCCTTCTTCTTGGCGCCGCGCATGACCTGGACGCGCGGGACGTCCTCGTGCATCGTCACCGCGAGGTAGGGATAGGACTTGTCGTCGCGGTACTTCACGTTGAACCGCGGGTCGAACTCCTTGATCCAGGAGTACTCCAGCTGGAGCGCCTCGACCTCGGTGCCGACGACCGTCCAGGCGACGTCGGTGGCGGTCTGCAGCATCGTCTGGGTGCGCGGATGCAGTCCCGCGAAGTCGGCGAAATAGGAGTTCAGCCGGGCACGGAGGTTCTTCGCCTTGCCCACGTAGATGACCCGGCCGGTCCCGTCGCGGAATCGGTAGACCCCGGGCGATTCAGGTACGGAGCCGGGCGCGGGCCGATAGGTCGCCGGATCTGCCACGCCGTAAGCCTAATGCGCTCGCGGAGCGAGGCGGCTTCAGTGGTGATTTGGGAGGACCATTCCTCGGCGCTGCCCCGGCTCCGTACGGACACCTGCGGCCCGGTCCCGGCGACCGCCTGGTCCCAGGACCGGACCGCGCCGCGGTGACGGCGGCCGAGCCCGGGGCCTGCCGCCCGCTCGGGCCGGGGCGTCGTCCCGTACGGTCAGGCCAGCTTGATCTCGCCGTTCTCCACCTTGACGGACTTGCTCGGCAACGGCTGCGCCGCCGGGCCGTGGGCGACGGAACCGTCGCTGATATGGAACTTGCTGCCGTGGCACGGGCAGTCGATGGTGCCGTCGGAGACCGTGCCGACCGTGCAGCCCCGGTGGGTACAGACCGCGCTGAACGCCACGAACTCCCCCTTCTTCGGCTGGGTGACGACGATCTTCTGATCCTTGAAGATCTTTCCGCCGCCGACGGGGATGTCGGAGGACTTGCCGAGCCCGCCGCCACCGCTCGCCGATTTCGCGCCGGACCCGCCGCAGGCGGTGAGCGTGCCGGCCAGGCCGGCCAGGCCGACGCCGAGCAGCATTCCACGGCGCGTCGGCGCCGTGCCCGGTTCGGTGTCGGCGTCCGCGGAACCGGCGGCCGGAGCGGCCGAGGGATCGAACGGCATGGACTCCTCCTCGTGTTCGGGTCTACATCCGGGTTTCACGGAGGGCATGTCCGTTCGGTTCAACGTTATTCGATGATGATTCCGTCGCCCTGCACCCGCACGGTGAACTCCTGCAGGGGCGCGCCGGCCGGTCCCTGCTTGACCGATCCGTCCGTCGCATTGAACTCGCTGCCGTGACAGGGGCAGGTGATCACGCCGTCCTCCGGGCTGCCGACGGTGCATCCCTGGTGGGTGCAGGTGGCGGTGAACGCCTTGAACGTCCCCTGCGACGGCTGCGCCAGGACGATCTTCCACTTGTCGATGACCTTGCCGCCGCCGACGGGAATCTCCCCGGTCCGGGCGATCACCTTGCCCTTGATCGCCGGAGGCACGATGGCCTTCGCCGACCGCGTCCCGCACGCGCCGAGGCCGATCATCCCCGCGCCCGCCAGCGCCGCCGTTCCCAGCAGCCGCCGCCGGGAGCAGCAGCCCACCGCTTCCTCTGTCATCCGTCTCCCCACGAGGTCATGTACTACACGCTGTAGTACATCGCGGGCTCATGCTATCGCCCGGTTCCGGACGTGATGACCCGAGTCAGCCCGACGCCGCCGGGGCCGCCCAGCGGCCCGGCGGGCGGAGCATGCTCGCGGCGCGGCGTTCCGGAGGCCGTCCCGCTGATGGGCGAGCGGGCCTCCGGCCGATGCCTTCCGTCAGACGCCGAGGATCTTGGCGAGGAACTGGCCCGTGTGACTCTCCCCGACGTTCGCGATGTCCTCGGGGGTGCCGGTCGCGACGACGGTGCCACCGCGCGAGCCGCCCTCCGGGCCCATGTCGATGATCCAGTCCGCCGTCTTGATGACGTCGAGGTTGTGCTCGATGACGATGACGGTGTTGCCCTTGTCGACGAGACCGTTCAGCACGCCGAGCAGCTTGCGGATGTCCTCGAAGTGCAGGCCGGTGGTGGGCTCGTCGAGCACGTAGATCGTGCGGCCCGTGGAGCGGCGCTGCAGCTCGGAGGCGAGCTTGACCCGCTGCGCCTCGCCACCGGACAGGGTCGGCGCGGGCTGGCCGAGCCGGACGTAGCCGAGACCGACGTCGTTGAGCGTCTGCAGGTGGCGGCGGATCGCCGGGATGGCCTCGAAGAACTCCAGGCCCTCCTCGATCGGCATGTCGAGGACCTCGGAGATCGTCTTGCCCTTGTAGTGCACGTCGAGGGTCTCCCGGTTGTACCGGGCGCCGTGGCAGACCTCGCAGGGCACGTAGACGTCGGGCAGGAACTGCATTTCGATCTTGATGGTGCCGTCGCCCGAGCACGCCTCGCAGCGCCCGCCCTTGACGTTGAACGAGAACCGGCCGGGCTGGTAGCCGCGGACCTTCGCCTCGGCGGTCGCCGCGAACAGCTTGCGGACGTGGTCGAACACGCCCGTGTAGGTGGCCGGGTTGGACCGCGGGGTGCGGCCGATCGGCGACTGGTCGACGTGGACGACCTTGTCGAGCTGGTCGACCCCGTTGATCCGCTTGTGCCGGCCGGGCACCGTGCGCGCCCCGTGGAGATTCTTGGCCAGTGAGGTGTAGAGGATGTCGTTGACCAGCGTCGACTTGCCCGACCCCGACACGCCGGTGACGGCGGTGAAGACGCCGAGCGGGAACGCGACGTCGATGTCGCGCAGGTTGTGCTCGCGGGCGCCCTTGACGACCAGCTCGCGCCCGCGCTGGCGCTTTCGGCGGATCGCCGGGACGGCGATCTCCTTGCGGCCGGCAATGTACGCCCCGGTCATCGAGCTCTCGCTGGCCAGGAGGTCCTCGACCGTGCCGCTGACGACGATCTGGCCGCCGTGCTCGCCCGCGCCCGGACCGATGTCCACGACCCAGTCGGCGGCCCGGATGGTGTCCTCGTCGTGCTCGACGACGATGAGGGTGTTGCCGATGTCGCGCAGCCGGATCAGCGTCTCGAGCAGCCGGTGGTTGTCGCGCTGGTGCAGCCCGATCGACGGCTCGTCCAGGACGTACAGCACGCCGACCAGCCCGGAGCCGATCTGGGTGGCCAGGCGGATGCGCTGCGCCTCACCGCCGGCCAGGGTCGCCGACGCCCGGTCCAGGCTGAGGTAGTCGAGGCCGACGTCGAGCAGGAAGCCGAGCCGGGCGTTGATCTCCTTGAGCACCGCCTCGGCGATGTGCTTCTCCCGCTCGCTCAGCTCCATGTTGAGCAGGAACTTCGCGCACTCCCCGATCGGCATGGCCGCCACGTCGGCGATCGCCCGGTCGTTGACCGTGACCGCGAGGACGACCGGCTTGAGCCGCTTGCCCTCGCACGACGGGCACGGGATCTCCCGCATGTAGCCCTCGAACCGCTCCCGGCTGGAGTCGCTCTCCGCCTCGGAGTGGCGCCGCTGGACGTACGGGATCACGCCCTCGTACGTCGTGTAGTAGGACCGCAGCCGGCCGTACCGGTTGCGGTAACTGACGTGCACCTGGGTGTCGTGGCCCTGCAGGATCGCCTTGCGGGCCTTGGCCGGGAGCCGTTCCCAGGAGGTGTCGAGGTCGAAGCCCAGCGCGTCGCCCAGTGCGCCGAGCAGCCGCAGGAAGTAGTCGCTGATGTGGCCGTTCGACCACGGCGAGATGGCCCCCTCCTCGAGGGTCTTCTCCGGGTCGGGCACGACCAGCTCCGGGTCGACCTCCATGCGGGTGCCCAGGCCGGTGCAGTCGGGGCAGGCGCCGTACGGGGAGTTGAACGAGAAGGACCGCGGCTCGAGCTCGTCGAAGGACAGGTCGTCGTACGGGCAGTAGAGGTGCTCGGAGAACATCCGCTCGCGCTGCTCGTCGTCCTCGGGCAGGTCGACGAAGTCGAGGATGACCGTGCCGCCGGTGAGCCCGAGCGCCGTCTCGATCGAATCGGCGAGCCGGCGGCGCGAACTGTCCTTGACGCTCAGCCGGTCGACGACGACTTCAATGTCGTGCTTCTCGTACTTCTTGAGCTTGGGCGCCTCGTCGAGGCGTACGAGGTTGCCGTCGACGCGGGCGCGGGAGAAGCCCTTGGTCTGCATGTCGCGGAACAACTCGGCGTATTCGCCCTTGCGGCCGCGGATCACCGGGGCCAGCACCTGGAACCGGCTGCCCTCGTCGAACTCCATCACCCGGTCGACGATCTGCTGGGGCGTCTGCTTGGAGATCGGGCGGCCGCAGACCGGGCAGTGCGGGTGCCCGATGCGGGCCCACAGCAGACGGAGGTAGTCGTAGACCTCGGTGATGGTGCCGACGGTCGAACGAGGGTTCTTGGACGTCGACTTCTGGTCGATCGAGACCGCCGGGGACAGCCCCTCGATGAAGTCGACGTCGGGCTTGTCCATCTGGCCGAGGAACTGACGGGCGTACGCCGACAGGGACTCGACGTAGCGGCGCTGGCCCTCCGCGAAGATCGTGTCGAACGCCAGGCTGGACTTGCCCGAGCCGGACATCCCGGTGAACACGATCAGCGCGTCGCGCGGAAGATCGAGTGAGACGTCTTTGAGGTTGTGTTCACGCGCTCCGCGCACGATGAGACGGTCAGCCACGGCGTATTCGCTATCCCCTAGAGCCTGGTTGAGACAGGTCAGCTTCAGGCTAACGAGGAGACGGACGGTTTTCTTCCAGTCGCGCCTGACGGCGGGCTCCTCGTCGCAGCAGAACCGTACACGTGTTCGAAGAGAGATCGCCACCGAAACACGGGAGGCCGGTGGGGCCGATGCGACGTTTACTCCGGCCCGTCGTCGAGGGCGCGTTCGAGGTAGCGCGCGGCCGACCGGCGTACGGCAGCGGTGCCGTCGGCGGCGACGACCCGCCGCCACCAGCCGCCGTACACCCGCTCGAACGGGAACGGCTCCATGCGGCGCAGGGCGCGGCGGATGATCCGGGGTCGCTCGGGGATCAGGTTGGGGTAGCTGTACATAAAGCTGACGTACCGGCGATCCGGGACGACGGTGAAGATGTCGCCGGTCAGCAGCGCGCCCCTGCCGTCCTCGCCGTCGCGCCAGTGCAGCACCTGGCCGCCCGCGAAGTGCACGCCCGCGTTCACGAGGGTGAGCCCGTCGCCGATCTCCCGGGTCTCGCCGTCCCAGAAGACGATCGACTCGTCGGGCCGGGCCACCCACTCCCGGTCGGCCTCGTGAATGTAGACGGGCGCGTCGAAGGCGTGCGCCCACTCGATCATCGAGCCGTAGAAGTGGGGGTGGCTGATCGCGATCGCGTCGACGCCACCGAGGTCGGCGACCTGGGCGAGGAGATCGTCGTCCAGGTAGGTGATCATGTCCCAGAGAACGTTGCCCGACGGAGTGCGGACGAGCAGCGCCCGCTGCCCGATCGCGGTCGGCGGCTCGGTACCGACGCCGACGATGCCCGGGCCCTCCTCGGCGACCTTGCCGCGGTGCCCGGCGGCCCGCAGCTCGGCGAGCGTGGTCCACTGCTGGCCGTCCCACCCGACGTACTGCCGTTCGTCCTCGCAGATCGGGCAGTCCGGACGGGACGCGCCGTACTGCACCCCGCACGTGCGGCAGATCGGCAGATCTTCGTCCATGACGGGAGCCTACGTCTAGACGGGCCCGGTTCCGGACCCCGCCGCGGCATCCGCCGCACGGAGCGCCGAGCGGCGCGGGAGTGAAAGGATGGACGGGTCTGCGGCCATGTCCCCGTTGGCCGACTGGAGGGAGAGCGCGTGTCCTACACAGGCGATGTCGAGGTCGGCGGTCCCCCCGACGTCCGCGAGCTGCCCGGCCTGACGATCTCCAAGCTGGCCGTCGGGCCGTTCGACAACAACGCCTACCTCCTGCGTTGCACCGCCACCGGCGAGCAGGTCCTGATCGACGCCGCCGCCGAACCGGAGCGACTGCTCGAGCTCCTCGGCGACGCCCCCCTCTCCCGCGTCGTCACGACGCATCGCCACCAGGACCACTGGGGCGCGCTCGGCTCCGTCGTCGACGCGACGCATCCGTCGGTCGTGGCCCACCCTGACGACGCCGAGGTCCTGCCGTTGCCCGTCACCGAGCCGGTCCGGCACGGCGGCACCGTCCGCGTCGGGCAGAACACCCTGTCCGTGATCCACCTGCGCGGCCACACCCCCGGGTCGATAGCGTTGCTGTACGGCGACGGCGACACGCCACACCTGTTCACCGGCGACAGCCTGTTCCCGGGCGGGCCGGGCAACACCTGGGGCGACGCGACGCTGTTCAACCAGCTGATGGACGACCTCGAGGAGCGGGTCTTCGGCACCCTGCCGGACGAGACGTGGATCTATCCGGGCCACGGCAAGGACACCAGTCTCGGCCGCGAACGCCCGCACCTCAAGGAGTGGCGCGCCCGGGGCTGGTGATCACGCGCGCGGCGCACCGGCCCCAGAGGGCAGACGGTCGCCGCGGGTCCGCGCGCCCGGGGCTGGTGATCCCGGCCACAATGCGCCACGATCGTCGTTAATCGGACGTTGGTCGGGTACACCGAGAGACCCTCCAGGCCGCGGATCGGCATATCGGCGGCTGTGATGAGGGAATGATTGGTGGAGAGGGGCGTGCGGAGCGCGCCGGGAACGCGAGCCGGGTAAAGGGGCATGACGGGCGTGACCAGGCAGGTGGCCGAGACCGAGGGTCTGACGGACGTGGAGCTCGCGGCACGGCTGCGCATGACATTGGGTCGGCTGAGCCGTCGCCTCCGCCAGCACGGCCCGCAGACGCTGACGTCCAGCCAGGCGTCGACCCTCGCCAGCGTGGAGGCGATCGGCCCAGTACGCCTCGGTGACCTGGCCGCCGCCGAGGGCGTCAGCGCGCCGACGCAGAGCCGTCTGGTCGCCTCCCTGGAGGCCCAGTCCCTGCTGCGTCGCACACCCGACGTCGACGACCGGCGGGCCACGCTCCTGGAGATCACCCCGGAGGGCCGCCGCCAGCTCGAACAGCTGCGCACCGAGCGGTCGGCGTTCCTCGTCGAGCGGCTCGGCACCCTGTCGCCCGCGCAGCGCGCGGCGCTGGTCTCGGCCCTCGACGTCCTGGAGGACCTGGCCGAGGCCTAGGAGCGAGCGGCTACGCCTTGCGATAGGTCTTCTGGAGGCCGACGAAGAACAGCTTCTTGCGGCCGCTCTGCAACTCGACCCGCCAATACGAGGCGCCCTGGCCGGTGAGGTCGGACAGGTCGAACGTCGTCGCGTCGCGCGGGGTGGCCTTGCCGCTCCACAGTTTCTGGCCGAACGCCATCCACTGACCGGTGCCGTCGGGCTGGAACTGGAAGTAGTCCTTCCCCCCGGCCTGGCTCCACTTGCCGGCGAGCGCGCGGAGCCAGGTCTTGGCGTCGGCGGCGCGCACGTGCGGCGTCGCGGGCTCGGTGGTGGGCGGCAGGTCGATGCTTCCCGGCATGGTGGACTCTGCCACCGGTGAGGCGGGGCGGGATGGCCGGGCGTCCGGTCTGCGGCTGCCGTGCCGGTCGGCGAGGGCGGTGACCAGCAGGATGCCGACGGCGGCGACCGCCAGCACGATCGAGATCGTCCGCGTCACCGCGGGCGCCATCGAGGGCAAGCGCATGCGTACCTTCCCCAGAAATCTTCCCCTGTGATCACGTTACAGGGCGAAAACCTGGTCCGGGACATCCCTGATGAAGCAGGCGGTCAGCGACGCGTGCGCCCGGCCCGCGCGTCGACGTCGGTCATGTCGGTGTCCGACTCGTCCGTGGCGGTGTCGTCCGGCTCTCGGTCGGCGCCGCCGTCGAGATCGTCGCGGGCGGGATCCCGGTCCGTGCCCGCCTCCGGGACCGGGCCGGAGGCGTCCGGGACCGGGCCGGAGTCGTCCGGGACCGGGCCGGAGTCGTCCGGGACCGGGCCGGAGTCGTCCGGGACCGCCGGAGCGGGAACGGCCGGGCCGGGTTCGGGGCCGTCGGCGACGGTCTGACCGGGTCCTTCTCCGGACTCCCGGTCCTCCGTCCCGCCGCGCGGGGCCCTGATGAGGCTGGCGACGGTGGTGACGAACATCGTCGCCCCGATGACGGCGAGCGAGAGGGCCGTCGAGATCTCCGGGACGCTCGGGAACCAGGTCGTGTGCATCGCCTCGAGGACGAGCTTGATGCCGATGAAGGCCAGGATGAACGCGAGCCCCTTGCTGAGGAACACGAGGCGGTCGAGCAGTCCCCGGAGGAGGAAGTACAACTGCCGCAGCCCCATCAGCGCGAAGGCGTTGGCGGTGAAGACGAGGTAGGACTCCTTGGTCAGCCCGAAGATCGCGGGGATGGAGTCGAGGGCGAACAGCAGGTCGGTCGATCCGATGGCGACCATCACGATCAGCATCGGGGTGATGAGGCGCTTGCCGTCGATGTGGACCGTCAGCCGGTGCTCGTGGTACTCCTCCGTCGTCGGGACGGCCCGGCGGATCCAGCGCACGAGGATGTTCTCCTCGTACTCGTCCTCGTCGGGGTCACCGCGCACCAGGCCGTACGCGGTCCAGATGAGGAACCCGCCGAAGATGTAGAACAGCCACTCGAACCGGGCCAGGGCGGCGGCGCCCACGGCGATGAAGATCCCTCGCATCAACAGCGCGATCATGATGCCGATCAGCAGGACCTTGTGCTGGTTGGCCCGGGGAACGGCGAACCGCGCCATGATCACGTAGAAGATGAAGAGATTGTCGACGCTGAGGCTGTACTCGGTGAGGTAGCCGGCGAAGAACTGCGCCGAATAGTCGGGCCCGACCACGAACAGCAGGCCGATGCCGAACAGGATCGCCAGGAGGACGTAGAACGTCACCCACGCGGTCGCCTGCCGCATGGAGAAGTCGCGTGGCTTTCCACGGTCGACCACCCACAGGTCGAACATGATGAACGCGAGCAACCCCAGCAGGGTGAGACCCCAGGCCCAAAGGGTGACGTTCACAAGAACACTTCCTCCGGTGGCAGGCGACGGCCCCGGAGGTCTCTTCCGCCCTCACTCATCGGTAAGGGCCGACAGCACCGGGCCGCATGTGGCTCCTGGGACCGTGATGACGACACTGCCGCGAAGGAATACTCCCCTCCTGGGCACTGACTATATACAAAGGCTTACCTTCGTCGTACCGAGACGTGATCAAGGTGTGCTCGAGGTGACCCGTGCGTACACCGAGGCGAGTTGGTCGAGCGCGTCCTCGTCGGTCGGCAGCCGGGAGGCCTGCTCGGCGGCGGCCACCGCGAGCCGGTCGGCGAGCGCAGGCTCGTCGAGCACGCGCCGCACCGCGCGTTCGAGCGCGGCGGCGTCTCCCGAGGGGACCAGCAGCGCCGCCTCCCCCACCATGCCGGGCACTCCGCCGACGCGCGTGGCGACGAGGGGCCGGCCGGCGCGCAGTATCTCCTGGACGATCAGCGGCTGCCCCTCCCAGACGCTCGGCACGACGGCGACGTCGGCGGCGGCGAGGAGGTCGGCGACGTCCGTACGACGGCCGAGCAGCCGCACCGGGAGGCGTTCGGCCGCGATCCGGTCGCGCAGTTCCGCCTCCAGCGGCCCGTCCCCGGCGATGAGCACCAGCGGCGCGGCGTCCAGCCGGGCCCAGTCGGTGGCGGCGTCCAGCAGGGTCGGCAGTCCCTTCTGCTCCGCGAGCCGCGCCACCGTCAGGATGAGAGGGCGGTCTCCGGCGCCGAGTTCGGCGCGGATCCGCTTCGGCGCCTCGGGGTCGTCGGACGGCGGAGCGGCCGGCGCGGGTACGAGCGCGAGCCCCACCGAGCGCGCGCCCAGCGAGCGCATCCGCTCCTCCAGGTCCGGGGATACGCCCAGGACCTCGGTCGCGCCCCGCGCGACGACGCGTTCGAGCGTGGCGTAGGCCGCGCCGGTCAGGCCCCCCGCGATGGAGGCGTTGTGCAGTGTGACGACGAGCGGCGGACCCGCCGTGCCGAGGCGCAGCGGCCCCGGAACGGTGCGGACGCGGGCGAGCGCGGCCAGTCCTCCGGCCCGCAGACCGTGCGCGTGCACGACGTCGGCGTCCCGGGTGAGGCGCCGAAGCCGGGCGATCGCGCGTACGTCGCCCAGAGGATGCGGGCGGTCGGAGATCTCGACGGGGGCGAACGCCGCGCCGGACGCGGTGAAGCCGAACAGCGCGTCGGCCGAGGCCGGGCCCAGGACGACGACCTTCGCGCCGCGCGCCCGCAGGCCGTCGGCCACCGACCGGACGTGCCGTCCGAGCCCGCCTGCGGCCGTCGCCAGCACAAGCGCGACCTTCAGTCCGTCCATCACCACTCCGGCTGTCCTCTCCGTCACAGTCTCCGCCCGATCAGGCCTCGTAGATCGTCCCGGTCGCCCGCGTACGCGACGGTGGCGAACACGGCGCCGGCGGCCAGCGCGGCCAGGACGCCCACTCCGACGCTGGCGGCCAGACCGGTCGCGCCGAACGCCGCCACCACGCCGGCTCCCGCGGCGTACCCGGCCGCCGCGCCGGCCAGTCCGGTCGCGACCGCCCGCCCCATGCCGCGGAACGCCGTCCTGCCGCGGGTCCGCGCCACGGTGATCAGCAGGAGCACGCCGGCGAGCGTCATGCCGATCGAGTTGCCCAGCCCGAGCGCGGCGACGGCGTCGCGCCGCCCTGCCGCCTCCACCAGCGCGATCTCCGCGGCGATCACCGCGATCCAGCCGGTCACCTGGGCGACCGCCGACGCCCGCCCCTTGCCGGCGGCGAACAGGACGCGGCCGATGTGCGCCATCAGCCCGTAGCCGATGAGGCCGGGCGCGAAGGCGACGATCGCGCGGGCGAGATCCGACGGCGGCACGCCCCCCTTGGTCCCGAGCAGGAACACCCGCGCCACGGGCAGCGCGGTCGCGGCCAGCACGGCCGCCCCCGCGCAGGACAGCAGCACGATCGCGCGCGTCGTCGACGCGGCGGTACGGTCGAAGCCCTCTTGGTCTCCGTCGCTCGCGCGCGCCGACAGGACGGGGAACGCACTGGTCGCCAGCGGGACGGCGAGGACGGCGTACGGCAGCTGGAACAGCGCCCAGGCGTACTGGTAGACCGCCAGCGCGCCCGACCCGCCCCTCGCGTTCGCGAGGATGATGACGATGCCCCAGGCGGCCTGCTGGGCGACCAGCGTGGCCAGGCCCGCAAGGGCCAGCCGCCGGATGCGCGCGGCGACGCCGGGCGGGAACCTCAGCGTGGGCCGCAGCAACCCGAGCCGGAGCCGCGCCGCCGGGCCGACCACGGTGACGACGAGCGCGACCACGCCGAGCGTCGTCCCGACCGACAGCGTCAGCTCCGCGCCCCGCGTGACGGTGGAAAGGTCGTGCTGGTTCGCGGCCTGCCGGTAGGCCGCACCGGTCGACAGGAACGCCAGGTACGCGCCGATGACGACGAGGCTCGACACGAGGGGGGCCAGCGCCGGGCCGAGGAACCTGCGGTGGGCCTGCAGTACGCCGTACAGCACCACGGCGAGCCCGTAGAACAGGATCTGCGGGGCGAACGCCACCAGCATGCGCGTGCCCGCGTCGATCACCTGGTCGCGCGAACAGCCCGGCACCGGCCCGCGGACGAGCACGTCCGCCATCAGGGGGTGGGCGGCCGCGGCAGCGATCAGGGTGAGGGGCAGGAGGATCAGCACGGTCCAGGTCATCAGCGCCGAGGCGATCCGGCCGGCCTCCGGCGCCCGGCGGGCGGCGGGGCCCGCCAGGACCGGAATGACGAGGCTCGCCAGCGCGCCTCCCGCCACCACCTCGAAGACGATGTTCGTCACCTGGTTGCCGGTGAAGTACGCGGTGGCCAGGCAGTCGTTGCCAACGGTGTGGGACAGGACGAGGCTGCGAGAGAACCCGACGATCCGGGCGAAGATGGTGATGACGCCGATGAGGACGGCGGCGCCGGCGAGGCCCCTCCCCCGGCCGACGGTGGTCTCCCCGGCCTCCTCGGTCACGTCCGGTGCCGTCACGGGGTGCCCGACGGACGCGCCTCCGGTACGACGGGACGGCGGCCCAGCTGGTCGAGCCAGTTCAGCGGCGGCGTCGCCCGGATCACCTTCGTGAAGCTGACGACCTCACTCGCGGCGTTGAGCGCTGTCACGCCCGCGAGAACGCCCAGGCGGGACCGGCGGCTCAGGCCCGTCGCCGACAGCCCGATCAGCGCGCCGAAGGCGTTCGCGCCCGCGTCGCCGAGCATCGCGCGCTCGCCGAGGTCCGCCGGCAGCAGGGCGATCGCCGCGCCGAGCGGGGCGGCCGCGACGGCCGAGCCGCTGAGCAGCCCGGCGAACCGGCCGCGCGGCACCGAGGGCGACGGCGCGGCGAACACCAGCGGGCTCGCCAGGAGCCCCGCCTTGATCGCCCGGCCGGGCCGCAGGTCGAACAGGTTGAGCAGATTGGCGGTGCCGGCGATGAGCGCGCCGTTGATCAGGACGTCGAGCAGGGCGCCGCGGCGGGTGGGCGCGCCGCTGCCCGCGAGCGCGGCGGCGGCCAGACCGGCGGCACCGATGCCGAGGATCTTCACCGCGCCCGTGGTGACCTCGCCGCGGGCGAGCGCCGACAGGTGGCCCCTGAAGCCCCGGGAGTCACCGGACCCGGCGAGGTCGTCGTATCCGCCGAGGGCGCCGGTGGCGCCGCCCGCGAGGATCGCGGCGGCGCGCATCCGCGCCGGCACGCCCGGTGCCACGGCCACCGCGGTCACCGCGCCCACCACGAACGCCGGCCCTTCGAGGAGGGTCACCGGCTCACCGCGGTGGTTGGTCCGCACCCAGAGCTTCTCGTCGCGAGGCGGACGGCTGGTCAACGCGACGTACGCCGCCCGTGCCGCCGCCGCGCCCAGTACGGCCCCCGCCACTGCCTTACGCATGCCGCCTCACTTCTTCGTCTTCGTCATCGTCGGCGTGGGCGTCGGCACGGGGGTCGGGAGCGGTCCGTCCACCTTCGACCCGATGCCGTAGTCGCCGGCCTTGCCCTGCTTGGCGGCGGCCAGCGCGAGCACCGCCGCCAGCCGGCCGGCCGGAACGTCCGCCGTGTCGACGGTGGAGACGTGCCCGTCTGCATGGTCGTCGTCGCGCAGCGCCTTGATCATGCCGCCCTGGGTCGCCGAGTCGGAGTCGCCCACCGCGACGGTGCCCCCGCCGTAGGTGTAGAGGGCGATGGGCAACGCGCCGAGCGCCTTGTTCTGGGCGTCTGCGTTCTTGTCGTTGCTCGCGGCGGCGGGCGCGATCACGATGGCGAGTGTCGCACGGCTCGCGGGCTGCCCGCTGAAAGTCAGGAAACCCGCCTCCTTGAAACCGGACAGGACCTGCCCGGCCGCCGGGTCCTCCTGCCCGTTGCGCGACGCCTGCTTGGTCACCAGCACCGAGGCCAGCTCGCTCGCCGTGCGGTCGTACGACGTCGCGTCGGCCGGGAAGTTCAGGCCGGCGGGCTTCAGCTGGTCGGTGAGCTCGTTCAGCGTGGCCTGCTGGTTCGGGTCGAGGTACTTGCTCTGCAGTGTGACGTAACCGCTGATCCGCGCCCCCGCCTTCTTCACCATGTCGGCGGTCTGCGCCCGCATCTGGTCGTCCGCGCCGGGGGCCTCGACGAACACCACGCTCTCGTCCTTGAGCCGGTCGGCGACGACCTGAGCCGCGACCGCGTCGGTGACCTGGCTGCCGTAGTCACGCACTTGCGCGGCCGCGTCCTTCTCCTTACGGAGCACCTCGTTGCTGTTCTTCAGCCGGTTCGAGTTGTCCTTCAGCTGGTCGACCAGCGGCCCGCGCAGCGCAGAGGCGCCGACCACAAGGCCGAGCGCCAGCGCGAGGAAGACCGCGATGATGGAGACGAGGTGGTAACGGAAATCGATCACGTGAAGAGTCCGTTTAGCCAGTAGACGAATTGGTGCCACCAGTCGGCGACGATGGGCTCGAAGGCATCGCCGGCCGGTGAGGAAACGATTGCGGCGACCATCGCGACGAGCGTGGCGGCGATCAGCATGAGCAGCGACGACAGCTTGATACGGCTCCGGTAGAGCCGGCTGACGCCCTTGGCGTCGACGAGCTTGCTGCCCACGCGCAGCCGCGTCAGGAACGTGCTGGACATTCCGGCGCGGCCCTTGTCGAGGAACTCCACGAGCGTCGCGTGGGTGCCGACCGCGACGATCAGGGTGGCACCCTTGTCGTCGGCGAGCAGCATCGCGATGTCCTCGCTGGTCCCCGCGGCGGGGAAGACGACGCCCTCCCGGCCGAGGTCGTGGACGCGGTTGAGGCCGGGCGCCCGGCCGTCGCGGTAGGCGTGCACGACCAGTTCGGCGCCTGACGTCAGCGCCTCGTCGGAGACCGAGTCCATGTCCCCGACGATCATGTCCGGCCGGTAGCCGGCCTCCATCAGCGCGTCGGCCCCGCCGTCCACGCCGATGAGCACGGGACGGTATTCGCGGATGTAGGGCCGGAGGGTCGCGATGTCCTCGCGGTAGTGATAGCCGCGCACGACGATGAGGACGTGACGGCCATCGAGGTCGGTCTTGATGTCCGGGACGCCGACGCCGTCGAGCAGGAGATCCCGCTCCCGCTTGAGGAACTCCATCGTGTTGGCGGCGAACGCCTCGAGCTGGGCGGGCAGCTCGGCCCGCGCCTCGGTCATCGCCGCCTCGACCGACTCCTCGGTCTGCCGGATGCCCTTGGCGGCGACCTGCTCGCCGAGATAGACGGTCTCGCCGTCGATGCGGACGACGTCGCCCTCGTGAACCTTGGTGAAGACGTCCGGCCCCACGTCGTCGATCAGCGGGATGCCCGCCTCCACGAGGATCCGCGGCCCGAGGTTCGGATAGCGCCCGGAGATGCTGCGCGCCACGTTGACCACCGCGGCGACCTGACAGGTGGCCAGCGCCTCCGCGCTGACCCGGTCGAGGTCGACGTGATCGATGATCGCGATGTCGCCGGGCTGGAGGCGCTTGGTCAGCTTCTTGGTCTTGCCGTCGAGGCGGGCGACGCCGGTGATACCCGTCTCCCCCTCCCGCCGGTCACGGCGCAGCCCACGCCGCAGCGGCGCCCGGAGGCGGACGCCGCTCTTGATTCTCGGGGAGACGTCGTTCATCGTGGTGCCAATCCTGCCAGAGCCCGGACAGTGCCACCGGTATCGACGACCGTTATGGCGTGTTCGTTCGCCCACGGACGGTGTCCGTCCGCGCGACGCCCACCCACTTCGGCACTTGATCGCCCGCACGATGGCCCGCCGCCCCAGCGTACGATCATGCGCGCGGACCGGCCGCCGCAAGGCCCGGTCGCCCACTACGACGGGCCGCCGCCCCGGCGTACGGCCGTGCGCCCTCGCAGCGCTCGGCCGCCCGCCCCTCAGCGCTCGGTGGCGGCGATGGCCAGCAGTTCTTCGGCGTGCGCCCGGCCCAGCTCCGAATCCTCCATTCCCGCGAGCATGCGGGACAGCTCGCGGACCCGCCCGTCGGCGTCCAGCGCGGTCACGCCACTGCGGGTGACACGGCCGTCGTTGGACTTCTCCACGACCAAGTGCTGGTCGGCGAACGCCGCGACCTGCGGAAGATGGGTGACCACGATCACCTGGGCCGACTTGGCCAGCCGGGCGAGCCTGCGGCCGACCTCGACGGCCGCCTTGCCCCCCACGCCCGCGTCGACCTCGTCGAACACGAACGTCGGCACCGGGTCGGCACCGGCGAAGACCACCTCGATCGCCAGCATCACGCGCGACAGCTCACCGCCCGACGCCCCCTTGTGCAGCGGCAGCGGCGGCGCGCCCGGGTGAGAGGCCAGCCGCAGCTCGACCTCGTCCACGCCGTACGGGCCGAACTCCTCCTGCGCCGTCACCGCCACGACCACGCTGGCGTGCGGCATGGCCAGCGCCGCCAGCTCCGCCGTGACGGCCTCGGACAGGCGCTCGGCGGCGGCCGTACGGACGGCGGTCAGCTCCGCGGACAGCTCGGTCAGCTGCCGGGTGAGATCGTCGTGCTCGGCGCGCAGCTCGTCGATGCGGTCGTCGTCCGAGTCCAGCTCGGTCAGGCGCAGGGCGGACTGCTCCGCCCACTCCAGGACCTCGGCGATGGTCGCGCCGTACTTGCGGGTCAGCCCGGCAAGTGCCGCCCGCCGCTCCTGCACGCTCGCCAGCAGGGCCGGGTCGGCCTCCACCGACTCGGCATAGCCGGCGAGCTCGGCGGCGACGTCCGATACGAGGTAGACGGCCTCCGACAGGCGGTCCGCCTGCCCGGCGAGCGCCTCGTCGTGGGAGCGCACGGCCTCCAGGGCCTGGCGAGCGCCGCTGAGCAGCCCGATGGCGTCGACGACACCGGTGGTGGCGGTCGGGTCGCCCTGCAACGCCTCGTGCGCCGTGGTGGCGGCCGTACGGAGCGCGTCGGCGTGCGCGAGCCGCTGCTCCTCCGTCGCCAGGAGCTCGTCCTCTCCCGGCTTGGGATCGACCTTCTCGATCTCCTCGAGGCCGAACCGCAGCATGTCGGCCTCCTGCGCCCGCTCCCGGGAGCGCGTGGTCAGCTCCTCCAGGAGCGACGACACCTCCCGGTGACGCCGGTAGGCGGCGGTGTAGGCGCGCAGCGGCTTGGCCACGTCGTCGCCGGCGAAGCGGTCCAGCGCCGCGCGCTGACGCCCGGGCTGCAGCAGCCGCTGCTGGTCGGACTGGCCGTGCACGGCGACGAGGTCGTCCGCGAGGTTGATGAGGACGGAGACCGGTGCCTGCCGGCCGCCGACGTGGGCCCGTGACCGGCCCTCCGCCGAGACGGACCTGGTCAGGATCAGGGCATCGTCCTCGAGCTCGCCGCCGGCCTCCTCGACCCGCGCGGCGACCTTGCCGTCCTCGGCGAGGACGAGGCGGCCCTCCACGGTCGCCCGGTCGGCGCCGGGCCGGACCCGCTGTGGATCGGCTCGTCCTCCGAACAGCAGGCCGAGGCTCGTGACGACCATCGTCTTACCGGCACCGGTCTCGCCGGTGACCACATTGAAACCCGGCGAAAGCTCGAGGACGGCCTCCTCGATCACCCCGAGGTTCTGGATCCGTACTTCCTCGACCATGGGCCGTACCCGGCTCACCGGACCTCCCCGCCCGGCGACTCGGTACTCCTCAACCCGAGCCGTCCTGTTGAATCACCCACCGGGCTGTCGCCCGACGGTCGCACTCGTTCCGCAGCCGGCCCTCGCCGTGCCGGAGACGCGCAAATGGGCACGGTTCGACCGACCACTCCGCTCGCTCGGCACCTCGTGTTTCCTGCCTGGCGGCTCGTCACGTCGGTCACGAAGGCCCTCCTGTCGCAGACACCCGGCGCGCCCGAGGCTACTCCGTCATGATGGCCCTTTAGGCCCCGATGTGCGGGACCGTGACCGGACCTCCCCAGGCGAACACGTGTTCGGCTCAGCGTAGACGGCACGCCGCCGCAGAGGGAACCACCGGGCGTGTCGCCCCCACCGCCGCGGAGGCCCTCGTGGGTACCCAGTGGGATCGAACGTCCAGCTCAAAGCGGACGCCGCAGCGGCGTGTCACACTTCGGGGAGGCATGTCACACCTCGCGAAGACATCGCACCTCACGGGGCGACATCCGCGAAGACATCGCACCTCGCGGGGCGATATCTCGCGAAGACGTCGCCCTTCGTGAGCGCAACGTCTCGCGAAGACGCCCCACCTCGCGGGGGGATGTCGCACTTCGCGGAGGTGTGTCAGTCCTCGCGGACGCGGCCGCGCCAGCCGGCGACCGGCAGGCCGAACTTCGTGACGAGCCGGTCCGTGAACGGGGTCTGATGCAGGTGCGCGAGCCGGACCGGCCGCTCGCCCCGGCGGACCTCCACCCGAGCGCCCGGAGGCAGGTCGATCGGGCGGCTGCCGTCGCACCACAGCACGCCGCCCGAGGTGTTCGGGAGCAGCTCGACCGCGACGACGGACCGTGGCGAGACCACCATGGGCCTGGCGAACAGCGCGTGCGCGCTGATCGGCACGACCAGCATCGCCTCGACCTCGGGCCATACGACGGGACCACCGGCGGAGAACGCGTAGGCCGTCGAGCCGGTCGGAGTGGCGCAGACCACACCGTCGCACCCCCATCGCGACAGCGGCCGTCCGTCGATCTCGGCGACGACCTCGAGCATCCGCTGCCGGGAGGCCTTCTCGACGGCCGCCTCGTTGAGCGCCCAGCTGGCGTTGGTGACGGTGCCGTTCTGCCGGACCACGACGTCGATCGTCATGCGCTCTTCGACGTCATAGCGGCGTGCGGCGACCTTGTCGACCGTGGCGGCCAGGTCCTCCCGCTCGGCCTCCGCGAGGAAGCCGACGTGGCCGAGGTTCACACCGAGCAGCGGGATGCCGGACCGCCGGGCCAGATCCGCGGCCCGCAGGATCGTGCCGTCGCCGCCGAGGACGATGACCATCTCGGCGCCCTCGGTGGCCGCCGCGGAGACCGGCATGACGTCGGCGCCAGCGCAGTGCAGGTCCTCGGCCTCGCTGTCCAGCACCCGCACCGCGATGCCGGCGTCACTGAGCCGGCTGATCACCAACTGGGCGCTGCGCACCGCCGCGCTGCGGCCCGTGTGGGTGACGACCAGGACGGATCTCTTCTCTGTCATGCGGGCCCTTCTGCCACGGCCTTGTCCACCTGGGCCTCGTCGAGAGGCGGGGCGCCCGCTCGCAGCCACAGGAAGTATTCGACGTTTCCGGAGGGCCCGGGCAACGGGCTCGCCGTCACGCCGCGGACTCCCAGGCCCAGTGTCCCGGCATGCAAGGCGATGTCGCGCACGGCCTCCGCCCGGAGTGCGGCGTCGCGGACGACGCCGCCCGCGCCGACGCGGTCCTTGCCCACTTCGAACTGCGGTTTGACCATCATCACGTAGTCGGCGTCGGGGGCCACGCACCGCTGGATGGGCGCGAGGACGAGGCGCAGGGAGATGAACGACAGGTCCCCGACGACCAGGTCGGGCGGCTCACCGTCGGAGATCACCTGGTCCGGCTCGAGGTCGCGGATGTTGACCCGCTCCAGGACCGTCACGCGGTCGTCGGTGCGCAGGGACCAGGCGATCTGGCCGTATCCGACGTCGACCGCGGCCACGTGCGCCGCACCGGCGCGCAGGAGCACGTCGGTGAAACCGCCCGTCGACGCGCCGGCGTCCAGGCAGCGGCGGCCCTCGACCCTCAGGTCGGCGAACGCCTTGAGCGCCCCGGCCAGCTTGTGCCCGCCACGCGAGACGTACTCCGGCCCCGACTCCGCGGGCCGTACGACGATGGCGGCGGAGGTCTCCACCTGGGTGGCGGGCTTGGAAGCGGTCCGGCCGGCGACCGTGACGCGTCCCTCGGTGACCAGGTCCACGGCCTGCTCGCGCGACCGGGCCAGTCCTCGCCGGACGAGCTCGCTGTCCAGCCGACGACGCGCGCTCACGGGACGGCCACCGACAGGCCGACCGGTGACACCGACGAGCCGACCCACGGCGCGGACAGCCCGACCGACAGCGCGGACGGATCGGCCGACAGCGCGATCGGGCCGGTCATGACGCGCTCTCGTCGAGGCCCGTGAGAGCCTCCTGCAGCCGCCGGTGGACGTCGTCGAACACCGCCGGGTGTTCGGTCAGGGGTGCCTGCTCCAGCTCGGTCAGACGCGCCAGCGCGGCGTCGACGCGCTCGTCCCCTGAGGTGTCCACTTCGGTGCCGTTCACCTGTACCCTTCCCTTCGCCGCCGGTCGTGTCCGGCTCAAGAAGAACGCTACCGTCCGTTGACGACAGCGGTGTCGAGGACGACGACGGGGGAACGGACCTGACGATGGCCACCGCTCAGGAAGCACGCTTGGCGCTCGAGCGCATCGCCACCCGGCTCACCGAGGTGGACGCCGACGAGCTCGCCAGGCACGTCGTGGAACGAACGATCAGCTGCCGCGTGCCCGATCTCGGGCTGATCTTCCTCACCCGCATCCACGGGGACGGCCTGGACGACTTCCAGCTCGTGGACGACGCCGACCGCGCCCAGGTCAGGCTCACCGTGAAGAGCGACGATCTGGTGGCGCTGGCCGACGACGAGCTCCACGTGGCCAAGGCCTGGGCGACGGGCCGGCTCAAGATCGAGGCCAGCCTGGGCGACCTGCTGCGGCTCCGGAAGATCCTCTGACGTCGGATCGGAGCGACACACCCGGCGAACGGCCGGACGTCGGGCTCCTCAGACTCCCTACTCGGCCCACGGCCGCCGATCGCGTCACAGCGGATGATCAGCTCCATCTCCGGGGCGCGCGTGGAACCACCGCGTCACGCCGGGCCGGTCCCATGGACGCGGCCGTTCGCGTGGTCGGGCGCGCCATGCGTGGCGGCGCCATCGCGGCCCCGGCGGGCGCGCCGTGGGCACGCTGAGCCGCTCCCGACGGGCGCCGGCCTGATAGCGCGCGTCGCCGCCCGGCAAGCGGCGCCGGCTCACCGCAGGCGAGTCAGGGCAGGCGGGTCAAGGCTTCCTCCGCCTTCGCGGTTTCGCCCGACTCCCAGGCGGCGACGCACAGCGCGCGCAGGGCGTCGACGCGATCGCCCGAACCGGTCACCGTGAAGTCCGGGCCGATCGTCCAGCCGCCGCAGCGGTAGGAACGGTCGGCGCGCCGCACCTCGGGATGCGGCACGAGGAGACCGGACAGGTCGTCGGCGAGGTATGTCGGCCGATGCGGCGGGGGCGCGCCAAGCAGCGCTCGGGCGTCGGTCACCCCGGTCAGCACGAGCAGGCTGTCAGCGCCGCCGTTGTTGGCGCCCTCGATGTCCGTGTCGAGGCGATCCCCCACGATCAGCGGCCGCTCGGCGCCGGTGCGCAGGATCGTCTCGCGGTGCAGGGGCAGCTCCGGCTTGCCGGTGACGATGGGGTCGACGCCGGTCGCGGTGCGGATCACCTGGACCAGGGCCCCGTTGCCCGGCCTCGGCGGCCCGCCCGGGCTCGGAATCGTGGTGTCGGCGTTGGACGCGACGAACAGCGCGCCCGCGGCGACGGCCCGGCCCCCTTCCGCGAGCAGATCGTACGAGAGGCCTGGCGTGAACCCCTGCACGACGGCGGCGGGGCGCTCGGCGGCGGTCGAGACGGGACGCAGGCCGGCGGCGCGGAGCGCGTGCCGGAGGCCGGTGCCGCCGACGACGAGGACCTTCGAGCCGGCCGGAAGTCGCTCCGCCAAGAGCCTGGCGGCGGCCTGCGCGGACGTCACGACGTCCTCCGCCGCCGCGGGCACCCCCACCTCGGTGATGAGCGCGGCCGTCGCGCTCGGCGTCCGTGAGGCGTTGTTGGTCGCGAACGCCAGACGCATCCCGCCCGCCCGCGCCTTGGCCAGCGCCTCGGCCGCGCCCGGCACCGGGTCGCGGCCGATGTAGATCACGCCGTCGAGGTCGAGTACGGCGACGTCGTAGATCTCGGCGAGCGGCCGGTCGCTCCCTCGCATGTCACCCCTTCCGGGCTCGCGCGTGCCGCAGTGCGGTCGCGTAGTGCTTGTTGTCCGGGCACATCGCGCAGGCGAGCGCGAGGTGCTCGACCGCCTCCGCGAGATCACCGGTGCGGGTCAGCGACATGCCCAGGCCGTACAGAGCGTAGTCCTCGGCCGGATCGGCCTCGACGATCATACGGAAGTTGGCGGCGGCATCGGCGTACCGCTTCGCGCCGAAGTGGGCGCGGGCAAGGGCCTCCCGCACGCTCCGGCTAGACGGCTCGGCGGCCGCGGCGTGTTCAAGGATCTGGATCGCGGCGGCCGGGCTGCCGCCGTTGAGTAGCTCCAGGCCTCGCTGGTACCACTCGTAGACGCCGCCTGCCGGAGCACCTTGGGAATCATGACCGTGATCCGCACCTTGAACCATGTGTGCCTCCGTTCGTCGACTCCACTTGTGTCCCAACAATGACGCGGTATCTAACATGCCCGATGTGACCAGTGATCCCGGACTTGCGCTGCGGCCATTCCGAGCCGTGCGGTACGACACCGCGAGGGTGAGCTCCCTCGCCGCGGTGACGTCGCCGCCGTACGACCTCATCGACGAGGAGTCGCTGGGGCGGTTCGAGGCCGAGGAGCCGCACAACGTCGTCCGGCTGATCCTTCCGAAGGACGACTACCAGGAGGCCGCCGAGACGCTGCGGTCGTGGCTGGCGTCCGGCATCCTCACCGTGGACGACGAGCCCGCGTTGTACGTCTATGAGGAGGTCTCCGGCGCCGTCGTCCAGCGCGGGCTGATCGGGGCGGTCGGCGTGCACGACGAGGGCTCGCGGGTGATCCTCCCGCACGAGCACGTCTATCCCGGTCCGGTCCGGGATCGGCTGGCCCTGATGTCGGCGATGGAGGCGAACCTGGAGCCGATCTTCCTGCTGTACGAGGGCGGCGCCGACTCGGCGGCCGCCCGGGTGGTCGACGACGTCGCCTCGTCTCTGCCCCCTGTGCTGGAGACCGCCACGGGCGATGACGTACGGCACCGGTTGTGGGCGATCCGGGACCCGGCCGCGCAGGCGAGGATCGCCGAGGATCTGCGGGGCCGTCAGGCTCTCATCGCCGACGGGCACCACCGCTACGCGACCTACCAGGCGCTGCGCCGCCGGTATGACGGACCGGGCCCCTGGGACTACGGACTGGCGCTGCTCGTCGACTCCGTCGCCTATCCGCCACGGCTGGGCGCCATCCACCGGGTGCTCCCCGGCCTGCCCCTCTCCGAGGCCGTACGGCGCGCGAAGGCGGCCTTCCGCGTCGAGGCGATCGGCCCGGATCTTCCGGCCGGGCTCGAGCGGCTCGCCGCGCACACCGACACGGCGTTCCTGCTCGGCGGTGAGGCGGGATTCTTCCTGCTCACCGATCCCGACCCCGTCCAGGTGGATCGCTCCATGCCGGAGGACGCCTCCGACCGGTGGCGCGGCCTGGACACCGCCGTACTGCACCGCCTGCTCATCCCCCGACTCTGGGGGATCGAGGACGACGAGCGGACCGTGCGCATCGTCCACCACGACGCGGCCCGCGCGGTCGACAAGGCCCGGCGGAAGGGCGGCACCGCGGTGATCCTCAACCCGCTCAAGGTCCCGGACGTCCTGGCGGTCGCGGCCAACGGCGAAAAGGTGCCCCGCAAGTCGACGTCCTTCGGTCCAAAGCCGCGCACCGGCCTGGTCATGCGCACCTTCGCCGCCGGATGACGACCCCAGGTCGCGCGTCGTCCCGACCTCGGCCGGGACGACGCGCCCACCGGCCCGTCCAGGAGTTCGGGCAACACGCGGTTTCTCAAACTGAATCCCTAGGGACGGGAGATCCAGAACCAGTCCGGAGAACGATCAGACGTGGGAGCCATACGGTTCGGTCATGATGAACGTCTGGGTCAAGACGCGACGAGACGGGCTGGTCCGAGCCGCCGACATCATCCGGATCCAAGGTGACGGAAGGTCCGTTCGGATATGGCATCGTGCCGCCAGCGATACGACGGCGTCGTCCGTCGCCGTCTGTGAGATACCACGGCGGACACCCAAGCTCCCCGGTGACTTCGCCGAACAGCTGACTCTCGTGATCGCGCAGTACCAGAAGGACTTCGCCGTGATCGAAGCGGTCCGGCAGCCTTCCGGATGGGGCTGGATGATCACGGACGCCCTCGCCGTGAGACCGCAGTACTACTGCCCCACCCCGATTCCTCCGAGCACCGGCGAGCCGTTCGGGCCAGAGCCGTCGGCCGGGCCCATCGAGACGCTCGGCTCGGGGCGGTACCTGCCCGACGACGAGCGCTGATCCTTCCAACGCACGTTCGCCCCTCACGAGGGCGGGCTCGTACGGCATGCGCGCACAGCACGTCGATGCGGGTCCGCCCGCCGTCCGGGAGCCGTCCGGCAGCCGTCGGCATTCGTCGCGTACGCCCCGGCGTCCCCTCATCGACGTCCCCGACGTCTTCGATCCCGAGGACGACGAAGGGCGGATCGACCGGCAGGCCTTCGACGCCGCCGTTCCC